>JBKCCF010000155.1:0-5739 GCA_046305255.1 Methylococcaceae bacterium
TGGCCAATAAGATAGCGTCATCGCGTGACACAACAGAGGTTTTCAGGATTAACCCAGTTCTGGCACGTAGGTGTTTGATTGCAAAGGCAGGTTTGACGTCCAGGAGGCCCAAATCAGCTCGCGAAGTGGTGAACTTCGGGGCGCACCTTGCAGAGTCTTACATAAAGGCTGAATAGGCGAATAGTCGAGGTGAATGCCGGTAAACTAGGCATTCCTACTTATTCAAACCTGTTGGAAAACCCGTTTAAATGCAGCCTGCTTCGGCACTACACCTGGCCCCCCCAACTCCCAGTGTACTGCCCGAAGACCGGCGACAGGATATCGCCGGTGGAGGCGCGGGAAGGAAGGGAGCCCCTGGCAGAGGTCAGGATGCGTCGGCGGAACATGGATGTTCCGATTTTTTTCCTTTGCCCGAACTGTGGAGGAATCCGCCATCCCTACAAGGACCCATCCGGTCAAACACTGTAAGGGGGCGCCGAACGGCTCGTTCGAAGCCCTTTTGCCACTTTTATGCCAGTGTGATTCACTTGACGTGACTGTAACATCCACCGAATCACACCATGAATCGAAATTTCAAACGACTGCTACTGATTGTTTTATTCACATCGTGCTGGAGCTGCCGCTCCTCGCGACCTGTTGTTGGCGGGCCCGATGCAGAGGAAGCCGCCATTCGTGTGGAAGAATCCAGACAGGAATATGAAGACTGTCGCGCACGTAGCGAGGTCGGCCAGCCAACCTGTGATGCACTGCACGATCTTTATGAAAAAGATCGCGCCGAGTATGAGAACCAGGCCTATTAAAATGATCATGGCCGTGAAGCCTGCCCGCGGAAGCCTATCTCTGCCGCCATGAAAAACAGCAGCCTCCGCACCAAACCAATGAGCATGCCGGTCGTGGCCATCGGTGCCTCGGCGGGCGGCGTCGAGGCGCTGGTACACCTCATCAGCGCACTGAAGGTGGATGCACCCCAGGCTTTCCTCGTGCTGCTACACTCCTTGCCCAACCACGAAACGATGCTGAGCACGATTCTGGCGGGCAAGACCACCATGCCGGTCAGTCAAGGTCAGACCGGTGAGCCCTTGCAGCCCGGCCACATCTACATCCTGAGCCCGAGCCTCGCCGTCAGCGGCACAACCGACCGGCCTATTCTCAGCGCGAGGGAGAATGCCGAGCGTACGGAAAAACCAATCGATCTCCTGTTCCGGTCAGTGGCAGCGACTGTGGGCCAGAACAGTATCGGCATCATCCTGTCCGGCACCGGCAGCGATGGCGCCGAGGGGATGGAAGCCATTCGCGTCGCCGGGGGAATGACTCTGGTACAGCGTCTCGAAACAGCCGCCTACCAGGACATGCCGAGGCACGCGGCGGCCAAGGTTGCGCCTGACGCGGTAATGGACATTGATGCCATGGCGGCTCGGATGACAGCCCCTGCCGAAGCCAAAGCGTTAACCGTCATGGGCAACCTGACTACCGAGCCGGCGCTGTTGAACGACGACGACTTCATGCGACTGTGCCATATTCTTCGAGCGGCTACCGGCATTGATCTGTCGCACTATAAACGCAGTACCATTCAGCGCCGTCTTCTGCGACGACTGGGCAACACCCGCTGCAACCAGATACATGACTATATCGAATCGCTGGCCGATGATCAGGCTGAAGCCCAGGCGCTCTGTCAGGACTTCTTCATCGGCGTCACCCGCTTTTTTCGGGAAAAGGACATGTACGAGGGTCTGGCAGAAACCGTCTTTCCGTCCTTGTTGGCGCACTACGTCGGTGATCAACCGATACGGATCTGGGTTCCGGGCTGTTCTACGGGAGCTGAAGTCTACTCCATCGCCATGCTGTTGCTGGAACAGTTGGGTGAGCGCGCACAGGAGATCACCCTGTTCGGAACCGACATCAATGACAGCGCCATCACCCAGGCGCGCACAGGGTTTTATCGCTCTACCCATCTCGAGGGGGTCAGCCAGCAGCGGCTGGACCGGTTTTTTATCCCTGTCGACAATGGCTATCGGATCAAACCCGAAATCCGCCTGCTCTGCGTTTTTGCCCAGCACGACCTGACCTCTGATCCGCCCTTCTCCAAGGTGGACCTGATAAGCTGCTGCAACCTGATGATTTACTTTGATTCAGTACTTCACCGCCGCGTGACGACGACGTTCCATTACGCGCTGAAACCGGGTGGCTACCTGGTGCTGGGACCATCAGAGAGCGTCAGCCAATACTCCCTTAATCTGTTCGATCAGATCGACAAACGGCGGCGAATTTACATGCGTAAAAACGAGAACAGCCGCCTCTGGGTTGACAGTTGCCAGGTAAAAGGCCTATCTAAACCCGCCAGCACCGATAAATCATCCGGCATCCTGATTAACGCACGACACACGGCGGCCATGGAAAACTATCTCAACCGGCTCCTCATTGACCGCTACGCGCCTGCGGGAATGGTGGTCGATGAGCACCACAACATTCTTCAATTCATTGGCCGGATAAGCCCGTTGCTGGATATTCGGCCCGGGCCTGCCAGCATGACGGTTCAAGGTATGTTTTGCCCCGCCCTTCATATTGCCCTCACGACGGCCATACATGAGGCGCGCAACAGCTCCGCACCCGTTCGCCGTGAAAAACTGTCTATTGATATCAATGACCTGACGTATGTGCTGGACATTGAGGTGGTGCCGCTGACCGAAGCGAATGAGGCCGGTGAGTGCTGGCTCATCACCCTGAACGACCGTTCCGCGCACAGTGAGCCCTCGCGTGGCCTCGGCAGCCTCCTGCACCGCTGGTTGGGTCACCGCACTGCCGAACCGAAAGACGTGGAAAAACTGCGCCGCGAACTGACCGCCACCCAGGAGCATCTGCGCTCGCTTTTCGAAGCGTACGAAGGGAGTCGGGAGGATCTCAAATCCACGCAAGAGGAACTGCTCTCGGCAAAGGAAGAGTTCCAAAGCACTAATGAGGAGCTGGAGACCGCCAAGGAGGAACTGCAGTCTGCCAACGAGGAGCTGATCACCGCCAATGAGGAATTGATACTCCGCAACAATGAACTCAGCCGCGCCATGACGGATGCGCAGGCAACCGATGACTATGCCCAGGCCATCGTTGACACGGCCCATTCTGCTATGGTGGTGATTGACCAGAACCACCGCATCCGTCGCTGCAATCCCTCGTTCACCTCGATGTTCCATTTAGTGGCCGGCCAGATTGAGGGTCAGAACCTGATGGATATCGGCGAAGGGGTCTGGAGCACCCCGGCTTTCGAAACGCTGCTCAAATCCATCCTGGAGAACGAAACCGGCATCAACAATCTCGAACTAGTGTTTAACTTCCCGCGAACGGGCGAGCAGGTGTTGCTGATGAACGCCCGTAAACTGATTGGGGATTCCAGCAAGGTTGGTCTTGCACTGCTCACCCTGCTGGACGTGAGCGAGAATCGCAAGGCCGAGGCCCTCGCCAAGCAACAGGCCGATCTTTTGGAGCAGGCCCACGAGGCGATTCTGATCTGGTCTATCGGCGGCGGTATCCGCTACTGGAACCGCGGTGCAGAGGAGCTTTATGGCTGGCGTGCCGCCGAGGTGATTGGCAGACGGAGCCAGGATCTGCTGGGCTGCAAGCGCCATGTCACCAGCGATGAATTTGAACGCCGGTTACGCGAGGACCGGCGCTGGATGGGCGAAGTCACCCACCTGACCCGCGATGGCCGGGAACTGGTCGTCGATTGCCGCTACCAGGTCAGCGAGCATCTGGATGGCAGCCTGCTGGTGCTGGAAACCAATCACGACATCACCGACCGCAAGCGCATTGAAGCGTCGCTACGGCAAGCCGACCGGCAAAAAGACGATTTCATCGCCATGCTGGCCCACGAATTGCGCAACCCACTGGCCCCGCTCCGCAATGCGCTGGGCATCCTGCAGCGAGCCAAACCGGGGGAGGTGGCGTTACCTGACATCTGGAACATGATGGATCGACAGGTCACCAAACTGACCCGAATGGTCGATGATCTGCTGGACATCGCCCGGGTGACCCGCAACCAGATCGACTTACGCCGCGGTCCGGTCGATATGGTGGCGATGGTGCATGCCTCGGTGCTGTCCTGTCAGTCAGCCCTGCAGAGCGCCGGCCACGAACTGACGCTGACGTTACCGGATCACCCGGTGATCATCCATGCCGACTCGGTACGGATTGAGCAGATCATTGAGAATCTGCTGAATAACGCCATCAAGTACACCCCCTCATTCGGCCATATTGCCATCAACCTACGGGCACATGGCGAGATGGCGATACTGAAGGTCAAGGACGACGGACAGGGTATTGCCCCCGATTTGTTGCCCAATATCTTCAAGCTGTTCATGCAGGCGGATCGCACACTGGACAGACGACAGGGCGGACTCGGCATTGGGCTGACGCTGGTGCGCCGGCTGGTGAATCTGCATGGCGGGGCCATTGCGGCGGAAAGCGCGGGCATAGGATTTGGCAGCGAATTCTCCGTCAGCTTCCCGCTGGCTGTTAAATCGGCACAGACTGAAGGGAGCAGCCCCGCACCGAAAGCAGGTGCGGCGACCACGGAAACCACGGGTTCAGGGTTGAGGGTGCTGGTGGTGGACGACAATGCCGATATCGCCAACAGCGAGGCCATGTTGATCGAAAGCTGCGGCTACGAGGCACGGCTGGCTTATGATGCCTTGAGCGCACTCGACATCGCCGCCAACTATAAGCCCGAGCTGATACTGCTTGATATTGGTTTACCCGACATGGATGGCTACGAGCTGGCACGCCAGCTGCGGGGCCTATCCGGACTTGAGGCCGTCTGTCTGGCGGCGGTTAGCGGCTATGGCAGTGAGGCGGACCGCCGCGCATCAAAGGCAGCGGGTATCGACTACCATTTCGTCAAACCTCTGGATATTGACGCGCTCAAGTCCCTGCTCGAGCAGACGGCCCGTCCGGTAGCGCCCAGCCCCGGCGAGTGATCTACCCGGCGGGATCCGAAAGCCCTGCCCTACGAACTGCGGATTTCCACACGCTGCGCCCGTAGCCAGTCGTACCAGGCCGCCATGCCCTCACCACGGGTGGCGGATAGCGGCAACACCGGAGCATCCCGATTGACCTGCCTCACCGCGTCAAGACAGCGCGCGACATCAAAGGTGAGGTAAGGCAGCAAATCAATCTTGTTGAGCAGGATGACCGAGGCATGGTGAAACATGTCGGGGTACTTGAGGGGTTTATCCTCGCCCTCCGTGACTGAGAGCATGACCACCTTGGCCTGTTCGCCCAGATCGAACATCGCGGGACAGACGAGATTGCCAACATTTTCTATAAACAGCAGGCTCCCATCGTCAGGTTTCAGATCAGCTACGGCGTGCGCAACCTGGTGGGCGTCGAGGTGGCAACCCTTGCCGGTATTGATCTGTAGCGCCGGAACACCGGTCGCGCGGATGCGTTCGGCATCGTTTGCGGTTTGCTGATCACCCTCAATCACCGCCATGGCGTAGTCGGCCCTGAGATCCAGCAGCGTTCGCTCCAGCAGGCTGGTCTTGCCGGAACCCGGCCCGGACAGGAGATTGAGCGTCACTATCCCATGCGCCTTGAACCCTTCGCGGTTGGCACGGGCATAGGCATCGTTTTTTGACAGCACATCGCGTTCGATCCGGACAATCCGGGCCTGACTTAAATCAGCCAGCGCAACACCGGCAGGGCCCAGTCCGTAATGATGGTGATGGTGTGAACCCGGGGCATGACCCGGTT
>JBKCCF010000156.1:0-8033 GCA_046305255.1 Methylococcaceae bacterium
GGGTTGCGGCCCAGTTCCGGCTCATCGTCGGCGTGCCAGCCCATGCTGTCCTGGCCGTCGCGGTAGAGGTTGCCCAGTACGCTGTTGAACGCCTGACAGCACTCGACGTCCAGCCGCCGCCTGAGCGCCGCCAACACCGGCGGCCAGGGCTTCGGTGTGTGATCGATTCCCGAGTAGCGATAACAGGCCTCCGGATCACCGTACCAGCACACCAGCCGGGGCACCCTGATCGTACGGCCCGCCATCACACTGTCTTCGGTTTCAAAGGCCAGCTCATTTTCCAGTTGCGACAGTATGTGATCGGCTTCAGCAGGGGCGAGGTAATCCTCGATATAGCTCAATTCGCCGTCACGATTTAACAGGAGCGTCATGATTGCGGTATTCTTGCCAGCCTGATTAGGTTGCGGGCATCGCCTGGTTTCGATCCCCGAATGGGGCTAGCGGGCGGCTCGTGTGGGTCTAACATAAAGAATCAAGTGCGAACATGTCCAGCATCGAACCTTCCGTCATCGAATCCGGGAATTTCTTCGTCAGGCTGTTTTACATCCTCGTCTATGTGGTTATTCTTGGCGTCGTTCGTTTTGTCCTGTGGGGCGTTCTGCTGATGCAGGTTGTGC
This sequence comes from Methylococcaceae bacterium, assembly GCA_046305255.1. Taxonomy (GTDB): domain Bacteria; phylum Pseudomonadota; class Gammaproteobacteria; order Methylococcales; family Methylococcaceae; genus UBA6136. Next base: position 618 of record JBKCCF010000156.1, read on the forward strand.
TCCACCTCATTGGCAGCCAGCCCAACGCCGGCGCACAGCGAACCGGCAAACTGATCGCCGACTATGTTTATCGCATCTGGCTGTACCTGTCCTATGCTTCGAACGATAAACCCTTCCCGTTCAACAGCCGCAGCCGGCAGGACTGAACGGGCCCCCTGGCATTACTCACCGCTGATACATCAAGGAGAACAGACCATGGCTACTGCCCAGTTGAACGTCAAGGGAATGAAGTGTGGTGGATGCGAAAAATCAGTGCAGGAGGCCGTCAATGCCCTGGCCGGGGTGCTCTCAAGCAAGGCTTCGGCGCCTGACAGCCGGCTGGATATCGAGTACGACGACACACAGGCGACTCTGGCCCAGATCAAACAGGCAATTGCAGCCAAAGGTTACACAACCGACTAGCTACCAGATGCTTCTTCAGGGGGCGTCTGTGATGACAAGGAAACTCAATTGGGTGACGCAATGAAAACACCGGTGCATATCGCCGTTTCCGGTGCGGCAGGGCAGATCAGTTATTCGCTGCTGTTCCGGCTGATTGCAGGTGATTTACTGGGCAAGGATCAGCCCATCGTCCTGAGTCTGCTGGAAGTACCCGAGGTGGTGGCGAGTCTCGCCGGTATTGCCATGGAGCTGGCCGACTGTGCCTCGCCTCTGTTGTGGGGCGTCAGTTGTCATAGCGATCCGGTGCAGGCGTTCGAGAATGCCGACATGGTCTTTTTGGTCGGCGCCCAGCCACGAGGGCCGGGCATGGAGCGTAAAGACCTCCTGTCGACCAATGCCGCCATTTTCTCCGCTCAGGGGCGGGCCCTGAATCAATCCGCGCGGCGCAGTGTGAAGGTGCTGGTCGTCGGCAACCCCGCCAATACCAACGCTCTCATCACCCGCTGCAACGCGCCCGACCTGCCCGCCGAAAACTTTGCTGCCATGACCCGGCTTGATCACAACCGCGCGGTCAACCTCCTGGCCCTGCGCTGTAACAGCAATCCTGCGCAGGTCAGACGGGTCACCATCTGGGGCAATCACTCGGCCCGGCAATTTCCGGATATCACTCATGCCATGGTCGCTGACCGGCCGGCGCTGGAACGGGTGGGTAGAGAGTGGTACGAGCAGAGCTACATTACGACGGTTCAGAATCGCGGGGCGGAGATCATTCGTCTGCGGGGCAAGTCCAGCGCTGCATCGGCCGCGAATGCGGCACTGGATCATATGCGGGACTGGCACTTCGGAACAGCGCAGGGCGACTGGACCAGCATGTCGGTATGCAGCGACGGCAGTTACGGCATAGAGCCGGGACTGATGTATTCCTTTCCGGTGGAAATCGGCGAGGGCCACTGGCGCATCGTGCAGGGACTGGCACTGGACGATTTCTGCCAGAGCAGGCTGAAAGCCAACGTCGCCGAGCTGATCGCCGAACGGGACATGATCCGGCACCTGCTCGGCTAGCCGCTCGATTCAGCCCCCGATCGGGCGAGGTGGCGCCTTCAGTCAGCCCGTTGCCGAACCGGGCTGGTCTCGACCAGCAAAAACTCCAGCAGGGCTTTCTGCGCATGCAGACGGTTTTCCGCCTCATCCCACACCACACTCTGTCGGCCATCCATGACATCGGCGCTGACCTCTTCGCCCCGATGGGCCGGCAGACAGTGCATGAACAGCGCATCCGGCGCGGCCAGCGCCATCAGCGCGGCTGTGACCTGATAGTCACGAAACGCCTCTACCCGCTTGGCCTGCTCCTCCTCATGGCCCATGCTGGCCCAGACATCCGTCACCACCAGATCCGCGCCACGGACCGCCTCGGCGGGATCGCGCACGAGCCGCACCCGCGAGGGTGCCAAAGCCAGAAAATCGGCGGCCGGCGGGTAAGCCTCCGGGCAGGCGATGCTAAGGTCGAACTCCAGCAGCGCTGCTGCCTCAATATAGGAATGACACATGTTGTTGCCATCACCAATCCAGGCCACCTGCCGCCCGCGGATGTCGCCACGGTGTTCAAAATAAGTCTGCATGTCGGCCAGCAACTGACAGGGATGGCTGCGGTCGGTCAGGCCGTTGATGACCGGCACCCGCGAATGTTCGGCAAAAATCTCGACCGTCCGGTGCGCGTGTGTGCGCAGCATGATGCCGTCCACCATGCGGGAGATGACCCGCGCCGAATCCTCAATCGGTTCACCCCGTCCCAGCTGGGTATCGCGCGGGGAGAGGAAAATCGCACCGCCGCCAAACTGGATCATGCCCGCTTCGAACGAGATTCGGGTTCGGGTGGATGACTTTTCGAACACCATCCCCAGCACCTTGTTCTTGAGTGGTTCATAGACGGCGGTGGACTGCTTCAGTTCGATGGCGCGCTGGATGAGGCCGCGGAACTCGGTCGGGCTAAGGTCCGTGAGGTTAATCAAATGACGCAAGGACATGGTAACTCCCGGCTTCAGGCAGCCGTGTGGTCGTTGACGAGACTCGCCACACCATCCATCAGATGGCGGGCTTCATCGTCGCTGAGTATGAGAGGAGGTAGCAGGCGGATGGTACTGTCCGCCGTGACGTTAATCAGCAATCCGCGGGCGAGGGCGGCTGCCGCCAGTTCGGTACAGGGCGCGTCCAGCTCGATGCCGATCATCAGGCCCTGACCACGGATATCGATAACATGAGGGTTGCCGGCCAGGCGTTCGCGGAAGCCGGCCCGTATCATCCGGCCCAGTTCGGCGGCACGCGGCGCCAGAGCCTGCTGATGCAGGACGTCAATGACCGTTAGCGCCGCCCGGCAAGCCAGCGGGTTGCCGCCGAAGGTGGAGCCATGCTTGCCGGCCGTCAGAACTTCAGCAGCCGTGCCGCGCGCCAGACAGGCGCCGATAGGGACACCGTTGCCCAGCGCTTTGGCCAGGGTCATCACATCGGGCAGGATGCCGGCATGCTGGAAACCAAACCACTCGCCGGTCCGGCACATACCGCTCTGGACTTCATCGACCATCAGCAACCACCCCCGCGCATCGCAGAGCTCCCGCAAGGTCGGTAGATAATCGGCCGGCGGCACCCTTACGCCACCCTCACCCTGAACCGGCTCAACCAGTATGGCGACGACGCGGGGATCGCTGACCGCTGCCACAGCGGCCGCATCGCCGTAAGGCACCCGCACGAAGCTGTCAACCAGCGGCGCGAAACCGTCCTGTACCTTGGGATTACCGGTCGCGCTGAGCGTGAACAGGGTACGGCCATGAAAACTGCTGTCCATGACGATGACGGCAGGATTGTCGATGCCTCTGGCATGGCCAAACTTTCGGGCAAGCTTGAGCGCGGCCTCATTGGCTTCAGCGCCGGAGTTGCAGAAAAAGGCATTGTCGAGGCCGCTGAGATGGCACAGTGCAGCAGCGAGTTTTTCCTGCAGGTCAATACGGTAGATGTTTGAGGTGTGGATCAGCGTGCTGGCCTGATCGCACAGCGCCCTGGCCACTGCGGGGTGGGCATGCCCCAGATTACAGACGGCAATGCCGGCCAGCGCGTCAAAATAACGCTGGCCCTCGCTGTCCCACAGCCAGGCGCCCTCACCCCGCTCAAACATCACGGGCATCCGCGCATAGGTGGGCATTACCTGACTGGTCATCACCGTACTCCGCCAAAAAAGAAAAAGGCAGTCGCTTGACTGCCCTTGAAAAAAACAAGGCCGGAATTATAGAGAAAATAATATCCGATACAAGCCGCACTCCTACATAGAGTTGCCGGGCCCCGGCCAGTTCGCGCCGGTCAAAGCGCCGCCAGATTACCCTTGGCCTCCAGCCATGACTTGCGGTCGCCGGCCCGCTTTTTGGCCAGCAGCATATCAAGACATTCATCCGTCGCTTCCCGCTCCGCCAGCGTCAGTTGTACCAGACGGCGGGTATCGCGGTTCATGGTGGTTTCGCGCAACTGCGAGGGGTTCATCTCGCCCAGCCCCTTGAAGCGCTGGACGTTAACCTTGCCTCTGATCTTCTCGGCTTCAATGCGGTCCAGCACCCCCTTTTTCTCCGCCTCATCCAGCGCATAGTAGACATTCTTGCCGACATCAATGCGGTACAGCGGCGGCATGGCGACGAAGACATGACCGGCATCCACCAGCGCCCGGAAATGCCGCACAAACAAGGCGCAGAGCAGGGTGGCGATATGATTGCCGTCGGAGTCGGCGTCAGCGAGGATGCAGATCTTGCCGTAACGGAGACCGCCAAGATCAGCAGACGCGGGATCAACCCCGACGGCGACGCTGATGTCGTGGACTTCCTGTGAGGCCAGCACACCCGATGAATCGACTTCCCAGGTGTTCAGTATCTTGCCGCGCAAGGGCATGATGGCCTGATAGTCCTTGTCCCGCGCCTGCTTGGCCGAGCCACCCGCCGAGTCGCCCTCGACCAGAAACAGCTCGGTCAGGCCCAGATCCTGTGAGGCGCAGTCCGACAGCTTGCCGGGCAGTGCGGGGCCGGTCGCGACCTTCTTGCGCACGACCTGCCGGCTGGCCTTAAGCCGCTTCTGGGCGCTCTCGATCACCAGTTCGGCAATCCGTTCGCCGATGACGGGATGCTGGTTGAGCCACAAACTGAAGGCATCCTTGGCGACACCCGAGACGAACGGTGCACATTCGCGCGAGCTCAATCGCTCCTTGGTCTGGCCCGAGAACTGTGGCTCCTGCATTTTGACCGAGAGCACATAATGACAGCGGTCCCAGACATCTTCCGGCGCAATCTTGATGCCGCGCGGCAGCAGGTTGCGGAACTCGCAAAACTCCCGCACCGCCTCGGTGAGTCCGGTTCGCAAGCCGTTGACATGAGTGCCGCCCTGCGCCGTCGGTACCAGATTGACATAGCTTTCCATCACCGGCTCGTTGGCGTCAGCCGTCCAGACCAGCGCCCAGTCAACCGCCTCGTGACTGCCCGCCATACTGCCGACAAAGGGCTCCTCCGGCACGCAATCAGCAGCGCCGATCCGGTCCAGCAAGTATTGCGGCAGGCCGTTTTCGTAGTGCCAGACCTCGGTTTCCCCGTTGCTCTCGTCATTCAGGCTGATCCTGAGCCCCGGACAGAGCACCGCCTTGGCCCGCAACAGGGATTTAAGACGCGGCACGGCAATGCGCGGAGTGTCGAAATAGCGCGCTTCCGGCCAGAAGCGGACGGTGCTACCGGTCTCGCGCTTGCCGGCGCTGCCGGTTTCGGACAGGTCCTCAACCTTTTCACCCCGCTCGAAGGCCATTGCGTAAGCCTTGCCCGCCCGCCGCACTTCGACCTCCAGCCGATCAGAAAGCGCGTTGACCACCGATACGCCGACCCCGTGCAAACCGCCGGAGAAACGGTAGTTCTTGTTGGAAAACTTGCCACCGGCATGCAGTTTGGTGAGGATTACCTCGACCCCTGAAACCCCGAGTTCCGGGTGCCTATCGACCGGCATGCCGCGGCCATCATCGCGCACTTCTACCCCACCGTCGGCCATAAGCCTGACATCAATGGTCCTCGCAAAACCGGCCAGCGCCTCGTCCACGCTGTTGTCGATCACCTCCTGCGCCAGATGGTTGGGCCGGCTGGTGTCGGTATACATGCCGGGCCGCTTGCGAACCGGGTCCAGTCCCGAAAGGACTTCAATCGAGGAGGCATCGTAATGGTCAGTCATTGAGTATCAGTCTGTAGTGGGCAGCGGTGGCGGGGCGTTACACGGTACCTTCGGAACGGCGGGCGCGTCGCCGCTGAATCACGACATAAATCAGCGTCAGCATTGCACTGAAGGCCAGCACCGCCATGATCGCCTGACGTGAGTAGAGCTGAATCAGTGACTGATTCTCGCCGATGAAGTAGCCGATCCAGGCCAGAATACTCACCCACAGCGCTGCGCCCAGCGTCGTGTAGCAGGTGAAGCGCCAGTGATTCATGCGCGCTATGCCGGCCGGAATCGAGATCAGATGACGGATGACCGGCAGCAATCGACCGATGAAGGTCGATATTTCACCGTGACGCAGGAAATAACGCTCCACCCGATTGAAGTGCTCTTCGGTAATCCAGACATAGCGGCCATAGCGGATAACCAGTGGCCGACCCAGCCAGCGGGCACAGAAATAATTGGCATAGGCGCCGACCAGACTTCCCAGCGTTCCACTCAGGATCACCAGCCCCATGCTGAGCTTGCCCTGATGAACCAGATAGCCGGCCGGTGGCATCACCAATTCGCTAGGGACGGGAATGACGGAACTTTCCATGGCCATCAGCAGGAAAATGCCGGGGTAGCCCATGGCGCCGATGGTATTAACTAGCCAGGCGATGATGTCGTGCATGCTCGTAGTATCCATTGTGAGGGCCGGATTATCGCTGAAATGGAGGCCGGCAAGGTACCTCGGGCCGCCTGCTGCTCCCGTTCGGGTTCACTGCAGGATGGAACCCGCTCCTGCCAGGCATATCCTGAATGTCCTGCCGCGGCCGCTGCCTGGCCCGATTGAGAGTGACCGCCCGCTGTAGCCAGGCTCAGCCCCTGTAACCCTGCGTCATCGGGTAGCGCCGGTCCCGACCAAAGGCGCGACGACTGATCTTGACACCGGGCGGGGCTTGACGCCGCTTGTATTCATTGCGGTCGACCATCCGCGCCACCCGGGTAACATCATGTGCAGAAAAACCTGCCGCGATGATCTCGGCCACCGCCTGATCCTGTTCCACATAACGCTCCAGGATGGCATCCAGCACCGGGTAGGGTGGCAGCGAATCCTCATCCTTCTGATCAGGCCGCAGCTCCGCCGAGGGCGGGCGGTCGATCACCCGCCGGGGGATGACCGGCGACAGGCTGTTGCGGTATTCCGACAGGGCATAGACCAGCATTTTCGGCACGTCCTTAAGCGGTGCAAACCCTCCCGCCATATCACCATAAAGCGTGGCATAGCCGACGCTCATCTCGCTCTTGTTGCCTGTGGTCAGCACAATTTTGCCGTGCTTGTTGGAAAACGCCATCAGCAGGATGCCCCGGCAGCGGGCCTGTATGTTTTCTTCGGTGGTGTCCGGCGGCAGGCCGCGGAAACTGTCGGCCAGCATGTCGAGAAACGTATTGAAGGCGGGCTCTATGGGCAGGACATGGTAGGCGCAACCCAGCGCCTCGGCTTCCAGCACCGCATCCTCGTTACTCATGTCAGCGGTATAGCGCGACGGCATCAGCACCGCTTCAACCCGCTCCGGCCCCAGGGCATCGGCAGCCAGCGCCAGCGTCAGTGCCGAATCAATGCCACCGGACAGCCCCAGCACCGCGCCCTTGAAGCCGTTCTTGCCGACATAGTCGCGGATACCTGTCACCAGCGCCGCATAGGTACCGGCGACCGGCGACAGGCATTCGGCGACAGTGCCGGGCTGGGGCTCAATGCCGGCCTCGGTGTCAGCAAAATCAACTATCAGCACGGCCTCCTCGAAGGCTGGCGCCCGCTGGGTGATGCGGCCATCG
>JBKCCF010000157.1:0-4276 GCA_046305255.1 Methylococcaceae bacterium
TGGCGGGTGCAACCTGCACCAGCGAGGCCGAGTCGGCCAGCAAGCGGGCAATCTCGAATTGGGTGGCCAAACGGCGTTCGGCCCTCTCGCGGGCCGCTTCAATCCTCAAATTGGTGACCCCATAGGCGATGTCGTCAGCCAGTTCCTGCAACAGGCTCGCCTCGTCATCGGTAAAGGCAGAGGCGTCCCAGTCATAGATACTCAGCACCCCGAACACCCGGTATTGCTCGCGCAGAGGGAATACCAGCACCGACCCGTAACCCCGCGACATCACCTGCTTCCGCCAGCCTTCCCAGCGGGTCTCTCCCGCCAGATCAGCTAACCTGACGGCGTGGCCACTGCGGATGGCCAGTCCCGCCGGCGTTTGATCATGATCAGGATCTTCCAGAACGAAGCGCCATTCCCGCAGAAAGCCGTCTTCATGCCCCGCATGCGCAACCGGCACTACCGTCTGCTCGGAATCGCTACGCACCCGTCCGATCCAGGCGGCGGGATAATGGCCGAATTCGACGATGATGCGGCACATGCGCTCGAACAGCTCACCTTCGCCAGCTTCATGCAGCAGGGCGTGATTGCATTCGGCCATGACGGTGCGCGCTCTGAGCGTCTTGCGCAGGGTGGCCTCGGCTTTCTGGCGCTCAGCCGTTTCACTCTCCAGTTTCACCGCGGATGCCACATCCAGTCGCCGCACATCCTCTACCGCAGCGGACAGGGCGACCAGCGCACCCTCGAATGAGGCCGACACGGCGGAAGCATCCGCCATTACCGGCGCTGCCAGGCGGCGCAGATCATGCCCGATAATCTCAAGATGCCGGGCCAACCCGATAGCCGTGTTGGGTGATATCTGCCCTGCAGACTCCGGCTGCACGCCTCCCTGACTGAAATCATCTTTCGCCATACTCGCTTCCCTGGGTATCCCTGCCTAGATGCAGCAATAGTAACGCGAGCGCTGGCGAAAACCATGTTGCCTGATGGTTCTCCTCCATCATCAGGGCGGTCCTGGCCACGCGGTTGTGTTGGGCGGCAGGGTCACGGACAATGGCCATGCCGCTCACTCCCCCCGCACGAGATACCCGGAGGCGCCTTGACTGAAGATGCTACCCATACCGCTCCAACCCTCAGACAGGGGCTGAGCCCATGGGCTTCGGCCGCCCTGCTGGCGGGTACTGTCATCGGCACCGGGATTTTTCTCGTGCCCTCGACCATGGCCCGCGAAACCGGTGCTGTCGAACTGGTGTTCGCTGTCTGGGTATTCGGCGCATTACTATCACTGGCCGGGGCGTTAAGTTACGCAGAACTGGGAGCGTCGATGCCGTCTGCGGGCGGCGAGTATATCTTTCTCAGCCGGGCCTACGGGCCTCTGTGGGGGTTTTTGTTCGGCTGGCAGCAAATCGTAATGGGGAAGACCGGATCAATTGCCGGCATCGCCATCGCATTCAGCCTGTTTTTGGGCTATTTCGTTAGTGGGCTGGATGCTGACCTGGTGCAATACGAAACCGGCATCGGACTATTCCGGATGACCGGGCTGCAGTTGGCCGCCATCGGCGCTATCGTCCTGTTAACGCTGGTCAACAGCTTCGGCGTAGCCACCGGCGGTGCCCTGCAGAGCCTGCTCACCGCAATCAAGATCGGCGCCATTTTGGCCCTGGTGGTGCTGGTGTTCGGCAGCGGCGCGGGGAGCTGGGAACAGTTTCATCAGCCCCCTCCCCCTGATGATAGAGACACCATAAGCCGCCTCACCGGGATGGGTGCCGCGCTTGCGGCAGCGCTCTGGGCTTATGACGGCTGGAATAACCTGACGATGGTCAGCGAGGAGATTCGCAACCCACACCGCACCATTCCAAGAGTGCTGATTCTTGGCGTGCTGGGGGTGGCTTCAGTCTATATTGCGGCCAATCTGGCTTATTTCTATGCCCTGCCCTTCGTCGCCATCCAGCACAGCAACCGGGTAGCCCAGGATGTTGCCACCCATATTCTAGGTGCGGCGGGCGGCACTGCCCTGACACTGGCGGCGCTGATCTCGACCTTCGCTGCACTTAACGGATCAATTCTGTCGGGCGCACGGATTTTCTATGCCATGTCCCGTGACGGACTATTTTTCCAGCGCATCGCTGACCTGCATCCCACCTTCAGAACACCAATAAAAGCCCTGATGCTGCAAGGCGTATTGGCCGCCAGCCTGATTGTGGCGCTGGGTCACGACAAGGCCGCGTTTGAGCGAACCCTCGATTACGCGCTATTCGGCACGTGGGGCTTTTATGCCGTGACCGCACTTTCCGTCATTATTCTGCGCCTGCGTCATCCCGAACTGCCGAGACCCTACCTCACGCTGGGATACCCGTGGATTCCGCTATTATTCAGCCTGGTAGCTCTCTTGTTCTGCGTCAGTATTGGTCTTCGCCGTCCGGATGAAACGCTGTCCGGTCTGGCCCTTCTGGCTGCCGGACTGCCGTTTTACCTGTACTGGCATCGACAGCAAAACGGGCAGCACTGAACTATCAAGGAAGGCAGGCGGTCTTTGCATCGGGCTGTGGGCTTACTGCCTCTACCCGCTTCAACATCGAAAAACTACAAGACGGGAGGCGACATGATCGGCGGCGTTATTGCGATAGGCATTGCTTACTGGTTTTACCGCAGCGCAGCAACACGGGGACTGCCTGCGTTTCAATGGGCCTTTGCCGGTGCCATTGTCTACTACATCCCCAACTTCATCTGGAGTCTGGCCGTGGCCAAGCCCATGATGAACGAACTTCACGCACAGAACGCGTCGGCATCGGCGACATTGCTGGGTTTTTCGTCGGTTTTGATCGGCGCAGCGGTGGCCTTGCTGGTTCATCTGCTGGTGCTACGCAAGGCTAACGTCAAGCAGATCCGTTGAACAGACCCGCTGACGGGAGGGACTCCGTCAGCGTACGCCCTATGGGCACCTCTATTAACCTCAAGCCTGTGAAATATAAACAATATAAATCAGTTATATAGGCTTTATACTGCAATGAAAGGGTAGGTTTTCGAGCGTACCCTTATCCACACCAAACACTGGCGATGCCCGTTGTAAAGGATTACTAGGCCACTCTATGGGTTTAGCACAGGAGAGCACCGTGGGAAGACGATTTGAATAGGTAATACCCCGAATGGAACAGAGGGGTTACGGGTCATACGATATGCCCAGGTCGGCAATAGTTGCCGACTAGCGGCAAATTCGCAAAGTAGTTCAGGAGGAGCATGTATGAACAGGAGCATATCGACAGTCATCGCCGGTGTATTAATTATGGCCGCAGTAACCGCAGACGCCAAACCTAGGAAGAAATCGGTAACCATGTCCATATGGGGGGTTGCCGCCGCCAACGAAGGTACACGGATTGATATCTACGCCATACAGGATGGCGTGTTCAACGAGAAAAGCAGGGTTTCAATTTGGGGCCAGAAGGGGAACGATCAGTTCTACTGCGACCATACCGGATCAAGCGCGGCAGGAGTGTTGAATGTACTCACAACCTCACTAAAGGGTAATTTTACCGTCGATACCCGCCTGTTAACGTGCCAAGGCGTTGCACCAGCCAAGGTTGCGGTAACCTGCGCGGCAGATGGTCGCTATGTCGATAAGGCGGTTGCCAGCGGAACTCGGCGATCGCCTGGTGTCAAGGTAAAATACGTCCGCAAAAGCATCTATACCAACGCAACGTGCACCGCGACTGCCGACGACATCAGCTACACCGTTCCGATCAATGGTGGACTGAATTTTCAACGTGAAACCAGTCGATGACCTAGGCTGAGAAAAGTGGAGTCCAACGTTTCGTAAAATGAAGAGAGACGGAGGACGGAAATGGAACGAGTGCCGAAGGGTTTATACACGCTGGAATTTCGGGCGGAGGCAGTAAAGCTGGTGCTGGATTCAGGGTTGTCGGTGGGTGAGGCTGCGAAGCGACTATCGATCCCGAAGAGCAGTCTGGGGAACTGGGTCAGAGCATCGAAGGAAGGGAGTCTGGCTAAGATTAGGTCAAGGCCAGCGGGTCGCGACCGAAATGGAGGTTGAATTGGCACGGTTGCGTAAGAGCCTGTTCACGATCTCCTGGAGGAGCAGAGCCTATCAGAAATTTTGTGTGTGAGGCATAACATATCAACAAATAGGAGTATGTAGTCCGCGCTGAACAAGTCGGAATCAAGCTGTGTGTATGAGTATGCGAGTCATATATCGGGCCAACTGGGTATAAAGCCACTCCATAATTTCGGGCCAAAGAAGCCGCAGCTTCTTCATCAGCAGGCGGATGTTGTGACC
>JBKCCF010000158.1:0-5646 GCA_046305255.1 Methylococcaceae bacterium
CTCTGGATCGGGTTGCGGCTGGACCCGCGCGCCGTACCCTCGCCCCTGATCGGCAAACCCGCTCCTGCCTTCAGCCTGCCGCGGGTAGCCGATGAGGCCAGAACCCTCGGCCCCGACGACTTCAAGGGACAGGTGGTGCTGGTGAATGTGTGGGCCTCCTGGTGTGTGTCCTGCCGTCAGGAGCATCCGGTCCTGCTGCAACTGGCCCGACAGAACATCGTCCCGATTTACGGTCTCAACTACAAGGACACCCAGGCCGCCGCCCAGAACTGGCTGACGCAACACGGCAACCCTTATGTCGCCAGCGGCTTTGATGCCGATGGCCGGGTGGGTATCAACTGGGGGGTTTACGGCGTACCCGAAACCTTCGTGGTCGATCAGGCCGGCATCATCCGCCATAAATTTACCGGCCCGGTGACCCCAGAAGCGCTGGCATCGGAACTGCTGCCGCTGATTCGCCAGCTCCAGCAGGGGGCAGCGCCATGAGAACGCTGTTATTCGGCCTCCTTATGGGCATCACCCTAACCGTTCAGGCGGTCGAGGTACGGGAATTTGCAGACCCCGAAAAACAGGCCCGTTACGAGCGACTCATCGGCGAGTTGCGCTGTCTGGTCTGCCAGAATCAATCACTGGCCGATTCCGACGCCGACCTTGCCGGAGACCTGCGCAACGAAGTCTACGGCATCATCCAGAGCGGCCAGAGCGAAGCCGAGGCCATTCGCTTCCTGACCGACCGCTATGGCGACTTCGTGCTCTACCGACCGCCCGTCAACGCGATGACCCTGCTGCTATGGATCGGACCCGGCCTGATGCTGATGGGCGGTGGTCTGTTCCTCTGGAGCAAAGGCCGCCAACGCGGCAGAACCGAAGCCCCTGAACTAAGCGCGGCTGAACGCCAGCGCCTTGATCGCCTGACCCGCCGCCTGCAGCCCAAGGAGTGACCATGACTGCATTCTGGATCACCGCAGCACTGATGGTGCTGACCGGCGCCCTGTTTTTTCTGCCGGCCCTCCGCAGCGGCCCGCGCCAGCAGGCCGTTGACCGGGCCAAGCTGAATATCCTGCTGCATCAGCAACGAAAGGAAGAATTGAGCCGCGAGGCTGGAACCGCCGATCTTGCCGGCCTGATCGCCGAGTCAGAACGCAACCTGCTGGGCGACCTCGAAGAAGCGGACGAGGCTCCGGCGCAGCCCACCGCAGCGGGCCGAACCCCGCTGGTGATTGCACTGCTGCTGACCCCTGTGCTGGCTCTGGCGCTCTATTACGCCTTGGGCAGACCCGACCTGCTGAGTCAGCCGCCGGTCAACACTATGGCGGAGACACAGAAATCCATCGAACAACTGGCTCAACGGCTTGGCGCAAATCCGAACGATCTTGAAGGCTGGGTACTGCTCGGCCGCTCGCTGCAGGTCACCCGTCAGCCTGAACCAGCCGCTCGTGCCTACGCCTTCGCACTGAAACTCGCTCCCGATAATCTCGACCTCATGGGCTATTACGCCGAAGCCCTGGCGGAAGCCCAGCAGGGTGCGATGCAGGGCAAGCCCGCCGATCTCGTCCGGCAGATTCTGGAAAAGGATCCGAAGCACAAAAGCGGTCTGTGGCTGGCCGGCATCGCCGCTGCCGAAACGGGCAATATCAAGGACGCGCTGAACTACTGGGGTCAACTGCGCGCGCAGTTCCGCCCCGAAAGCCCTGAGGCACAGCAGATCAGCGATTACATGAGCAGGGCCGAAGCCGAGCTGTCATCCAGCCCCGGCACACCAGACCAGACGACTACGGCCGCCGGGCCCGGCAAGCGTATCCGGGTCAAGGTCGCGCTGGCCGATGAGCTCAAGGCTCGGACCGGGCCTGATGATGCCGTCTTTATTTTTGCCAAGGCGGCCGAAGGTCCGCCCATGCCACTGGCCGTGGTGAGAAAACAGGTACGGGATTTGCCGATTGAAGTGGTGCTGGATGACGCAATGGCCATGATGGCGGGGATGAATCTCTCGCGCTTCGAACGGCTGGTCATCGGCGCAAGAGTCTCCAAAAATGGCCAGCCCACACCCACGGCAGGCGATCTGCAGGGCCTTACTGCACCCGTGACAGCGGGCCAGGACAGCCAGTACGCCATCACGATTGATCAGGTCGTCGGCCCGAAATAGGCGGCCTGATCGCCGCATCCGACGCCTCACCCCATAGCCAGGCGGCGCCCCGCACGCCGCTGGAATCACCATGGCGTGGCGGCAACAGTTCGGTATCGACCCGGTCAGAAAAGACATACCGGCCCCATTGTTTCGGCACATTGGCATAGAGCTGGGCACAGTTCGACAGCCCGCCCCCCAGCACAATGGTGTCGGGATCCAGCAGATTGATGACGTGAGCGAGGCCGCGCGCCAGCCGGTCCTCATAGCGCTCGAACGCCGCCGTGCAGGCGGGGTCGCCCGCTTCAGCCCCCGCCAGTATGGCCGGGCCCGTTAACGCCCTGCCGCTATGGGCGAGAAAATCCCGCACCAGCCCCGGGCCGGACAGGAAGGTCTCGATACAGCCCTGCTTGCCGCAATAGCAGTCAGGGCCGGGCCATTCGTCGGCGTGCGGCCACGGCAGTGGGTTGTGGCCCCATTCCCCGGCGATGGCATTGGGGCCTTGCAGCAAATGGCCCTGCACGACGATGCCGCCACCGACGCCGGTGCCGAGTATGACGCCAAACACCACACCGCGCCCGGCTGCCGCACCATCCGCAGCCTCTGACAGCGCAAAGCAGTCTGCATCATTTGCAATTCGCACGGGCTGCTTCAGCAGCACCTGTAAATCTTCCACCAGGGGCTGACCGATCAGACAGACCGAGTTGGCATTCTTCAAGCGCCCGGTGGCTCCCGACACGGCGCCCGGCGTACCAATGCCAACGCTGCCACCGCCGCCCAACTCACTTTTCGCCTGCTCCACCAGCAGCGTGATGGCCTGCAACGTGGCCGGATAGTCGCCCTGCGGCGTCTCCACCCGCTGGCGCCAGCACATGTCCCCCACCCGATTGAGGGCAACCAATTCGATTTTGGTACCCCCGAGATCAATGCCAAATCTATATCGCATAAGATAGTCATGCCTCATGATTGCGAACGATGCGAGTGACCCGCCCAGGTCCCCCGCCTGAAACGCGGATCGATACGCGCGAAGACTGACCCTTGGTTGAACCAGGCAACGCCCGTTGGCCGAAGGGTATGATTGTAACGCCGCAGCATTTTTGAATCCGACACTCACCCTGACCGCACCAACGCCGACCATGACCCACCACGATCTTGCACAACGCGACCTTGCCGTCCTTTGGCACCCCTGCACCCAGATGAAGGATCACGAAACGCTGCCGCCCATCCCGATCCGACGCGGTGCCGGTGTATGGCTGGAAGATTTCGAGGGCAATCGCTACCTTGATGCCATCAGCTCCTGGTGGGTCAACCTGTTCGGCCATTGCAATCCCTACATCAGTGCTGCACTCAAAAATCAGCTCGACAACCTGGAGCACACCATTCTGGCCGGTTTCAGCCATGAACCGGCCATTACACTGGCCGAACGGCTGACGCAACGGGCCCCCGCCGGGCTGACGCGCTGTTTTTATGCCGACAACGGCTCTTCGGCGGTCGAAGTCGCGCTCAAGATGAGTTTCCACTACTGGCGCAACAGCGGCCAGCCAGCCAAGACCCGTTTCATCGCCCTGAGCAACAGCTACCACGGGGAAACGCTCGGCGCACTCGCCGTGGGTGACGTAGCCCTGTACAAGGACACCTATGCCCCGCTGCTGCTGACGCCTATAACGGTACAAGGCCCGGATTGCTATATGCGCGAGGATGGCGAAAGCTGGGCCGAATACAGCCGCCGCAGTTTTGTCCACATGGAAGATGCGCTGGCCCGCTACGCCTCGGAGACCGCCGCAGTCATCGTCGAGCCGCTGGTGCAGTGCGCCGGCAACATGCGGATGTACGACCCGGTCTACCTCAGCCTTCTGCGCGAGGCCTGCGACCGGCATGGCGTGCATCTGATCGCCGACGAGATAGCCGTCGGTTTTGGCCGCACCGGTACCCTGTTTGCCTCGGAACAGGCAGCCATCCGACCGGATTTCATGTGCCTGTCGAAAGGACTGACCGGCGGTTATCTGCCGCTGTCCTGCGTACTGACCACCGATGATGTCTATGCGGCTTTTTATGATGAATACAGCCACTTAAAAGCTTTCCTGCATTCGCACAGCTACACCGGCAATGCACTGGCCTGTCGCGCGGCGCTCGCGACCCTGGACCTGTTCGAGCAGGAGGACACGCTGGCCCGTAACCGGATTCTGGCAGCGCACATGGGTGCTGCTGCAGCGCCTCTCGCCGAGCACCCACACGTAGCCGAAGTGCGCCAGACCGGCATGATTGTCGCCATCGAAATGGTGCGCGACAAGGCCAGCCGGGAAGCCTACCCCTGGCAGGAGCGCCGCGGCCTCCGCGCCTACCGCCACGCCCTGAAGCGCGGTGTGCTGCTCAGGCCGCTGGGCAATGTGATTTACTTCATCCCACCCTACGTGATCACCCCCGATGAAATCACGCTGATGGCCACAGTGGCCGCCGAAAGTATCGCAATCGCAACGGCAGACTGAGATGCGTAACTCCCGACTCTACACCCGCACCCGCCTGACCAGCGGCAAAACGCTGCAACTGGACGAGAACAGTGGCCACTACCTGCGCACCGTACTGCGGGTAAAAAAAGGCTGGACGTTGACGGTATTCAATGGCGATGGCTGGGAATTCGACGCCGTCGTCGAGCGTCTCAGCCGCGACGATGTGTGGCTGAGCATCGGCGCGGGTCGGCAGCGGGATACCGAATCGCCCGTGTTCACCCATCTGGGACTGGGCATTTCGCGCGGCGAGCGTATGGATTTTGCCATCCAGAAGGCAGTGGAATTGGGCGTCAGCCGGATCAGCCCGCTGCTGACCGAACATTGCGTGGTGCGACTTGATGAGGACAAGAAAGACGGCCGCCTGCAACACTGGCTACGGATCGCCCAGAGCGCCTGTGAGCAAAGCGGTCGAAACCGGCTGCCGACAATTGATGAACCCCAGACCCTGACCGACTGGATCACGCGGCGGACGGGCCTTAAGCTATTTTTCGATCCACAGGGCGATATCAGTCTGAGAACACTGCCACCGCCGGCAGACGGGTCGGTCTGCCTGCTGTCCGGCCCTGAGGGGGGCTTTGCCGAACGGGAACGCACCTGGGCCCGGTCAGCCGGCTTCATACCCGTCCGACTCGGACCCCGCATCCTTCGCACCGAGACGGCGGTCGTGGCCACCCTGGCGGCGGTGCAAACCTTGTGGGGTGATTGGGGCTGACGCTGTCGCGTCAGTCCCTGAAATTGGTGAACTGCAAGGGCATGTCCAGTGACTGCTGGCGTAACAGGGCCATCGCCTCCTGCAAATCGTCCCGCTTCTTCCCGGTCACCCGAATCTGATCGCCCTGAATGGCGGCCTGTACCTTGATCTTGCTGTCCTTGATCAGCCTGACGATCTGCTTGGCCAGCGGCGTATCAATGCCCTGCCGCAGGGTGACAGTCTGGCGGGCCTGGCGGCCATTGGTCTGAGGGGGATCAATCTTCAGGCACTGGAGGTCGATACCACGCTTGGCAAGCCGGGGATGC
>JBKCCF010000159.1:0-16920 GCA_046305255.1 Methylococcaceae bacterium
GCTCTCACGCTGATGAGAGGCAAAGAGGTCGTTTTTGATCGCTGAGAGCTTCTTCATCTCATCCGCACCATATGGCCCCAAATGACGCTAATTTTACCGGAGCGGCCCAAGGTAGGGAGGTTTTTCGAGGTGCCCTGTTGGGGTCCTTTCAGTTCAAGCCTGCAGGACTCAGTCGTGGCCATAGTTACGGCTGGCCACCACCCCACATGCCGACCATGAACGGTCAACTGTCGTCCTGAAGGCCTGTTACAAGGGCGGATGAACTTTAAAATGTGTAACTGCTTTGACATGCGGTTGAGCCCGGCAATGCAGGAAAGGCTCAATTAACCCACATCTATAATAACCTTTCAACATATTGAAATTATTTGTAATTATTTGAGATGCCACTCTGGCAGGGCTGCCTTCAGACAACAGATTACAGAGTACGTTGAGCGATTTTCAGTGGGCGTAGCGGTCTGGATTTACCTTCCCAATTCCGGCCCACTTCGCCAGAGACACTCATCGGTCAGATGGATGGGCTTCCATCCACGCGGAGACAGGTACTTCAGTGGTTGTTGTTGATGGCTTGGCCATCACTGCGTAAAGCGGGGGACGCTTCAGAAAGCTGAAAATAAAGCACAGTAGGTCGGTTGCGACGGTCGAAACTGATCTTCTATCGCGTACTGCGAATGAGATTAGGCGCTCCGGAACGTCAGTCGTCCCGGCATATCCACAATGACCGCCGAGTAAACCGACCTGCGATTAAAGCTGAATAAGCCCCCTCTCAGACACAAATCTTGAGTTCTTTTGCGGGGGCACGTTTTTAAGCTGAGTGGTTGTGTTCAGTTCGTTATGCCCCAATCTGTCGAGCCTCGGGCGGGGGACATGAACTTCATGCCCCCAAACAAACCAGGGGTCGCTCAAGCGCTGTCGATCTGAATGGTTTTTAGGTCATAACATACCGGCAATTCCGAACGTCTGCGAACTGCTGGGGACCAGGTTAACCCGTTAGACGTTGAACCGGAAATGCACGACATCACCGTCGTGCATGATGTATTCCTTGCCTTCCAATCGCCATTTGCCGGCATCCTTGGCGCCCTGCTCGCCTTTGTTCGTTACGAAATCGTCAAAGGCGATGACCTCGGCGCGGATGAAGCCGCGCTCAAAGTCGGTATGGATGACACCCGCCGATTGCGGCGCGGTAGCACCAATCGGGATGGTCCATGCCCGCACCTCCTTGACTCCGGCAGTAAAGTAGGTCGCGAGATTCAGGAGCCTATAGGCTGCCCGGATGACACGGTTCAGACCTGGTTCCTCCATGCCGATTTCGGCCAGAAAATCCTCCTTATCCTCTTCCTCCAGTTGTGCGATCTCGGCCTCAAAGGCCGCACACACGGGTACGACCGATGAGCTTTCCGCTTCGGCGTAGGCTTTGACTCGGTCGAGAAAGATATTGTTTTCAAAGCCATCTTCGCGCACATTGGCGATAAACATGGTGGGCTTGGCAGTCAGTAGGTGGAGTTCGCGGAGCAGTTGATTTTCTTCAGGCGTGAGGTCCATGGCGCGAACGGGCTTGCCTGTGTTGAGTTCAGACAATACGCGTTCAAACAGCTCTTTACGGGCGATCTCATCTTTGTTACCTGATTTGGCGGCCTTCAATGAACGCTGAAGTGCGCGCTCGACAGTGCCCATATCCGCCAGGCTCAGTTCGGTGTTAATGACTTCAATATCGGAAATGGGATCAACTTTGCCGGCGACATGGATTACGTCCTCATCCTCGAAGCAGCGAACCACATGGGCGATTGCGTCCGTTTCGCGGATGTGGGCCAGAAACTGATTGCCCAGCCCCTCACCCTTGGATGCGCCGGCGACAAGACCCGCGATGTCGACAAACTCAATCGTGGTCGGTACTACCCGTTCGGGCTTGACGATGGCGGATAGGGCATCAAGGCGGGGATCAGGCACCGGAACGACACCCACATTGGGGTCAATCGTGCAGAACGGGTAGTTTTCCGCAGCGATGGCGGCTTTGGTCAAGGCGTTAAAAAGCGTGGACTTACCGACGTTGGGCAATCCAACGATGCCGCAGTAAAGGGTCATGAAGTTTCCTTGGTTATCAGTTCAGTATCACCACGGCCGATAGTCATCGGGTTGATTGACTGGCCGGGTAGGGTGGGTATGTGTTGTTTGCCTGGGCTGATTGGCAAGACGGGCATCTTGCTCATGTCTTGTACCCATCAGGTGTATGGGGCGCATAGTGTAACCGTCGTTGCAGACGGACTCCACAGGTCAGGCCGATGATACCTGCGTTAGGCTGTCGCCCCAGCCTTTCGGTTTAAGCCAGCAGCCGAACTTTTCGTAACTGCCAGGGCAGTAACATCAATACCGTCATGACCAGGATGCACCATTCGTAAACGATGGTCGGCACCGTGTAAATTTCCATGACCGCGAGGTAATGGCCGATCAACACCAGGGCCACTGCTACCGATAAGGTCACCAGAAGGTAATTGATACGGGCCTTTTCCACTGCCTTGGTGATGGCGTCCTCCATCACCTCCAGCCGCGCTTGATCCGTTTCCGCCTTCTTCAATCTAAAGGCATCCAATGGGTCCACTCCACTAGGTCTTTTCATGGTTTTTCATTCACTATCAATGAGTGAGTCCAACGCTATCGGTTCAGCGCATCTGCCGCCAGCGATAGTGCACCTGACCGTCATCGCACTGGTAGCCGGCGCGGTTACTGCCATCCTTTACCGCGACCGGGGTGCAGTGATGAGAATCGCGGAAATTGGCCCACTCATCTTCCCCCTTCCGGTTGTTCATCAGCAGCAAGGTTTCCAGCAGTATGGCGAAGCCGATGCAGCCGAACATGATGTAACCGATTTTCATGGCTCTGGTTCTCCTCGAGTTATTGTTATACGGGCCGGGATCGGGGTACCCCCATCATTCCCCCCGGTTATGACTCATGAACAACCAGGGCGGTTCCGATCCGCAACCCCCACGATAAGGCAAGGCCAGGTCAGGCTCACGGGTTATCCATCACCGTTTCGGTCGGCGCATCACTCTCCGGCACCCATTTGATGGTGGATGTCACACCCTGAGTTTGGGTCTGGGCTTGAGTCGGCGTCGAATCCCATGTGGTGGTCGGACCGATAATAATCAGGGTCTTGTACGCTGAAACCGTTTTGCCGGTTTTGCGGCCGCTGGCCTCGCTAATTTGATCGACCGGGCCATAACCGCTTTGGCCAATCAGATGAAACATCTCCTCGGCGCGATAATCCTCCTCATGGACACAGCCGTGGGATTCCGCTGCTTTACCCATGTCAGCGATGGACTGGGAATCCAGCGAGGAATGCAGCGCCATGCCGCCATGGAAAAATACCGCCCACAGCATCGGCGCGTCGTACTCCTGCGACCAGTGTCGCGATGAGAACTCCTTGGGTGTGAAATAGCCGGAAGCCGTTTCGTGGCCCCGCATGCCGGTAGACACCAGCCAGTAATAGAGCAGTCCTACACCGCGCTTGTAGACCCGTAGGGTCTGCTCCGGCCCCCAGAAATCACTTTCAGCTTTACTGATGACCACGATCAGGTTGTAACTTGCGAAATCCGGGTCATCCAGTGGGTCAGGCAAACCCATCGCCACCGACTTGTCCGGATCGACGTAGGGCGAGAACGCTTTGGTCACGCCAAAATGGTACTGGGCATTGGCACCGGGATCGTTTTCATAACGGGGGGTAGGGCGGGTGCGCGGAAAGCCCTCCCATGGCCCCTCAGCCCCGCCATTGACGGCCAGCGCATTCATGGCGTTGAAAAATAACAGGCAGCCAAGGGCAAGACTCTGGCTCAATCGGGATACTGAATTCTTATGCATGATGGAATGGGGTTTTGGGATTTCTGGAGAGATAGACTTTTTTGAGGGTTATATTTTGACAGTTTGTGTCCGCAGCAGGGCGTTTATTTAGCCCCGATCACACCGTTTCGGCTTGAATCTGAGGCGTGAGGAATCTTGCTAGCCTATGGGTTAACAGGCCAGCATTCAAATGCTACCCGACAGGGCGCCCACCACGCGCAATCCGGCTTCAGTGCTCCCACGCAGACTGAACCGTCGTCCCGCGCCTTCAATCGCCAGCCTTATCTCAAGGTCGGGTGCTGGCAGGAGTCCGCTGCCGCGTTCTGGCCATTCAATAAAACAGCAACTATCGGCCCGAACATAATCACGAATCCCCATCCACTCCAGTTCCTCTGGATCGTTGAGCCGGTAGAGGTCGAAATGGTAAAGCGTGCGATCATTCAGCACATATTCCTCGACCAGGGTAAACGTTGGGCTTTTGACCGGGCCGCCATATCCAGTTGCCCGCAAACAGCCCCGGACGAATGTGGTTTTGCCGGCCCCGAGATCGCCATGCAGGTAGACCAGACTACCGGGCGGCACCTGCTTAAAGAGTCGGGCGGCGCAGGCGAGAGTGGCGGCCTCGTCGGGGAGAAACAGGCTGAGTGCGTCTGTTGTCATATCCCTCACCGTCGGGGTCAGCGGTTGACCAGGCTGCGTAGATGCGGCATCAGGTCGGATGCCAGCAGTCCGCGTTCGCCCTCTGCCGCGGCGCTGTTGCCCGCACTGCCATGCAACCAGACCCCGCTGCTGGCGGCCGCCATGGGGCTAAGTCCCTGGGCTAAGAGGCCTGCGATCACACCGGTGAGGACATCACCCATACCCCCACTGGCCATGCCGGGGTTGCCGGGGCTGGAGATGCAAGGGAGCCCGGAGGGTGGCTGAATCAGACTACCTGCCCCCTTCAACACGATAACGCCACCATAGCGCGCCTGCAGGGCCGCAACCGCAGCAAAGCGATCGTGCATCACTTCGGCGGTACTAACCTCCAGCAAGCGCGCTGCCTCGCCGGGATGTGGCGTGAGTATCCAGTTATCACGCCGAACCGGCTGTCTTGCCAGCAGGTTAAGCGCATCAGCATCGACCACCAGCGGCAGCGCGCTGGCCAATGCCTGCTCGAACAGGGCCTTTCCCCAACAACCCTGCCCGAGTCCCGGCCCTATGGCGATCACCGAGGCGCGGTTGAGCAGGGCTGGAAGTGAAGTGGCCTCCTCTATGCCATGACACATCAGCTCCGGCCGGGTCAGGTTCATCACCGCCGCATGCGCGGATCGAGTGGCGATACTGATCAAGCCGGCGCCGGTGCGGGCCGCGGCTTCGGCGGCCAGTTTGGCTGCCCCGCTATAGCCGTGATCACCGCCGATGACCACTACATGGCCATACAATCCTTTATGCGCAGCGCGGTGGCGGGGAGGGAGCAAGGGTTGCGGCGGCCGGAACAGTGTGGCGGATGGGGCGATGCCATGATCGGCTACACAGCCGGTGTCCAGGTCATCAAAGCACAGTTTGCCGGTATATTCAGGGCCATCACCCGTGAACAGGCCGCGTTTTAGGCCAACGAAACTGACGGTCAGATCGGCCCTGACCGCCTGGCCCATGACAGTACCGTTGTCGGCATTGAGCCCGGACGGAATGTCCAGGGCGACCACGGCCCGCCGCCGGCTCATCGCAGCTCCGCCCCGTTGGCGATAGCGATTGATGGCACTGATAACGGCCGCAAAATCGCCGCTCACCGGACGGTCCAGCCCGGTGCCGAGCAGGCCATCGACCAGAATTTCAGCGCCCTCAAAGTCCTGGGGAATAAAATTGAGTATCTCGCCGCCAGCCGCCCTGAAAGCTTTATAGGCCAGCCGCGCATCGCCCTTGAGTGCATCTGGTGCCACCACCGGATAAGCGCGCACATCCCAACCCAACTGATGGGCCAGACGGGCGACCACATAGGCATCGCCCCCATTATTGCCGCCGCCACACACGGCCGACAGGGTACTGGCGGTGGGCCAGCATTCACGCACGGCCGCCAGTGTCGCGGCGCCGGCGCGGTTCATGAGGGTCAGTCCGGCAATGCCGCGAACCGTAATGGCATACTGGTCAATGGCTCGTACCTCGGCGGCGCGGTAAAGTGCGGTCGGCAATGGCGGATCAACGGCTGGGCGCATGCTGGCACTGTGTCCTGGGGATGGAAAACGCTCTGCGGGGCGTATAGGGTTGGCTGCGGTGTAATCGGCAGGCAAGGCCTCGCTCCGGTTCCCCATTCTCCCCGAATCACCGGTAGATCTCCAGAGCAGGCCCGATCATGAATAGCCCGTCCATTGATTACGATAGTCTGGCCGTCCGTATCAGACAGTGGGGTGAAGCGCTCGGCTTTCAGCAGGTCGGCTTTGCCGATATTGATCTTGCGGTCGCTGAGCAACGGCTGTTGGATTGGCTGAGTGCCGGTTTCCATGGCGAGATGAGCTATATGGGGCGCTACGGTTCGATGCGTTGCCGGCCCGCCGAACTGGTACCGGCTACCGTTCGGGTGATCAGCGTGAGGATGGACTATTTACCCGAAAGCCGAACAGCCTTGCAGCAGCAACTGGACGCACCGGGTGCCGCGTTTATTTCGCGCTATGCCCTGGGTCGGGATTATCACAAACTGCTGCGTCATCGCTTGCAGGCGCTGGCCGATCGTATCCAGGAGGCCATCGGCCCTTTTGGTTACAGGGCGTTTACCGACAGCGCGCCCGTGATGGAGAAGCCGCTGGCGGTCAAGGCGGGATTGGGCTGGATGGGTAAACATACGAATGTCATCAATCGCGAGGCGG
This sequence comes from Methylococcaceae bacterium, assembly GCA_046305255.1. Classification (GTDB taxonomy): domain Bacteria; phylum Pseudomonadota; class Gammaproteobacteria; order Methylococcales; family Methylococcaceae; genus UBA6136. The sequence continues at coordinate 6,672 of JBKCCF010000159.1, forward strand.
GCTCATTCTTTTTCCTTGGCGAGCTTTACACCGATCTGCCTTTGCCGATTGATCAGCCACTTCAGGATCACTGCGGGAGCTGTTCGGCCTGTCTGGATGTTTGCCCGACCCGGGCCATCGTCGCGCCCTACCAACTCGATGCCCGTCGCTGCATTTCCTACCTGACGATCGAACTGAAAGGCAGTATTCCGCCCGAGTTCAGGGTGGCGATGGGTAACCGGATTTACGGCTGTGATGATTGCCAGGTGGTCTGTCCGTGGAACCGATACGCCGAAATGACGGCCGAGGCCGATTTTATGCCCCGTCACCAACTTGATACCGCCACGCTGATCGACCTGTTTGGCTGGGACGAGGGGACGTTTCTGGACCGGACGGCAGGCTCGGCCATTCGGCGTATCGGACATGATGCGTGGCTGCGCAACATCGCCGTGGCGCTGGGTAATGAACCCCGGAGTGAGGCGGTGAAGGCGGCACTGCTGACCAGGCTGGATCACCCTTCGGAAATCGTTCGCGAGCATGTGCGCTGGGCTTTGGCCGAACAGAGCCGATGCGCTGCTGATGGCGGTAAATCCATGGCGGAGTAAGCAAGCCGAGTGGATTAAAGGACCTCCTGAATTTCAATAATTATAAGCAACGGCTAATGTATAGCGTTATGATGGAGGCCGCAGAAGAATTGCCCCATGCATGATGGGGTGGCGGGACAATAACATTGCGAAGCCGGGGCCGATCGCGGCCTTGCCGTCCCTACACCTGAAACCGAAGCTCAACGACACGTCACGGAGGTTCCATGAAACATCAATTCAAGCCATCCCGCCGCCGCTTTATGACCCAGACTGGCCTGGGCTTCCTGGCCGCCGCCGTCAGCCCGGTATGGGTGAGGGCCATGGAAATGGCCGCTGTCACTGCCGGTGCGAGCGCCGCCAACCGGGCCAATCCCAACTTCAGGCCCGATGTGGAGATTGATCTGACAGCCCAGGCCGAGTCGCTGTCGATTCTGCCGGGTCAGCCCACGCGGGTCCTCCAATATATCGCCAAACGGGTGAGTGGCCCACAGGATGTGCTGACCACGTTGCCGGGTAGCTATCTCGGGCCGATTATCCGTCTGCAAAAAGGCCAGAAGGTCCGGATCAATTTCCATAATCGACTGGCCGAGTCCAGCATCGTGCACTGGCATGGCCTGCATGTGCCGGCTGACATGGATGGCCACCCGATGTATGCCATTCAGCAGGGCCAAACACGGGTCTACGAATTTGAGGTGCTCAATCGAGCAGGGCTCAATATCTACCATCCGCATCCGCATGGCGCTACCGCAACACAGGTGTATCACGGGCTGGCCGGGGGGCTGATCGTGAATGACGATGAGGAAGCCCGGCTGGACCTGCCGAGCGGTGAGTTTGAAGTGCCTATCGTGATTCAGGACAAACGTTTCGATCAACAAAACCAGCTGGTATATGGCAGCACCATGCACGATCGGATGCTTGGCTACTACGGTGATCAGATTCTGGTCAATGGTCGGCCCAATGTCACACTGGATGTGGCCAGTCGGGCCTATAGGCTGCGCGTCATCAATGCCTCCACCGCGCGGATATACAAGCTGGGTTGGAGTGACGGTACCCCGATGACTATCATCGGGGTCGATGGCGGGCTGTTGCCGGTGCCGGAAACCCTGCCCTATGTGATGCTGGCACCGGGCGAGCGGCTGGATGTATGGGCTGACTTTAGTGGCCGCCGAAAAGGCACCGAACTGAGTTTGCGTAGCCTCCCATTCAAGGGCGTATTGCCAAAAATGGCCGAGCAGATGATGCACGGAGGCTCGGGGCAGGGCATGGGGGAAGGCATGGGCCATGGCATGATGGGCGGTGGTGGCATGATGGGTGCCATGAATCTTCCCGTCGGTGCTGACTATCCCATTTTCAGAATTCGCGTGACCCGTGAAATGGGTGACAGTCCCCGGTTGCCGGGCCGCCTGTCCAGTATTCGGTCTTACTCGGTCGATGATGCGGCAAATGCCGGCAGACCTATACCGATTGGTCTATCCGAATCACCTATGGCGATGCTCATCAATGGCATACCCTATGCGGCCGATGATATCCAGGCTAACGAGCGAATCCCCGTAAATAGTGTGCAACTCATCGAGATTTTCCACGCCCATGGAGGAGAGGGTGGAAGCAGCCATGGCGGCGACTCATCCGGTCGGCCGACTGAGGGCATGGGTGGTATGGGCCACGGGATGATGGGAGGCATGGGCCACAGGATGATGGGCGGGATGGGGCAGGGTAAGGAGAGTGGGGCCGGCAACATGCCGATGGGTGGCATGGGCATGATGTTCTCCATGGCACACCCGATACACCTGCATGGTCAGCCATTCCAGATTATCAGCCGTAGCATTGGGATGGGCGAGGCGGAAAACTATGCCACCGTTAAAGACGGGCTGATTGAGTCAGGCTTGAAGGATACGGTACTGGTGATGCCTGGCGAAAAGGTCAGGCTTGTTAAGCCTTTCCAGGATTTCAAAGGCCTTTTCATGTATCACTGCCATAACCTTGAGCATGAGGATATGGGCATGATGCGTGATTTTATGGTGGAGTAGGCCGTCCTGTAGCCCCCCGCACCCAGAGGCGCGTGTGGGGGGCTGGCATAGAGGGGGGAATGTCGCTGCTGCCGTCCGCTGGCCGCTCCGAGATTCAGGCCTTGAGGCTTAGCGGGTAGATGACCTGATATCCCACCTGCCAGCAGGTGCGGATAACTTCCCGATCGTGATTGTGTTCGTTCAATTTCGTGCGTAACCGACTCATGTTAACCATGAGCCGCTGATCGGTGGCGGGGTCTTCACGCCCCCAAAGCGCCTGTACCAGCACAGAGCGGCTAACGGTCTGCTTTGGGGCTTCTGCAAATTTTTGCAGAATGATGTTCTCCTTGGTGGTCAGATCCACTCAGCCAGATCAACGGGCTTTGTCAGGTAGACGTCACCCCCTGCTTCAAACCCTGCAATACGGTCTTCAACCATGGCGCGGGCTGTCAGAATGACGATCCGCATGTCTTCGTGCTGGGATAACTTGGTGGCAATCGACAAGCCATCCTCGTCAGGAAGGCCTAAATCAAGCACAACAACATCGGCATGGTGCGCAGCAATGTGGGCGTGGAAGCTTTTTGCGTCGGGGCACGCTGTCACCTCCATACCTGTCGAGTTGAGCCGCCAGACGATTTCTTCAGATAGATCGGGGTCATCCTCGACCACCACGACACGCAATTTTTGTTCGCTAGCGATAGTAACCATAGTCGAAGCCGAGTACAGGCATAGGTTCAGTAGGACGGACTGGTTTGCTCTAAAATTACCCGCAAGCATGAGTTCTTGCAAGACATATCTTTCACGGGTGGTGTGATTGCCAGACTTGAAGTCGGTCTTGATGGCGATCGAAATTTTCCTGGCCTCACGTTTTGAGGTTTACGGCCACGGTTCGTTCTGGGGCACCTCGAACTCCCCCGACATCTGAAAGCGAAATATTAAAAATCATTGTTTTAGCTTCATTTATCGGCTGAAAAGGTCGGTGTTTCGAGCTGACCTTCGGGGCATCGACGATGATTTCTACATTCAATACAGCGCCCGCCGAACTGCGGATCCGCTGGGAACTGGCAGGTTACCGGCTAATGGCGCCGTCTCAAAATGCCTGTCAAATAATAAGTGAATCCTTATATTTAAGGTTACTATGAAAAGTAATGATATGTTTTCTTTATTCGCGTGTGGCTAGATATGAGGGATTCTCCCACTGGCAGTGTGCGTCACCCTTGATTCTTTTCTTCAGGAATCCTAATCAATATCAGAGAGCTGGCTAACGCGAAGAAGCGCGATCAGGCGCGGTTGTTGTCGTTAGGAGGCGCTGTTAGCTGTTTTCATTTGGTTTCATTCCCTTGCCTCTCCCCGTGATCTGAAATAGTCTGCAACCCCGTTCGGTATGGGCTTCTTATAGGTCTTTTAAGGTTTATTTGATGCTTTTTATCGGGGCTTATTATTGTCGGTAGTGAAGGGTATACGTTACTTATACTCTGGGTTGTAGTGGGGTGTCTTTAATGTTTATTAATCGCTATGTACTGGTTTTTTTTTTATTCGCTGCTTTTTTCTGCAGCGGCCAGGGCTGACTTGGATCTCAAGCCAGTCAGTATAGGAGAGAATACCCTGCTGAAGGTTGATATCGTCAATCGCTTGCGGGGTGAGGGCATAAACTGGTTCGGGGAACCCTTGCTGAAAGGTAGGGTTATCCCTAAAGACTACAACTATGGGCTGATGTCCAATCGATTTCAGTTAGGCCTGGTCCTGAATCATGAGGATTGGCTGGAGAGTGTCTTTCAGTTCCAGAATGCCACCTTGATCAACGCGCAGGCTGACGGCGTGGGTGTAGGTGCAGCCTATTACAGAAACTCACCCCACACTGACCAGAACAGCGCCTTTGTTCGGCAGGGCTGGCTGAAGCTGAATAAGGCGGGTGCCTATATCTCAGGCGGTCGAATGCTGCTTTATGATGGGACCCAAAGCGGTGTGAGGCACAATAACCTTCGCTGGTTGATGGACAATCGCCTGGCCCAACGGTTGATCGGTTCTCTGGACTACGCACCTGCAGGTAGAAGCTACGATGGTGGCATCATTGGCTATAAGTCAGACCTGTTTGAACTGTCGGGATTCGGGATGACGCCGACGTTCGGTGGGCTTGATATCAATGGCATGAATGGTATTGATAATCTCAATCTGGCAGGTATTTCGCTGAATCTTAACGAAACGCCTGCACTAGGTCACACCATAAGGAACCTCGAAAAACCCACCTTTTCACTCAAAAAATGTACCTAACGCACTGATTTATAATGCGTCGATTGCACAATTTTGAGGTTAATCGAGGTGCCCCATAGGGCGGCTGGCCTGGTATACCTACAACGATGATCGCCCCAACGTTGTGGTGTCTGACAATAGCGCCACGCCATCCAGGGGGGCCCATCTCTCGATCAATACCATTGCAACCCATATCGCGCATGTTCATCCGGTAGGACCTGGGTTGTGGGATACCGTATTATTTGGATTCGGCCAGTTTGGCGATTGGCAATCGCATCAGCATCGAGCCTATGCCTTCGGTGCAGAGATGGGGTATCAGTGGCCAGATGTCTGGGGCGCACCCTGGGTGCGGGCAGGTATTAATAGCGGCTCAGGAGATAATAATCCCGACGATAATACACATAGCACATTTTTTCAGATGATTCCCTCTGTTCCGGTTTACGCCTGGTTTCCTTTTTATAATATGACGAATAACCGGGATGTATTCGCCCAGATTGTGGTAAGGCCCATACCCAAACTTGGTATTAGAATGGACTTTCATGCCCTTGGTGTGAATGCGCGTCATGACCTGATGTACTCGGGCAGTGGTGCCAGCAACAACACTCAATTTGGCTATCAGGGATTAAACACGTATGGCCAGAGCGAAATAGCCTATGTGTCTTTGATTGGAGCCAGTTACAAAGCGTTCGATCACGTCACCATTAACACGTTTTACGGGCATGCCTTTGGCCAGGGGATCATGTCGCGCAATTTCTCGGATGCCCAGGGTAACTATGGCCTGCTGGAGTTTGTGGTCGCTTTCTAATTCCCCGTTGATGGGGTCGCCTCTCATGACCGGCATTTCCGGCGTCCCCTGTCTCAAGCAATCAACCGTCCGCCGGCATTGCCCTGGGCGTGCTCTATTCGTGAAAAATCATTCTTTGCCGCCCGTGCGCCATCGTCCAGGGCGCGGCTAATGACCGTGCGACCTGGCAGCATTCGGCTGATGAAAAGCGCACCAAAAACAGCACTGTAGGTCAGAAGATAGGTTGAGCTGTAGAGGAGTCTCCCGCAAAGATTCGCGGCTGGCGGGCTGGCGCAGGTCAGGTCCTTGCTCGTCACAAGGGTGCTGGAAGGCGATTCCTGTCCGATAGCGCCGTTGAGATCAGCTTCATTGTTCGCGTGGCTAGCACTGCCGGTGCGACGCGGTCTGCGGGTAAGGCTGACGGATTTTTTGATGGCCATGATCAGTAGTCCAGTAGTTCGGTTAAAAGGCTTTTCAGTTCCGATCCGGCGGGGTGTTTGGGGAAGGCCTCCAGGACCGCGAGGCCCGAGGCTGCGGTCTCGGCAAAGACGATACGCTGGGTGATGGCCGTTTTGGCGACAGAAATCGGATAGTCTTTGAGTGCGTCGGCCACATCCCTGCCTATTGCAGTTTTTGCGACCTTGCGATTGACCACGAACAGACTCTTGAGATCGGGTTTGTAAATCGACACCTCCCGCAGCAACTTCACGATTTCATCCGCCGCCCAGACATCGTAGGGCGAAGGCTGTATCGGAATTAACACCATGTCGCTGGCCATCATGGCCGATCGGGTAACATCGCCGACCCGCGGTGGACCGTCGATGACCACGTGGTCATAGTTTTGAGACAGGCTGGGAATGTCCTTGTGTAGCGTCGGCTTTGCCATCGCCACCACCGGAAACAGCGTGTCGCCCTCGCGGCTGGCCTGCCAATCCAATGCACTGCCTTGAGGATCGGCATCAATCAGAAGGATCCGATCGCCTTTCAGCGCAAAGGCGGCAGCGAGATTGATCGACAGCGTCGTTTTGCCCACGCCGCCTTTCTGGTTGAGTACGCTGATGATCATGAACGGTAATTTTGAGGGTGTGATGAGTGCCTGTGGGTCGGTTAAAGGTAGTTTAGCCTTACTGGGGGCTGTGAGAGTAGTCTGCCATTCAGGCGGATTCGTTCCCGATAGCCGTTGACGGCTGATTCAAACCGTATCCGCTGCCGCTAAACCGGTTTTATTGGGGTTGAATCTGCCAAAGCGCGCCAATACTGTAGGCAATACCAGCAGCGTCAACAGGGTTGATGATACAAGTCCGCCGATGATGACGGTCGCCATCGGCCCCATGATCTCGCGGCCTGGATTGTCGCTATTGACCGCAATCGGTAGCAGGGCCAGGGCCGTAACCAGAGCCGTCATCAGGATGGAGGGCAGCCGCTGTTCGGCGCCGAGGATGGCGGTATCGAGATGCCATGGCCGGTGTTCCTGCTCCACCAGATGACGGTAATGGGACATCAGCATGATGGCGTTGCGAACCGTGATGCCGAACAGGGTGACAAATCCCACCATGGATCCCACCGATAAGGTTGCCCCGCTTAGCAGTGCGGCGACGACTCCGCCCAGCAGGGCGAAGGGTAAATTCAACAGCGTCAGTCCGAGGTGCCGTAGACTGCCAAGGGCGATATAAATCAGTAGCATCACGCCCACCCCGGCCAGCAGCGCGTGCATGAGGAGATCGCTGCGAGCGGCGGTTTGCTCAACGGCAGCGCCGGTGAACTCGGGAAAGATCTCCGGCGGCAGCACGACTTCCGTCAGTGTGCGGTGTTTCAATTCGTCCATGAAGGACTGCAGGTCACGCCCGACCACGTTCGCCGTGATGGGCTGTACCCGCTGACCGCCCCGATGCAGGATATTGTAGCGCCCGCCGATGGGCTCGATTTCTGCGAGTTGCCCCAGCGATACCATCAGGCCATCAGGCGTCTTCAGCGGCAATTGTGCCAGCGTCCCCACTTCCTGCCGCGCCGTTGGGGGGAGTATCACGGCGACATCATAGGCCCGGTTTTCCAGATAGTACTGGCCCACCACGCGGCCTTGTAGTGCGGTTTGCAGAATGGCGGCAGCGTCCATGGGCCGTAACCCATGACGGGTCAGGGCGTCACTTTTAAGTCGAACCTGCAGCAGTGGCGTACCGGGCGGAGAGCGCAGCTGCACATCGGTCGCGCCGCGAATACTGCGGATCAACGCAGCAACCTCGTAGGCACTTGCATCCAGTTGTGCCAGATTCTGACCGTAAAGATTGACCACGACGGGCGAGGTATAACCGGAAATGGTCTCGTCCACCCGCTCGGTCAGGAAGGTATTGGCCTCAAACAGCACGCCAGGAAATGCCGAAAGTATGTGCCGCAGGTGCGAGAGCACCGTTCCCTGCTCGGCGCCGGAGAGGGGTTTGAGTCGAATCTCGTACTCGCTGTAATGGCTGCCATAAGTATCCGCACCCCGTTCTGCCCGCCCCGCCCATTGCGAGGCCGAGACCACCCCTGCTATACCGCTGAACTGTCGCACCAATTGGCCGCCGATTCGGAGAGATTCCGGTAGCGCGGTTCCCGGCAGGCTTGAGGTATGGACGATGTAATGGCCCTCGCGCAATTCCGGCAGAAATTCGCCCCCCAGCCACGGGGTCAGTGCCAATCCCGCAGCGCAGAGGCCAAGGCTCGCTAGCAGGGTGCGGGTCGGTTGCACCGCCAGACGCCTGAGCAGGGCACGATAGCGCGGCTGCAGGAAGCGAATGAGCGGCGGGGTGTCGTTGGCCGTCGCGCTGGTGCTGATACCCGAGCGGTCACGGCTCAGCAGCAGGAAGCACAGTGCCGGCGTCACGGTAAGGGCGATCACCAGCGACATCAGAATCGCCATGATGTAGGCATAGCCCAGAGGGGCGAACAATCGGCCCGCCACCCCGCCCAGTGTCAGCAGTGGCAGGAATACCAATGCCACGATGAAACTGGCATAGACCACTGACCCGCGCACCTCCATCGACGCCTCGTAAACCACCCGGAATGGCGCCAGCGGACTGCCGTGCCGACGATTTTCGCGCAGTCGCCGGTAGATGTTCTCCGTATCGATGATGGCATCATCGACGACCTCTCCCAAGGCAATCGCCAGTCCACCCAGCACCATGATGTTGAGGTGCATCCCCGTTGCCAGCAGCGTTACCACGGCCGCCAGCAGCGACAGCGGGATAGCCACGGCGGAGATGAATGCGGTGCGGAGGTTGAACAGGAACGCATAGAGCACCAGTACCACCAGCCCGCCACCGATCAACAGATGGCCGGACAGATTGTCGAGTGACTGCTCAATGTAGTCCGCCGGACGGAACAGCCGTGGGTAGAACGCTATCTGCTGGCGGCTGAACAGTGTGTCGAATTCCGCCAGCACCTGTTCTGCTGCCCGCGACACGCTGAGGGTATTGGCGCCGTATTGGCCGATGATCATCAAGACCACGCCGGGCCTGCCGCCGATGGCCGCTGCCCCTATCGGCGGGCGGGCGCCGGTGGTCACGGTGGCGACATCACCCAGCGTGATGGTGGCGCCATCGCGGCGCAGCAGCACCACCTGGCGCAGGGCCTCCTCGGTAGTGGGCAAACCGGCGAGAGTGATCGCGAGGCGTTGGTTGCTGTTTTCGATGAAGCCTGCGCCCGGCATACCCGTGGCCAGACGGGCGGCGTTGAGCAGATCGTCGATGACCAGCCCATGGCGGCGGAGCCGGTCAAGGTCGGGCTGAATTTGCAACTGCCGGATTTCGCCGCCGAAAACATTGACATCCGCTACACCCGGTACCGCCAGTAGACGGGGTACCAGTGTCCAGTCCACCAGGTCACGCAGGGCCATGAGGTCATGTGTGTCTGAGCGCAGCCCCAGCGTCAGCACGGTGGCAGAGGCTGAGGATAGGGGCACGATAATCGGTGGACCGCTGCCCTCCGGCAGTTCGTTGGCAAGCGCGCTCAGCCGTTCCCCTGCCAGCTGGCGGTTGCGGTAGACATCGGTTCCGTCCTTGAAAATGGCAGTGACGACCGAGAGCCCCTGAATGGATTCCGATCGAATGGTGTCCAGGCCTATCAGACCGGCCAGATGTTTCTCGATGCGCTGGGTGACCAGTGTTTCGGTCTGTTCGGCCGTCAGTCCCGGCGCCTCGGTCTGGACGATGACGCGGGGCGCCGAAAATTCAGGAAAGATATCAAGGCCGGCATGGCCTAGCTGATAACTGCCCTGGACCATGAGTAACAGCGACAGAATCAGTACGACCCCGGCGTGGCGGACGGAGAAACGGATGACGCCCGCCAGCATCAGTCATCATCCTCGCGTGGGATATGGCCGCGAAATTCCTCTGACAACAAGGTCTGGGCGCCAGCCGTCACGACCTGATCACCGGCCGCGAAGCCGCTATCCACAAACCAGAGGGGCCCGGATGGAGTGTGGGCCATGACCAGGGTACGGATGAAGCTGCCGTCAGCATCTTTTCGGTAGGCCCAGGGCTGGCCGGCATACCAGACCACCGCGTGGGCGGGCAGCATGATGCCGGGTCGTTTCCGGCCATCCGGCACCCAGGCGGTGACGCGCATGCCGACCCGCAGGTGATCGGCAGGCGCATGGTAAAACCAGGTTT
>JBKCCF010000160.1:0-2999 GCA_046305255.1 Methylococcaceae bacterium
CGTTGGGAAAGGGCGTCTTGGATGCGTAGACCCTTTCATCGCCATAACTCAGTGGATTAGCTGAAAATCCGGCGGAGACCATATCTGCCTTAGCTCTCAGCACTCCCCCTTTGCCGCGGATGATAGGAATCTCCTGTAGGGCACCTCGATTAACCTCAAAATTGTGCAATCGACGCATTATAAATCAGTGCGTTAGGTACATTTTTTGAGTGAAAAGGTGGGTTTTTCGAGGTTCCTTGTAGGGGCTGGCCAGTGATGAGGCCTTGCGAACCCTGCTTATAGAGATTGGGCGCCAAGGTATCTGCGTACGCCAATGGCCAGAAACAAAGATAGGCGAAGCCGGTTAACAGACCGAGTGATTTTTTCGACGGCTCTGACCCTTTGCCTCGAAACATTTGGTCATTCTTTCTCATGTACATCTCTCTACTTTGGTACGGGCGTAGTCACTAAGATTCCCGCTATGCATAATAGGGCAACCTCAAATCTGTGAAGTCGACGCATGATCAATCTGCGTATTTCAGCGATTGTGACCGGTCATTTCATTTTTACGTGACCGATCCGGGTGGAATGTTGGAGGGCTAAATCATAAACCCAACGGTCACGTTGATGTGAAACGGCGGTCATGAAGATTTGAACTGGGTGTCATACGGAGTCTCCCTGCTCTTTGGTTGAGGCCTTTCGGCGCCGAAGTGATTCGCCCTTAAGGGCGATGCGATGTTAAGCGTGAAGAACCCGATCCAAGATGGCGTCGGCCAGCGTCGGATCATTGATCCAAGCATGCCAATGATCGGGTGGAAATTGACTGGTGGGAACCTCGAAAACCTCAAAATTGTGAAATAGATGCATTATAAATCAGTGCGTTAGGCTCATTATTTGGGTGAAAAGATGGGTTTTTCGAGGTTCCCTGAAGGGCCATAACGGCCCGCAGCGAAGCCACCGCATCACTGCTTTTCCGAGATGATTTTTGGCGTCTCCTCAAATCTGATGGACCTCAAATGTGTGAAATCGACGCGTGAGAAACCAGTGCGTTAGGTTCGTGCTTTCGGTGGATAAGGTGTGTTTTTCGAGGTGCCCTTTAGGTAGGGGCCACGTCTTACAATGAGCTGCCAGCCAAAAGGCATGACGCCGGAGCCAGGAAGCCATCTGGTGCGTATTCCACGCCATTCGGCCACCCTCAGGCTTCACGCTCAAGCGGCTTGTCATTGCTGCTCATTTCGTGTGCGCCTTGTGCGCCTCAACGTAGGCGCGCAAAACAGCATTGATGCGCGATTGATACCGCGCGCCGGTGTGCTTGAAGAACTCCAACACTTCGGCATCAATGCGCAACGTGATTTGCTTCTTGGTGTGGGGCAACTCCTTTGCCGCCTTCATCCAGACAGCATCAGGCAGGCTAGGCGCGTCGCTGTAGTCGATCTGTTCATCCGGCATTGAGGCTAAGGCGTCCAATCTCATCTTCTGCTCGTCGCTCAATTCTGGCTGCTTCTTGATGTCAAGAGTTCGCTTCACGATATTGCTTTCTTTCGTCGGCATTTGCTTTCCTCGCAGAGATAAGGCGAATGGTGTTCTCATATCGAACGGTGAACACCACATACAGGACAGCGGAGTAGGCAAGGCCAATCGTGGCCCAACGATCTTCCCCGTAGTCCTCGCGTCCGTCGTAGGCTTCAATCCGACCGGAGTCGTAAAAAACAAGCTCGGCATCTTCGAAGGAAACGCCGTGCTTTCTCAGGTTCCTTGCCGCTTTGTCGGTGTCCCATTCAAGTTCCACTGTGTTTGCAATGTTAATGCGTTTTGTAGTTACGTCAAACCTTAGCTACTCATGCCAGGCGAGTTGTAGCGCTTGATCTTATGCGACTTTGCCTGCTCCTGCTGCCAGTACTGCACCAGTTCGGCGGCTTGCTCATGTCCTGTGACGCGCATCCTTGCCGCGATCATGGAATCCACACGGGACGAATCCACCTCGCTGCCACCCACTTGAGCATGTCGTGGTAATGCCGCTGGCGGGCGTCCAGCGCGCTGCCACTGGCCGCTGCAAACGCCAGGGCAGGCTTGGCCTTTGAGTGCGATCACTTGATCTGATTGTCGTATGATCATACGGTTTATGGCAGATAGGCTGTTTATCTTCTCACCCACATATACGACGCAGTGGGATCAGTTGCCCTTGGTTAGGGCAGGGTAGCCCGTCCTCGCCCCCATTCAGCTTCGTTATGTTATGCCGCGTTCGTGTTTTGTTTCATGGGCGTCGATCTGGTGGGGTGTGATCTTGATCTGACCATTACTTGCATCGATCATAACGGCCCGCAGCGAGGCCACCGCATCAGCGCTTTTCCGAGATGATTTATGGCGTCTTTTCAAATCTAGCGGACTGATTTCTATAAAAATGTTGCCGCTGACCATGTGCCGAATTTGTGCCGAAATAGGGCATATCTGAGCCTATTCGAGCGTAAAGTTTTAATGTAACCCATTGATTAGAATAATCAACCGTATCCCAGCGTATACCCATGCGCAGATTCAATTCCCGCCACCTCCACCATAATGTGAAATCCCAACCCTTATCCGGTTGGGATTTTTTTTTGCCCGTTCCCCCTGTGTTTGCGCGGTTTCCGGCCTTGTCCTCTTGAGCATGGCCCTCCGGAAGTCGCCGTTCCAGGCGTGCTTTCCGCCCTTTTTATCTCTCTGTTCTCTGCTGCCCTCTTGAGCATTCAAGGCTCGAAGTCGTGTGTTGGCGCGGGTTTGCGGGCCATCGGTTTGCTTCTTCGCTTGCTCTGGCGGGCGCGACCGAGACAGCGAATGGCGCAAAAAAACCGCCTTGCGGCGGCGGGTCGGTGCGGCACGGATATCAGCGCCAGCCTGCCACCAGTGTCAATCAGCACCGAAATTTTTCCAGGTGTCAGCGCCGAAAAGTTTCCAGTTGAGAGGGGTTAGGTCAGGGTGTCTGAGTGCCCTTTTTGCGCTGTTTAAACCGGTAGGAGTCGTTGCCGGTTTCGAGGATGTCGCAG
>JBKCCF010000161.1:0-4746 GCA_046305255.1 Methylococcaceae bacterium
CTACCTCACCCTGCTGGCGGAAAACCCTCCGGCGCGCACCCAGCTGGTGACGCTGGCCGCGGCCAGCCCCTGGATCTGCCACAGTATCGCCCGTCACCCGCTGCTCCTGGACGAACTGCTGGATCCGCGTTCGCTGTATAGCCCACTGACCACAACCGAGTTGCGGCGGGAACTGAATCAGCGCCTGGAGGCTGTCGAGGGGGATGATCTGGAGCAACGGATGACCGTCATCTGCCAGTTCAAGCAGGCCAATGTCCTGCGGGTGGCCGCTGCCGACCTGTCGGGTGCCATTTCCGTGATGGTCGTCAGTGATTATCTGTCCTGGATTGCCAAAGTGGTGGTGGCAGAAGCACTCAATACCGCCTGGCACATTACCGCACAGCGCCACGGGGTCCCTCAGGGCTGTCACGCGGAGAGGCCTGATGGCTTTGCTGTCATCGCCTACGGCAAACTGGGCGGGCTGGAACTGGGGTATGGCTCCGACCTTGATCTGGTCTTTCTCTATGAGGGTGACGGCAGCGCACCCACCAGCGGCGACAAGCCGGTCACCACCGCCGAGTTCTTCGGACGCGTTGGCAAGCGCATCGTCCATATTCTGACCACCAACACGCCGTCCGGCACACTGTATGAGACCGACCTGCGACTCCGGCCCTCGGGCGGCTCGGGCCTTTTAGTCAGCAGTATGGATGCCTACGAGACCTATCAGATGGAGAGTGCCTGGACCTGGGAGCAGCAGGCATTGGTCAAGGCGCGCTTCGTGGCCGGTGATCCTCGCGTCGGCGCCCGTTTCGAGGCCATCCGTCGGGCCTCACTGTGCCGCCCGCGTGATCGCAGCACCTTGCGGGATGAGGTCGTCGAAATGAGGGAGAAAATGCGCACCACGCTGGGGTCAAAAGATCGCGCGGTATTCAACATCAAGCACGACCTCGGCGGTATCGTGGATATAGAGTTTCTTGTACAATTCGGCGTCCTGGCGGGCGCGCAAGCCGCTGAAAGGCTGACCGAATGGACCGATGTCGTGCGCATACTGGACGCCCTGACCGCCGCCGGTTTTCTCGACTCGGCAACCACAGGGTTCCTCAGGGAGGCATATTGCCGGTACCGGGAACAGGCTCACCGGGCTGCCTTGCAGGAAATGCCCGCTTTGCTTGATTCAAGGCGTTACAGGGACATACGCCACCACGTCCAGCGTATCTGGCAGGATGTGATGGTGCATTAAAGCCCCAGGTACCGGAACCGCGCGCGCCACAAAGCTTCCCGAACAGACCGCTGTGATACCGCTTCAATCGGGCCGCTGGCGGTCAGTCCCAACCACCCCTTCCACCCTATCGGAGATTGAACGATGACGATGGATGACAAAGACGGCGTCATCTGGCTTGACGGCGAATGGCTGCCCTGGCGTGAAGCCAAGGTCCATGTACTGACCCATACCCTGCACTACGGCTGCGGTGTATTCGAAGGTCTTCGCGCCTACAACACCGCCAGCGGCGCTGCCATCTTCCGCCTGCGCGACCATACCGACCGACTGTTCCGCTCGGCGCACATCATGAAGATGGAGATGCCCTACGACAAGGACACGCTTGATCAGGTCCACCTCGAAGCGGTCAGTCGCAACAATCTCGCCAGCGCCTACATCCGACCGATGTGCTTCCTGGGCTCTGAAGCCATGGGGCTGCATGCCAAGGGCATCAAGACCCATGTCATGGTGGCTGCCTGGGAATGGGGCAGCTACCTGGGTGAGGAAAATATGGCACGCGGCATCAAGGTGCGGACGTCGTCCTACACCCGCAACCACGTCAACAGCCAGATGTGCAAGGCAAAGGCCAACGGCAACTACATCAACTCCATTCTGGCCGTGCGCGAGGCGGTGGAATGCGGCTGCGATGAGGCACTGTTGCTGGACCATGAAGGCTATGTCGCCGAAGGTAGCGGTGAGAACATTTTCATCGTGCGCCGCGGCAAGCTCTATACTCCGGATCTCACCAGCGCTCTCGAAGGTATCACCCGCGAGACCATCTTCACCATCGCCAGGGAACAGGGTCTTGAAGTCCACGAGAAGCGCATCACCCGGGACGAGGTTTATGTGGCCGACGAGGCCTTCTTCACAGGCTCTGCCGCCGAGGTGACCCCGATCCGTGAACTGGACGGCCGCAGCATCGGCAATGGCGGTCGCGGCCCCATTACCGAAACACTGCAAAGTCTGTATTTCGACTACGTCTACGGCCGGCGCCCGGATCATTCCGAGTGGCTGACCCACGTCACCTGAAGTCGCCGTTTCAGCGATCGCCAAAGGCTGCTTCGGCAGCCTTTTTTGCACCTTTCCGCCCTCGTTTTGCCACGTCACATCGCCCGGTCGCCACGTTCACCGGGGCGCGCCGAAATGAAATCATATGTAACACACGGAGCCATCAAGATTTATTAAGATCACACGCAGATTCGGTCGCACCGTGCCGTGGTCACCCACGAACCCAGGCAGGCAGAGCTCAATACGCCGTAAACGGATTCAAAAGCAGCAGCATTCAGCTTGAACTCAGTTGTATGAGCCAAGCTGGGATGCCCGCAGTTTGACGCCACACCACCTGGATTGCGACCTTTCGGTTACGGCCCGAGTGTAAGGCAGCCGAAACGCGCCGTTTTGCTCGGATCATGAAAGTTATTGCGTCATCCCGATCACTTTAACCGGTAGGCCATGCCTGATCTGTCCAAATGAAAACCATAGACCATCGTGATCTCAGGGTAGTAACCGCCAGCAACCTGACCGAACTTGATGCCCTGATCGAGAAAGGGTTGTTCGATATATTGGTTGTGGAAAACCTGAAGCGAGACAGCGAAATATCTTCGGTAACTATCGAGGATCTTCACTCAAGCATCCTGGTCAAGCTGACGATAAAAACCCCTAAAACAGCCAAGACCACTCAATTCAGAGTCAACAGCCCCACCCCGTCCCAGAAGATATCCCCTCCCGACACTCCCCCATCAGCCAGCCAACGCAAACCAAAACCCAACGATTCAGGCCTATCCCAAAAAGATGGGCGCACAATCGGATGGATGCTGGATTTGAACAGCAGGCGCCTTGTCTCCCCCGACCAGAGAGCATTGGATCTCTCCCCCTGCGAGATTTCAAAACTCAGACTGCTCATCACAGAACCAGGCCGACTTGTCACCGTTGCTGAACTCGCAGAAACCATGAATCTGGGCCTCCTGAACTACCATGCCCGCATTTACACCCAGGTCAGCCGGCTACGCCAAAAACTCAAGGCCTTTGATGACAATCTGACTATCTATACCTGGCGGAATACCGGGTACACATTCAGCGGCCCCAGCATCGAATTAAGACCACACACCGGAATCAAGGCGCTGGACTCGGTCACCGTCCATGCCAACCGCCCCTGACAGGGGGTAGAGCGGCCTATGGCACCCACGACGCCCGCAGACTCGACACCCTCCTTTATCGCGAGAAGAGCAACACATCATTCAACCAATGCCTTATTTGCTAAGATGTGCCCTCGGCAGCGCCGTCGTACTGACAGCAAAACCACAGCGTCACACACCACAAAGACCGTGATAAAAACGGGCTTACACCTTGAAAGGAGTTTCCACGATGACAAGCGCACTCGGCACACCGCTTTTTTTTACCTACCGGAATGGTGAATTCCAGCCGGCTGACGTCAGCCGCTATTTCGGTGGCAAAGCCAAAACCACCGACGATATCGTGAACACCATTAAAAATGAGGACTATGAGTCCATGACTCGGGAGCAGGTGGACGCCGGCGAAGTAAGTTTTTCGCTGTGGGAAGGACCTGGCCACCAGTGTGTGGTCCAGATTACCTCCAAGGGTGTCCCGCCCCACATCATCTACCTGGACGGTCTGCTGAACTGGTTACAGTTCCAGGGCGCCATCCTCAACCCGGCGCTACAAATGGCACGCATGGTCCATGGTGATGCCTAGCCCCGACACAGGTCTCTCGCCAACCGAACCTGCGGGTTCCTGCCGATTGTCGTGGCACCGGCGCAGACCTTAAGCCTGACCCCGAGGCAACCCCTGGCGGTCGGGCTTTACGGATTGGTTTTTTGTCTGCTGGAGTAGCAACCATGATCAAAATCTTGTGCAGACTGCTATTGGCGACCGGCTGCATCGCCCTGGCAGGGTGTTCAGGCAAGGGAATGACGGTTGAGAGCGGGCATGATGCCAGCTACGATTTTACTCGCCTGCACGACTGGGACTGGGCACCGAAAAATGCCACGCTGGAAACACCGGCAGCCGTCAAAACTTCGGAGCGTATCCCGTTGGACAGCCTGGTCAGCAGCCATGTCGAACGCACACTCAGGCAAAAGGGATTTAACCACCGACAGGGCAAGGCCGACTTTCTGGTTGCCTGGGCGTTTGGCGAGTGGCAACTGGAACGCAAAACCAAGCCCAACGGGGGTTATGGCGCAGTGGGACTGATGTATCCGGGCCTGCACGGCTCCACCATTCCACAAGGCAAGGACGGCAGGGCACTACCGCCCTCGCTCAACCCCTACTCGTCCGACTACGAGGAAGCCAAACTGGAGTTCGCCATCATGGATGCCAGAACGTCAAAAATCATCTGGAATGGCACCCTGACCGACGACAGTGATTTCGGCTACTTCGAATCGAGCCAAAAAAATCGTATTGGTGCAGCCGTCGATCAAATCCTCAGCGGTTTTCCGCCACCCCGGCCCCCCCCCCCCAGTGCCCTGGGAGAAGTACCGGGCACCCACCAC
>JBKCCF010000162.1:0-3211 GCA_046305255.1 Methylococcaceae bacterium
CTGTTGTAAAAGACCCCGCCCGGTTTGAGCACCTGCCCGATCAGGCGATAAAGGCCACGCTTGACCTCGGGCGCGACCCAGCTACTGACGCCGTGGCAGATGGCGTAGTCAAACGAGCCCAGAGCCGCAGGGTCATCGGCAAGATCCACAAAGTCGGCTTCGATGAAGCGGACGTTGGTCAGACCGCAGCAGCGGGCCAGCCGGGTGGCGTGGGCGATGTGCTCCGGCAGGAAGTCCAGCCCGACAAAGTCGCTGTCGGGATGGGCGGCAGCGGCCATGATCAGATTGAAGCCCTGCCCGCAGCCGGCGTCGAGATAGCGAAACTGACGGGTCGGGGTGATATGGTCGTTGATCAGTGACGCCCAGTGGAGGCGCACCGGCATGGTTTCGGGGTAATAGCCAAAGGTATAGACGCTATCGACATAGTAGCCGTGGTTCCACTGTTTCATATTCCACCTTCGGGTATCGGTCGGGCTGATTGGGCTGTAACTATTGCTCTAACTATTATAGTGGGAGGCCGATCGACAGGGGGTGAATGCGCGCATTGGGCCAGGGCGGCAGCGGGGAATGGCTCCCGTGGGCCACCTGCTTCATAATCCCCTGCCGTCAGGGGTCAGCCCCGTGGCGAAAACAGCTCAGCCGCACGGGCGACAGCAGAACATGACATGAAGCGCGCGCCCAAGGGCAGCCTTCGGATTGCCTGACCGCCTGCTTCCATAAACCAGACAACGTGATCCCATGCCGAACAACACCAAACCGGGCACAGCCCATTCACGCCTTGCGGCGCTTGCGCTAGTGGCCACCACGACCGGCGCGCTATCGGCCGAGGCCGAGTCGGCCAGACCCGCTGCCGCCCCTGCTCCCGCTCCCGCCTCAGCGGTGCAGGTCGGTTCCCTTCCCGTCCAGCCGAAGTCACCGGCGCGCAGCGCAAAACAGGGTTATACCTTCACCGAAGCCATGGGCAAGTCGATATGGGGGGATGTCTACGCCCATCCTGAAGACTGGCAGGCACTGTCTTACGACACGTTTTTCAGCAAGGGCTGGGATCAACCCTGGGTCAGCCCGCCCAATGGCGGCGGTGACGCGCCGCGCCAGGGCTGGCTATTGGCGTTCGAGGGCGTCTTTTACCGGCTCGGTATCGCCTCCTTTAGCTGGCAGCCGAATCTGGCCGGGCAAATGGACGGCTATTCGGGCAACCTGATCAACTTCACGCCGATCAACCAGCGGCTGAATATCCAGACCCAGATTTCGGTGCTGTCGAACGGCGTCAACACCAGCACCGACCGGCAAACCAATTTCGGCGATTTCCAGATTCAACCCCGGTTCATGCTGTCGGAAAGCAAAAATCTGAGCCAGTCGTTCAATATCAATTTCCGGACGCCGACCGGTAATCCGGTGAATGGTGCCGGTGTGGCTTCGATAGGCCCACAGTATCAGTTCTGGGCCAACTGGTGGAAAGGGCTGGTGATCAGGGGCGGCACCGGCTTTACGGTCCCCTATGCCGGCGATATCCAGCAGTCGCGCACACGCTCTACTTACGATGCCAACCTGGCTATCGGCTACTACCTGACCCCCCATAACTACGCCCCCTTCCTGGGTGACCTGGTGGGCTATGTCGCCACCAACCTGACACAGGTTATCGATAATCGTGGCCCGGTCAGCCAAACCCTTGCGACGATAGGCCCGGGCTTTCGGTCCCATGTCGTCGATGACTGGTATTTACTGGGTGCTGTGGAGGTTCCGGTAACCTACCCCCAACCCTATGACTATCAGGTTCTGGGCGGCATCATGAAGGTTTATTGACTACCGCCCATGACACCCACCCGGGCGATACCCCCATTCACATCACAAAACCCGGGAAAACTAAAACTGCCTCAGGGACGGCATCAACGCGACAAGGTGGTTGGCGGGCCGCACTCACGCCGGAAAGGCAGCCAGTCGGCCGTTTGGATTCGGCTACTCTGGCCTGCCTGCGCTAGAAACGGACAGTAACGGCGGCCCTCAGGACGGTGGTCGACCTGTTGGCATGAGCCGACCCCTGGGGATCGGTAATGTGAGTTCTCCTGGCCATTCACCAGGTCCCCCGGCTGGCCGGAAGGGTAAACCCCCTTAAGGTTTGGGGGGGGTTGCGCCCCTTATTCGGCTTGGGGGGTATGACGCCAATCGTCACGGCGTTGGATACTGCAGCATTGTATTTCCTGTCCGCCGCCTTGGTCGCCCAGACCGTACAACTGCCCTCGCGAGTGCCAGAGACTCTGAGGAGGGTCTGGTTGCCATTTCGCAGCACTTTACAGCTAACGCCATCGGTTGCTTCCACACGGTAGTTGACCTTGCCCCTACCCTTGCCGCCCTGGGTCTTGATCAGCACCGTACGACCGCTCCGGATACTGCTCCTGCCGGATGTAATGGTCAGGGCAGGCTGGTCCTTTTTACCGGACGAAGTGCCGAGAGCCGCGGGGTTCTCGATCAGCCCTCTCCCCGGATCGGCATCGTAAGGGCCGTTGTCCCTGATACTGAAGCGTGCCGTATGACCCGATATAACGGTATCGGGGATTTGAGTCCAGATCTGATGAATCCATGTCCAAAGTCTCAGACCTTCGACCGAATCGGAGAAGGTCATGCGTAAATCTGCCTGGTCTGCTGTGCACTGGGTCAGAGCGAAATCAACCAGACCATAGGGCAGGCTTACGCCGTCGGGAACATCAAACGAAACCGGACCCAGCCCGGCCTTGCTGACAACACAACCCGAACCGGGTTGCAGGTCGAAACTGGCTGTTCCGGTCATACCCTTGACGCTCAGGCCCGGCGCTGAACAACTGGAGGACACGTCAAAGCCGATCGGCTCGCAACGCCAGTAATGAACACCTTGTTCCGTAGTGACCACACTGGCCGTCCCCGACGCACACAAGCCCGCCACCGGTGGCATCAAGGTCGCCTGACCCTGTGCCGTCCCGCAGTTCCCGGGGGTGCTGGGAGACCTCGGCGTTACCGCGCGGGTATCTGCCGATACCGGCCCCTTGCCCCCGGCATTTTCGGCAACGATGTTGAAGGTGTAAGCCCTGTCGTTGGTCAGTCCCGTCACCTTGCACCGCGTCTCGGGTGCCAGCACCGTGCAGCTTTTCCCGTCCGGCGTACTGGTGACGGTATAGCGCACCGCTGCACCGCCACTCAGAGGTGCGGTCCAGCTGAGGGTAACTTCAGCATCGCCAGC
>JBKCCF010000163.1:0-2798 GCA_046305255.1 Methylococcaceae bacterium
ACTCTAACAGTGTAGATGAGTCCGTGATTTCGCGGTGGAAGAATAAGAACAGCACGCCCGAGGCGGCTTCGGTCCGCGCTATCGCCCTCGCATTCGATGCCGACATCCGTGAAGCACTGGTGGAGTCCGGCCTGATCGGTGACATCCGATTTGTTCGCGCCAGTTTTTCGTTCATGATGCGGCCCGCCCGAATGTACCGCCTGGCCGATGATGTCTGGCAGGGGGGCGGAGCCATGTGGGATATCGGCTGCTATGCGATCAATTGCGCCAGAATGTGGTTTGCTGAACCCCCACTCGCCATATCGGCCATCGCTCATTACGTCGAAAGCGGCGCCGACATCTCGACGAGCGGCATTATCGACTACGGCAGCGGCCGACACGCCCACTTCGATTTCAGCTTCGAATGTACCCGCCGGTCGGAGTATGAAGTCACCGGCACAAAAGGCAGCATCAAGTGCCCGACTGTCTGGCAGCTTCCCGGCGACTCACCGGAAATCCAGTGGTGGACCGAGGCAGGAACAAGAGGCACAGAAATACCTCTGGTCGCCAATCATTTCCAACTGGAAATCGAGGGATTCAGCAACGCCGTTCTCAACGGTCAGCCACCACTACTCTCGCTTGAGGATGCCAAGGCCAACTGCCGGCTCATCGTCGCTGCCCTGAAATCGGCCGCTTCCGGTCGGATAGAGAAACTGGGCTAAAGCAGCGATGAGCGACACCCCACCCACAGCGCATGCGTTTTTCGTCGATACCTGGCATGTCTACAGCAAAATTGTTGCGCATAATTACATGTTTCACCGTGAGCTATACCGTGAACTGACGCAGATGCTCCAGCAAGCTTGCCAGCGCCCCATCAGTCTGCTCGACCTCGGCTGCGGCGACGCCCGCTTTATTGCCCCCGTGCTGCACTCTTTGGAAATTACACGCTACTGTGGGGTGGATCTGTCCGAAATAGCCTTGGCCCAGGCCGCCGACAATCTGGCCCCCCTGCCCTGCCCGTGCAAATTTTATTGCGTCGATATGCTGACCCACCTGCAACAGCCGACAGACATGATGTATGACGTAATTTTCTCCAGCTTTGCCCTCCATCACTTAAATGCAGCTGACAAAGCCGCGTTCTTCGATGGCTGCCGCAAGCAGCTATCGGTGGGCGGAATGCTGGTGCTGATTGATGTTGCCAGAGATGAAGACCAGACTTTACCCGCCTATCTTGATGCCTATTGCGGCAGGATGGCCAGTAACTGGACTGCCCTGGAACCGGCTGAACGGGCCTTTGCCATTACCCATGTTCGAAACAACGACCAACCCGACAGCGTAAGCACCCTTGCGAGGATGGCCTTGCAGGCTGGTTTCTCAAACGTTGAGGCCATTAGTCAGCATAGCTGGCATCATCTGCTTGCCGTGCATAACTGATGCCTTACCAGCCCCCTATTCAGTCTTGGTGGGGTACAGTCCTCCCCGCCAGCTTTCGATAATCTATCGACAGCTTCAAACCCGCAAACTTTCCCTTGAGTCTTACCAGTTCATCCTTGACCGGATCGAAATACAGCTTGGCTTCCGCCAGTCGTCTCTCCTCATATTCTTTGTCGACAGGCAAAGCATCGGCCTTGAATCGGTAAATCAGGACCCTCAGGCCGTCCTCGGTTTTCTCTTCTGCGGGCTGGCCAAGCACCGTGGTAATCGCTGCAATTCTTGGCAGACCGGCGTCAAGTTTGGGCAAATCGTCCGGATCAACCTTGAGTTGCCTGTTGTCTTGATCCACTTTCCCCACACCGAGGGAACGGATTGAGGCTTCCAGAAAAACAGGCGGTGCCATTTCGACGAACAGGGGGGAAAAATCGAACGCTGCCAGTCGGTGATGGGTAGTAAAGGTCATCGCAAACGAAACCTGCATGGACTTTTGCTGCGGACTCATAGCGGGATCAAACCGGAAATCGAGGTACCAGCGATAGCCGCCTTGAGGCAAGGCCTCCGTCCGGCTAGGCCGTAACTTGCTGAGATAGACGAAATCCTCGCTTAGTAGGACCGGTTTCAGAAGGTGCAGAATGAAATGCTTATCAGCCACTTCGATCCGAACATGCTCATCAAACTCTGCCAACTGGTTCTTGATGTCCAATAGCCGGAACCATACACACCCCGCCAGAAAAATGGACATGAGAAAAAGCAAAAGCCGTGAAGGAGTAATTTTGGGAGATATCATGCTCATGGAACGGAAAATTTAACAAAACAGCGACCATGCCAACGGGATTGTTCCCCTGCTATAGGCATAAATCAATGAATCCGAACTTGATCCGAAAATCCAGGCAAATTATAATGCCACTTCGGTGTGGGTCGTTAGCTCAGTCGGTAGAGCATTGCACTTTTAATGCAGTGGTCATTGGTTCGAATCCAATACGACCCACCATAAAATTCAAAGGCTTACAGAAATGCAAGCCTTTTTCATTTCTGGCACATGCTACACAAATGCTACGCCAGCGATAAATCCACGTTAATTATCGAACAGCAAGTCGCGCCACAACGAAGCATAAGCTAGACCGACCTTTGGGCCATCTCACTCTAATTTAGGGCACCTCGATTAAAGGCCTATTTTGTCGAGCCGCGCTTAGATAGCAAGGTCAGCACCCATATTTCGGCGATTTCCGAGCCAAATTCGGGTAATTTCTGGTCTGTTTCATCCTGAATTTCGCCTTGATGACCGATTTATTCGGTCATCGGGCGGATTTTAGGCGCTAAAAAGCCACAATCTCCATTCTGTGGAAGAAGGCCAGCCGCTTCATGTTGTAGCAGGCCGCCATCAT
>JBKCCF010000164.1:0-12340 GCA_046305255.1 Methylococcaceae bacterium
GTCCCCTGGGGTGAAGGTGTTCCGCTGGATCATCTGGAAGAACGCCTCAAAGCCGACACCCAGCATGACATCAAGGCCTTGCTCATCTGTCACAACGAAACCGCAACAGGCGTTACCAGCGATCTGCCCGGCGTTCGTAAGGCGCTTGATTCAACCCATCACCCCGCCCTTTTCTTTGTGGATGGCGTCAGTTCGATTGCCTCGCTCGAATTCCGTCTTGATGAATGGGGAGTAGACGTGGGCCTTGCCGGCTCGCAAAAAGGCTTCATGCTGCCGGCAGGTCTTGCCCTTTTGGGTTTCAGTCAGAAAGCACTGGCAGCCCGCGAACATGCCAAGTGCCGACGCGCTTTCCTTGATATCTATGATCACACCGTTCATAACCCTGGCGGCTATTTCCCCTACACCCCGGCGGTTCCTCTCCTGTACGGTCTCAGAAAGTCACTGGAATTGCTGCTTGAAGAAGGTATGGAAAATGTCTATGCCCGCCATGCCCGTCTCGGTGAGGGTGTTCGCCGCGCCGTAGCGGCCTGGGGTCTAAAGCCCTGCGCCAGAGACCCAAAATGGTACTCCAATACCGTAACCGCCATCGTTGTACCGGAAGGCTTTGATGCGCGCGATGTCATGCACTATGCCTACAACCGTTACAACCTCTCGCTTGGGGCCGGTCTATCCGAGGTGCTGGGCAAGGTCTTCCGGATCGGCCATCTTGGTGACCTGAACGAACTCATGCTGGCAAGCGCCATCACCGGTGCTGAAATGTCGATGCGGGATGCCGGCATTGATGTCACCCCCGGCAGTGGTATCGCAGCGGCAGGCGAGTACTGGCGGGAAACGGCAAAGCCACTGACGCCGCGCGCCTGAAGCGGGATGGCAGGCCGGCCCCTGTCGGGGTCGCCTGCCAGTGGCTGTGCCAGTCTGGCCTTAACCTGACAGCTAGAGACGTGTAATGACTAAACCCAAGGCCCTGATTACCCGACGCTGGCCTGATGCCTGCGAATCCCGACTGGCCGACCTGTTTGAACTGACGGTGAATGAGGACAATCATCCGATGTCCGCCACAGAGTTGCAGGAGGCAATGCGCAGTCATGATGTCGTCATGCCAACCGTGTCTGATCGACTGGGAGCCGATATCATCAACGTCGAACCCGTTCGTTGCCGCATCATTGGCAACTTTGGTGTCGGCTTCAACCATATCGACATAGCCGCTGCCGGAAACCGGGGCATCACCGTCACCAATACGCCTGATGTGCTGACCGATTGCACCGCTGATATCGCCATGCTGCTGATGCTCATGGCCGCCCGGCGTGCAGGTGAAGGTGAGCGACTGGTCAGATCTGGCCAATGGACCGGCTGGCACCCGACCCACTTTCTTGGCACCAAGGTCACCGGCAAGACTTTGGGGCTGATCGGCTTCGGCCGTATCGCCCAGGCCATGGCCAGAAAAGCCCATTTCGGCTTTGGCATGCCGATAATTTTTTATACGCCACGACCGGCTACCCACGAACAGATTGCCCACCTCGGTGCCCGTCAACTCGACACTATTGATGCGGTACTTGCGCAAGCGGATGTCGTCGCCCTGCATTGCCCTGGCAGCAAGGAAAACTACCACCTAATCAATGCCGAACGTCTGGCTTGCATGAAACCCGGTGCCATTCTGATTAACACTGCCCGCGGTGACGTGGTCGATTCGGCAGCCCTGATAGCCGCTTTACGAGCAGGCACCATCGCCGCCGCCGGACTGGATGTCTACGAAGGCGAACCCCATCTTGACCCAGGCTTCCTAAGCCTTGATAACGTCGCGCTGCTGCCCCACCTTGGCAGCGCAACCACCGAAACCCGCGTCGCCATGGGCATGAAGGTCATCGACAATGTCCTGGCCTTTTTCAGAGGCGAGACACCACCCAACAGGGTCGTCTGATGAGCATAAAGGCCCGTCATCTTGCACCCGGTTGGCCGGAGTCTCTCCTGTCCGAAGCGGAATTTTCACGGTTATGGCAGACCATCAGGCCACGTTTTCTTGATCTGATGCGGCAGCACCAGATCCCCAACACCCAGGCTACCGAACTGGCGGCCCTCTATCTGCCACTGGCTGCCTGGGTCAATAGCCGGCTCAACGGAACCCCCCTTGTGATGGGTATCAATGGAGCTCAGGGATCGGGCAACACGACTCTGACCGACTTCCTGGGTGTGATCCTGACCCAGCTATTCGGAAAACGGGTAGCGGGATTCTCGATTGATGACCTCTACCGGACCCGGAATGAACGCAAGATTCTGGCTGAAACCATCCACCCCCTGCTCCTCACCCGTGGGGTGCCAGGGACCCACGACGTGGCCCTTGGACTATCGACTCTGAGCAAACTTAAAGCTGCAACGAGCGCCACACTGACCCCCATACCCTCCTTCGATAAAAGCACTGATGACAGACTACCCAGCCTTGAATGGCGCCAGTTTCGTGGCAGACCCGACATTATCCTGTTTGAAGGGTGGTGCGTTGGCGCTATGCCGCAACTCGATCAGGCACTCACGCTGCCGGTAAACGAACTGGAAAGCCAGGAGGATCCGAGCGGCGTTTGGCGTCATTTCGTCAATGAACAGCTCAAGGGGCCGTACGCAACGCTTTTTGCAGAAATTGATTATCAGCTGGTACTAAAAGTCCCCAGCATGGACAGTGTATTCGAATGGCGGAGTTTGCAGGAGACAAAGCTTGCGGCCCAGCGGAGCAATGATGGTACGGCGCTACAACTGATGGATCCACCCGGGATCCGACGCTTCATCATGCACTACGAACGACTCACGCGTCATATGCTGCAGGAAATGCCGGATCGGGCCGATCTGGTTCTTCACCTAAGCGACACCCATCGCTGCACCCGCATCGCATGTCGGCCAAAGCCTGGCTGATACCGTGACGAGATCCGCGACCGATGTGCTTCAGCTTTTCAGACCAGTACCGCGGTGCAACAGATACAACGCCCATAGCGTAAGAACGACCACGACGCCGGCACTGACCGCCAGCGACACACTAACCTCTATATCCGTGACACCCAAAAAACCATAACGGACGGCGTTGACCATATAAAGGATGGGATTAGCCAGTGATATTTTCTGCCACAGTTCGGGCAAAAGATCGATCGAATAAAAGACGCCGCCCAGGTAGACCAATGGCGTCAAAACAAAATTGGGCACAATCGAAATATCGTCAAAGCTGTTGGCGAACACCGCATTAATGAAGCCGGCCAGCGCAAACAGGGTAGCGGTCAACAGGAATACACTGACGATGATCATTGGATGAAGAAACTGGAGACTGGCAAACAGAGAACCTATTGCCGTTACCACACCACCCACAGCAACCCCCCTGACCACACCACCGCCAACATAGCCCGCGAGGATGACCCAGTTCGAAACCGGCGCGGTAATCAATTCCTCGATATTTCGCTGAAATTTGCTGGAATAGAATGAAGAAACCACATTACTGTAGGCGTTGGTAATCACCGACATCAGGGCTACGCCGGGCACCAGATAGTCAATGTAGGGTGTGCCTGCCATAGGTCCCACCCGCTGGCCAATCAGCGTACCGAAAATCAAAAAGTAGAGCGATGTAGTTACGGCAGCCGGCAGCACAGTCTGCGGCCAGATTCGCATGAATCGGTAAATCTCCTTGTGAAGTATGGTTCTCAGTGCGACGAGTTGGGGACTCGAAAAACGGCGTGTTTTCATGGCTTCCGGATTGTGAACATTTGGGCAGCGGTTTACTGCCGGGTCCGTAAGCTACCAAAGGCCCGGCATGACGTCCAATGGGCGGTATGCAAAGTCACACGGGCACAGCACTTTATTTCCGGTCAGGCCGACAGAGGGATGCACAAGGTACGCCGTCATGATTACCATCCAGCCACGTGAAACCACAATGACGAAGGTAATATCTGGCCTCATCACAACTTGATAAGGCCCCACAGGTCGGCCGACTCCCACAATCCAAGGCCGAGCGACGGTTAACCCGGTTTGGGACTGGTGTGTGTCGGGCATTCGCCTCATCAGGCGAGTGACGGAACGCCCAAGGTGGCTCCGGTCTTGTTGCAGCCCACAAACCCAGTCGTTTCGCTCGCGCCCCACTCTCAAGTGCCTGCAGGCTTTCGGATTGGCTGTACTCGGTGTAAAACCATGCCATACCTCGACGCAGTTGCTCGGCGTTGGCATCAACACCGCTACACTTTACATGCGCCAATTGCCTGTCGTATTTGTCGCGGGCTGCCGGCTGGACATCGGCGTAACGCCCGTAACAAAGACTGGAGAGCGAACGTTTTGCCTGTTGACCATAGGGCTGATCCAGTTCCGGAGCATCAATCTCGTTCAGCCGGACCTTCACTTCACGGCCTAGATGCAGGATGGTCAGGGTGTCACCGTCGTGCACGGCAACAACCCTCCCCGACCAGTCATAGGCCAGCAATTCCGCCGGCGCAAGGCTGATTAACAAGACCAGAATGATAGATGGCGTGTTTAACATAAACGGGGTGAACACTTCTTGCTTTTAACCTGTTGGCACGGGCGGGTTTAGACTATTCTAGAGCCACTGCCAGAAAACGGATGAACCACTGCCATGCGTATACACTACTCATCTGCTGTCCTTTTCCTGCTAACAGGCTGCACGCACTTTGCTTCAGCAACTGAGCAGAATCAGCGCCCACCGACAACCTGCTCCACTGGTCTTTGCCTTTCCAAAACTACACTGGAGCGGGCGCTGAAAGCGATCGAACAGCCTTCCGGCATCCGTTTTCGCATCGCCCCCGAAGTCGTCAATGACCCGATCAGATTAACCGATAACGGGCCGAATCATTGGCCGGAGAGGATCCGCGCCCTGCTGCAAGGTTATAACTGGCTCGGCGTTTCCGATTTTCGCGGCCAACTGGTCGAAGTCACAGTAACGGGCCGAAATGGAAACGGCGTCGCACATGACCTCGCTGCACCCGCCTTGCCAGAACTGCTGACTTACCGCAAACGACCATCGGTACTGCCCACTCTGCTTAGACGCTACCCCGCCCATTCCATCCATGCCGTTAGCGTAAACACCCGGTATCTACGCACCATGGCCAGGGGCAACAGCATTTCGGTCAAACTGCCCAGGGGGCAGTACAGACTGGTACACGATAATGACTGGCAGTATGCCGATGGCAGCAAAAGCTGGGTGGCCTACGCAGACTCGACCTCGGGCAGCCGTCAACGCGCGGTGATTACCTTGGGTGGTGGCGACGCTCTGGATGGTCAGATCAGCACACCCGATGGCGTGTATTACCTAGAGTCAAACCCATCGGGTCAGTGGCTGATCGACCTTCAGGCCACCGGTTTCAGCCGCAGCAGCTTTGAGGCGGACGGCTATGAGCCCAAGATGCCGACCGGCCGACACACGCCCGGCTTTGCCCTTGCATTGGCCGATAATAAAATACCGGACCGGATCTATTCCCAGCCCCCTTCAAACCCGGCTAACACCGATGACCAGGGCAATACCGTCATTGATGTCCTGGTGCTGTACTCTGCCGGCCTGAACAAAGCCGGACTGCGGATCAAGACGATGATGGCCCTGGCCAATCAGGCGATGCGCGATAGTCGCTCGGCCGTTTATCTCAATCTGGTCGATATCCGCAAATCACGGCAACCTGCCGGCGAGAATAATGACAGGACGCTGCAACGACTAACTGACGGAACCGGCCACTTGAAAAATGTCCCCGCGATGCGGCAACAAACGGGGGCTGATCTGGTGTTGCTGGTGCGGCCCTTCAAGCCGGCCTCTCAGGGCTACTTTTGCGGCGAAGCCTGGGTCAACGGCAGCAATAATGCCCCACTTGATTCCAGCCTCGCCTACGGCATTATCAGTTATGGACAGGCCAACGGTTACTATTGCTCCAACTACACGCTGGCCCATGAGATCGGTCACATCCTGGGGGCGACCCATGATCGGCAACACGCCAATGTCAAAGGTAGATATGACTATTCTTATGGCTACGGAATCAGTGGCAGTTTCGGCGACATCATGAGCTATTACGATCCCGAAATTGGCCTGTTCTCTAACCCTGACCTGAATGACTGTAATGGGCTGCCTTGCGGTATGGCGGTGGACCAGGCCGATGCTGCCGATGTTGTGTCCACCTTTAACCGGACAGCGGGTGATGTCTCTGCCTTCAGGTCCAGGCCGACCGGCTCATCTGAGGATTAACCCACAGGAGAGGGGTCGTTGACGCGGTCAGGGCCAATCAGTTGCGGGACTTCAAAAACTTCTGACCGTCCAACTCCAGCAGCAGGTTGTCCTCCTGAATTTCCAGCAACAAGGCTGCAGCTATCCGGTCACCGGCTCTATATTTCTTCGTATCGATAATCACGAAGCGTTCCGCGGGGATTTTCGAGTAGGCGTACAGACTTATTTTCATGGGCGGGATGCGCTCGCGCACCTCAGGCGGCAGATCGTTGAGATGGGGGATTATGCCCTGATTGCTCACGGGTAAACCGGAAGCTTGGGCAGACATGGCTGTCTGCGACTCCTCCACTTCGGATTCGTCGATCTCTGCATCTTCTAAATCAGTATCCGGTTCTGATCGAGGCAAGGGATAGTGGTGGTTATTGTCCGGGTAGGTCGATCCTTCACCCACAGACCGACGCCCCATAGCATCCCTGTCCGTTGCGGTGGGTGGAATCATTTGGAGGCGGCCATCAGCGCCCGAATTCAGCGGTGGTTGAGTTCGCGTCATGATTGGCAACTGCCACTGCGGTACGGGTTGAACCAGCATGGGCACTGTGCCAGGGGGTAATCCCCGCAGGGACTGAACGGGTACCGGAATCACCTGAGGTGAGGGTGCGGTGTTTTGTGCCATCACGGGACCCTCAGACGGGTTAGCCCCCGTTGCACCGGTACCAACAGACGAATGGGTACCCGATATCGGTGCGGGATCTGTGACCACCGGGGATGACGGAGTTCTACCTTGCGAAAACAGCCAGTAAGCCAGACCTACGGCATTCAGAATGACCATCAGCAGCACTAACCAGAAAATGCTGGAGGGGGTGCGCCGTGGCATCTCGCTGGTCAGGCTCGGTAAACCCGGAACCTGGCCTGTTTTACGGTCTCGCTCGGACTTGCGTAAGGCGTCGAGGATATAGGACATGACCGTTATTCCTCAGTACTGCGCAGAATCAAGGGTCGGAATACCGGGCTCGCGGCCGCTGGCCTCAAGGGTCAGCAACGTATGGAGCCCGATGACACCATCCGGCTTCAAACCATGCGCATTTTGAAACTCGATCAACCTTAGCCTGAGTGGATCATCATAGACCCGTTCAAGAGCCGGGCTGCTTGCCGGAACCATCAGTATGTTACGCACCCAGGCCACTATCGGGCTTTGTTCGCCGATATTGATAGCGCTTTGATAGGGGGTGATTGGCCGCCAGATCAGAATGCCAGTGCCCTTCCACACGGCCAGCAAATCTTGCAGGGGAAATGTCTGCGACCGACCCTCAGCCAGTAGATCAACACGGCTCTGACTGTACCGTCTGAGCCCGATAAAACGTGTCTCACCGTTGGCCAGTCCCAACTCGAGTACAGCGGGATGATTTAAGGTCCGCAACAGGGTCCATGAGCCCTCAAAAGGCATGCAACGCAAACCCTGACCCTTCGCCCATTGACACGGATTTTGCTCGCCTACCGGGAGTTTATGTCCCCAAAGATCAAGTACCTGAGCAAGCACCCCAAGGTCGTTGTTATCGGCCCTGGCCATAAAATCCGCGAAATTGTCGGCAGGCCGTTCAACTTCGCCGGGTTTAGTTGTCGGATCGGTCGGCAGTCGCTGCTCTGGCAGCGCACTTACGAGCGGACGCGTGTAGATCGCTGTGGGTGCTGGTGCCCGACCGACCACACGGGCAAAACGATCAACCAGCGCGCCATCGCGCAGACCATAGACCAGCCCGAGCATCGCTAACAATCCGATCATCAGCAACCACCCGCGCGACCCACTGGCCTTGGCTATGGGCATCAACTCAGCGGCGGCACGACGGGCAATCCAGCCATCTACATGCGCCTTGTTTCGGGTGTAAGCGCCAAGCAGGGCCCTATCCGCCATCAGGTTGATCAGACGAGGAATGCCCCGCGACTTTCGGTGAATCACACGTACTGCATGACGGGCAAAAACCTTTTCAGTACCCCCGGCGACGGCCATCCTGTGACCGATATAGTCTACGGTCTCAGCCAGTGAAAGTGGGTTGAGGTGGTATCGCGCGGTGATTCTTTGTGCAAGCTGCCGCAAATTTGGGCGCTCTAGTACCTGGTTCAATTCGGGCTGACCGACCAGGATGATCTGTAGCAATTTTGTTTGATTGGTTTCGAGATTGGTCAGCAGACGTACTTGTTCCAGCACATCAAAACGCAGATTCTGGGCCTCATCAATCAGCACTATTACCCGCCGCCCTCGGGCATGAGCATCCAGCAGATGGTGATTAAGCGCATCAATCAACTGCTTCAAGCTGGCCTTTGGGCCGGAATACTGAATGTTGAGTTCATCACAAATACCGGCCAGTAATTCACGTGAATTAAGACGGGGATTGAAAATCAGCGCAATGTCGACATCTTCCGGCAGCTGGTCAAGCAATGCTCTGCAGAGGGTGGTCTTACCCGTACCGACCTCACCGGTCAGTACAACGAATCCACCCCCCACGCCAATACCGTATAGCAGATGTGCCAGCGCCTCGCGGTGTTGCGGGCTCAAGTAGAGATAGCGAGGGTTGGGCGCAATGGAGAACGGGAGTTCGGAGAGATGGAAGTGATGGGTATACATGCCCCTGATTGGATGTGTGGGTTGGATCCCGGGCCCTCATTTTATTACAGGGGAATGCTTCGCGGGTCAGTTCTGGCCCCAGAAACAGCATGCCCCCGATAGCGGGGGCATGCCGATAGCGTTAGTGCTGAGGCTAGCGGCTAGCCTTCTTGCGCTCGTGCTCAAGCAGCAATTTTTTGCGGATCCGAATGGTCTTGGGCGTGACCTCGACCAACTCATCGTCGTCGATAAACTCCAGCGCCTGCTCAAGACTCATTCTAATGGGGGGCGTCAACAGGATATTCTCATCGGTGCCAGCGGCACGAATATTCGTCAACTGTTTGGCTTTGGTCGGATTGACCACTAAATCATTGTCCCGGGAGTGGATGCCAATAATCATGCCTTCATAAACCTCGGTCCCATGGTCTATGAACAGGCGACCCCGTTCCTGCAGGTTAAACAAGGCATAGCCCAGAGCTTTTCCGGTGACCATGGAAATCATCACGCCATTGACCCGCTGGCCGATATCGCCCTTTTTCATCGGACCGTAGTGGTCAAATACATGGTAGAGCAAGCCGGTCCCTGATGTGGCGGTCATGAATTCGGTCTGAAATCCGATCAATCCGCGCGAGGGCATCATGTATTCAAGTCGCACCCGGCCCTGGCCATCTGGCACCATATTGAGCAGATCGCCTTTGCGTTCGCCGAGTTTCTCCATAACCGCGCCCTGGTTGGCTTCCTCAACCTCAATGGTCACGAATTCATAGGGTTCACAAGGTTCGCCCTCAATCTCTTTGATGATCACCTCAGGACGCGAGACGCCCAACTCGTAGCCTTCGCGACGCATGTTCTCAATCAGGATCGACAGATGGAGTTCGCCGCGGCCTGAAACCCGGAATTTGTCAGGATCGACCGTATCCTCGACCCGCAGAGCCACGTTGTGAAGCAGTTCGCGTTGCAAACGTTCACGAATCTGTCGAGACGTGACGTATTTACCCTCTTTCCCGGCGAAGGTTGAATTATTAACCTGGAAGGTCATGCTGACCGTCGGTTCATCGACTGTCAGCGGTGGGAGAGCCTCAACGGCATCCGGCGAACAGATCGTGTCGGAGATCTCCAGACTGTCGATGCCGGTAAAGGCAATAATGTCGCCGGCATTTGCGGTGGGAACCTCTACCCGCTCCAGCCCCTTGAAGCCGAAAACCTGCAGCATCCGCGCATTGCGCTGGGAACCGTCACGGTTTACCACCACTACAGGAGAGTTGGTCTTGATACTGCCACGCTGGATCCGGCCAATGCCAATGACGCCAACATAGGAGTTGTAGTCGAGCTGGCTAATCTGCATCTGAAAACCACCCTCTTCGTCCACCTCCGGCGGGTGCACCTTGTCAATCACCGTTTGGAACAGGTGATCCATGTTCCCTTCCCGAATATCGGGATTATCCCCGGCGTAGCCATTGAGGGCCGAGGCATAAACGACCGGAAAATCAAGTTGTTCTTCCGTGGCGCCAAGCCGGTCGAACAGATCGAAGGTCTGATCCAGCACCCAATGGGCGCGAGCGCCGGGTCGATCAATCTTGTTGATGACAACGATTGGCTTCAAACCCAGGGCGAAAGCCTTTTGAGTGACGAAACGGGTCTGCGGCATCGGTCCATCGACCGCATCGACCAGCAACAATACGGAGTCGACCATGGACAGCACGCGCTCAACCTCGCCACCAAAATCGGCGTGGCCCGGTGTATCGACGATGTTGATGTGATAGCCGTTCCAGTCAATCGCCGTGTTCTTGGCAAGGATGGTAATCCCCCTCTCCTTTTCCAGCGCATTCGAGTCCATGACACGCTCTTCCACCTTTTCGTGAGCCGCAAATGTGCCGGATTGTTGAAGTAACTTGTCTACAAGCGTGGTCTTGCCGTGATCAACATGCGCGATAATGGCGATATTTCTTAACTGTTCAATCATGAGGGAGGGGAAGCCGGGTAAGGTAAATGGAAAAGCCCGCCATTATAGCCGGGCCAGGTAGGTACTGACAGTTGTTAAGTCTGAAAGCCCACGACATGGGCTGTTTCATCAATGCCTGATTAGGCCGGGATGACTGACCGAATGCATGACCCGGTCAGTGAGTGGGAGCAATACGAGAAGGACTACTATTAAGTCGTTCAATGTTTGTGGCCACACATGCCGGAACCACACCCGCCCCCTACTGCGGGCATCGGCGCAGCAGGGGCTACACCTCGTCCGTGTATGGCGGGCGCCGATACCAGCTTTTTTACCTCGGTGGCACCACATTCAGGACAGGCCGGCGCAGGGTCACTCATTTTATGAAGAGCGCTATAGGTGTGAGAACAGGTGGTGCACTGGTAATCGTAAGTAGGCATGGGCGTTTCCTTAACAGTCTTGGGATCTAGTTTAGCGGGACTTCATGACAGCCAACCCGGATTAGAACGGCTTGACAGTGGCCAGCAGAACAATGGCGATCAAAAATAGCACGGGCATTTCATTCATCCAACGGAAGTAGACATGACCATGTCGATTTCGGTTGTGTCTGAAAGCCACCAACCAGCGGCCACACTGAATGTGATAAAGCACCAATCCAAGCAGCAAACCAAGCTTGGCATGTAACCAGCCGCTCTGACCATAGGCAGCCCAGGCATAGTCAACCAGCATCCATATTCCAAAACCGAGCGTTAAGATCATCCCCGGCGTCATGATGCCCCAGTACAACTTGCGTTCCATGACCTTGAAACGGTCGAGGCTTATCCGATCATTCGCCATGGCATGGTAAACAAACAGTCTGGGCAGGTAGAACAGCCCAGCAAACCAGGTCACCATGAAAATCAGATGCAGAGCTTTCAACCACATGCACGAAGTCCGTTAGTTCAGACGTAAAAAAGACCGGTCAACAGGCAGTGGACCGGCCCGATAATGCCGCATCAGCGGGGGATCATTCCTGCATTTGCTGAATGCCGTCAAGGAACCAGGTGGGCTGACGGCTGTTCCTGCTTCGGGTGAAATGCCACACTTCGCGCACCTGTCCGGGACACGCGTCAGGCGTCTCCCTCATCAGCACGTCGAACAAAACCGCTACTTCGCGGTACTGTCCAACATCGCGCACCTCAAGCACTTCAGCTTCGACCTTGAGCAAATCGGTCTGGTTGCGAGCATCGCCTCTGGCCCTTAGCTGATCCTGCAACTCGGCAAATACTTTGTCGGTGGTCAGCCCACGCAAATCAGCCAGGTCGCCGGCGTCCCAGGCATTCTGCATCATGCGATAGGCCGACTTGGCCCCTTCAAGGAAGGCCGCCGCTTCGAAGTCAGCGGGCATGGTCGGGACTTCCGGGCCAACCGGAATCCGACCGCCCGTTTTGCCGCTCATGATGTCAGTATTGAAGCCCGCCGATGCGGGTCTGCGATCATAACCCGCATCAAACTCGTTGCCGTCGCTGCCGCGTTCATAGCCTCTGAACCCTCCGGCCGGCGTTGCTGCAGCACTCGCGCTCCCTCGTCTCGCAGCCATAAACTTGAACAACATGAAGGCAATCACGCCAAAAATCAGCAT
>JBKCCF010000165.1:0-5285 GCA_046305255.1 Methylococcaceae bacterium
GCTTCCTCGGTCGCAAATCCGATGGCGAGCCAGGCGTCAAGACGCTTTGGCTCGGCTTCGCTCGTGTCAGAGATTTCGTGGAGGGCGTTGAACATATGCGACAGCTTCAGAATTCAGGGCTGAGTTGTGTGTAATGGCATGAGTTAGATGGGGTGCCGTTTTTGTTTATCAGCAACATAGTCGACGGCGAAATCACATACACCACCGACAAGTTCATATCACATGAAACTTATAACGAATTAACAAGACGATGCCCAATAGAGGCTGGCGACGTTCTTTATACTACGGTTGGTTCATATGGGAACACGGCTGTTGTTGGTGGTGAGCATAAATTTTGTTTCCAGCGCCATATCGCACACATAAAGCCAAATCAAGATAAACTGGACCCAGTATTTTGTGCAGCAATGCTTGAGTCGCTCGGTGTCAGAAAGCAGATAGATAAAGCTGCTCGTGGGATAGCCCAAAAAACCGTAAATCTCGCTGACCTCAAGTCGGTACGAGTTTTTGCGCCGCCAATAGAAAGACAAAGGTTTTTCACGACAGAATCGACTATTTTAAGGACGATGAAGACTATTCAGACTAGGTCTTTGCGTAAGTTGGATTCCCTCTTCTCCTCCCTCCAACACCGCGCCTTCCGGGGAGAACTCTGATGCGCCCATCCGAGGCCCTGAACCGCAGCCGCGATAATCTGACCCAGATCGTCGAAGGCATCGAGCGTATCCAGCGCTATACGGCCGGCATGGGTCTGCCCGACTTTCTGGCGGACCATAAAACCCGTGACGCCGTCATGCGTAACGTCGGAGTCCTCGGCAGGCTGGCGGGAGCTATCGGGCAACATGAGGCGGGTGGCATGACGCGGCCTCCCGATGTTCCTTGGGCCTCTCTGAATGCCGTGGGTCAGCTGGCGAATCGCCCCTACTTCGAGGTGGATGACGAAGCGGTCTGGCATTCCATTCATACCGATTTGCCGCCGCTGTATGAAGCCGTGAAAGCCCTGCTGGATTCGATAGGCAAGCCATGAGTCACTTCGCCTACGCAAAGTCGAATCAGGGCCATTCGTCACCCTCTTGCGGCTTGGCATCGGGGCTGGCAGCCAGCCATGCATCGAAGGCGATGGGTTCGCCCCGGGCCTGGCGTTCGCGGAAGTAGGCTTCGGTCTTGAGGGCTGAGACTTTTTCGGCGATCGCGGCCACAAAGAACTGGTTCATGGACACGTGCTCTTCTTCTGCCACTTTGCGGGCATACTCGAACAGTGACTCCGGGACACGCAAGGCATAGTTGGCCATCAGACTGGCTCCTGTTGCAGACGGCGCAAAAAGGCGCCGGGTTGGATGACGGCCAGCCGGAAATGGCTGGCGGGAGAGAAATCGTCGATATTCAGGGTAATCAGCGCATCGGCCCGGCCGTTGAGGGCGGTTTCCAGCACCATTTCGTCGGCAGGGTCGCGCAGTTGCGGCCGCCACAGAATATGCAGGTGGACGGGCTCGATGGTTAGACTTAATGCGTTGAGAAAGGCGTCGGTCATGGCGGGCGTGCGATGACCGAGAGCCAGATGTTCCGGCCGTTTCAGAACGGCTTCGTATTCCAGCATCAAGGGCACCGAGGCCAGCGCCACGAAACGCCCTTGCCGCAAGGCTTGCAGCAGCGCGAACGAGGCGCCGTTCCGGCTGCGGGCCGCCGCCACGAGGATGTTGGTATCAAGAACGACGCGGAAGACTGTCATATCGAATATGATATTTTGTTCGTCATGAGTGGGTCAATCAGGGTTTCGGCGGGGGACAATAAAACATGAGTTCGCGGCATTTCGAATTCCTTGACGGCGAGTGGCCCCAGC
The DNA here is from genome assembly GCA_046305255.1 of Methylococcaceae bacterium. Classification (GTDB taxonomy): domain Bacteria; phylum Pseudomonadota; class Gammaproteobacteria; order Methylococcales; family Methylococcaceae; genus UBA6136. The sequence goes on from JBKCCF010000165.1 coordinate 1,835, forward strand.
TCCATGAGAGCGCTCGTCGGGCCGAGGGGGTGGCCAACATCGACCCGCGCACCTCGATTTTCTATGCCCGCCGCACGCTGGAGCTGGCGGTCGCGTGGCTCTACACATACGACCGCAGCCTGCGCCTGCCGTATCAGGACAACCTCAGCGCCCTGATCCATGAGCCGACCTTCCGCAGCGTGGTCGGTGATGCGCTGTTCACCAAGGCCAGGCTGATCAAGGATCTAGGGAATCTGGCAGTGCATAGCACCCGTCCGGTGTCGGTCAACGATGCGGTGGTGGCCACGCGGGAGCTGTTCCATTTCTGCTACTGGCTGGCCCGCACCTACGGTCAGCGGTCCCGGCCCGACCCCAGTCTGCGCTTCTCGGCGGACCAGTTGCCCAAGGCCGCCCAGCCCAAGGTGCCGCTGGAGCAGCTGCGGGCGCTGGAAACCCAGCTGCATGAGAAGGACGAGAAGCTGTCCGAGCTGCTCAGCACTCAGGCCGCACTGGATGAGGAACTGCAGCGCCTGCGGGCCGAAGTCGCTGCCGCCAAGCAGGCCAATACCGCCCAGCCGGACACCCACGACTACTCCGAGGCCGAGACCCGCGACTACTTCATCGATCTGCTGCTGAAGGAAGCCGGGTGGGGGCTGGATGAGCACAAGAATATGGAGGTCGAGGTGACCGGCATGCCCAACCCGACCGGCACCGGTTTCGTCGATTACGTCGAATGGGCCGACGATGGCAAGCCGCTGGCACTTTGCGAAGCCAAGCACACCAAGAAGAGCCCGATGGTCGGCCAGCAGCAGGGCAAGCTGTACGCCGACTGCCTGCAGGCGATGTATGGCCAGCGCCCGGTGATCTTCCTCTCCAACGGATATCAGCACTGGCTGTGGGACGACCTCAGTCATCCGCCCCGCGCCGTGCAGGGCTTTTACAAGCGCGACGAGCTGCAGTTGCTGATTCAGCGGCGGAGCAGCCGCAGGCCGCTGGCAATGGCGACGATCAACGAGACTATCGTCGAGCGCTACTACCAGAAGCGGGCCATTCGCCGGGTACTCGAATCCTTCGAGCGCGATCATCTGCGCAAGGCATTGCTGGTGATGGCCACCGGATCGGGCAAGACGCGGACGGTTATCGCCCTCTGCGACCTGTTGATGCGCTGCAACTGGGCCAAGCGCATCCTGTTTCTGGCCGACCGCAAGGCACTGGTGCGGCAGGCGGTTAACGCCTTCAAACAGCATCTGCCGGATGGCTCGCCGGTCAATCTGGTCACCGATAAACACGGCCATGGACGGGTGTTCGTCTCCACCTACCAGACCATGATGGGTCTGATTGATGCCGAGAAAGGCGACGAGAAGCTGTTCGGCGTCGGTCACTTCGACCTGATCGTCATCGACGAGGCACACCGTTCGGTCTACCAGAAATTCCGCGCCATCTTCGACTACTTCGATGCCCGGCTGGTGGGGCTGACAGCCACGCCCAAGGACGAAATCGACAAGAACACCTACAGCCTGTTCGATCTGGAGTCCGGGGTGCCAACCGATGTGTACGGACTGGATGAAGCCGTTGCAGACAACTATCTGGTGCCGCCGGTGGCCCTCTCCGTGCCGCTCAAATTCCAGCGGCAGGGCATCAAGTATGACGATCTGTCCGACGAGGAGAAGGAACAGTGGGATGCACTGGAGTGGAACGAGGACGGCACCACACCGACCGAGGTCGACGCCGCCGCCCTGAATCAGTGGCTGTTCAACACCGACACCGTCGACAAGGTGCTGGCCCATGTCATGACGAATGGGCTGAAGGTCGAGGGTGGCGACACGCTGGGTAAGACCATTGTCTTTGCCAAGAACCAGGCCCATGCCGAATTCATCGCCGAGCGCTTCGACCGGAATTTCCCGCAGTACAAAGGCCACTTCGCCCGCGTCATTACCCACAAAACCGTGTTCAGCGACACGCTGATCGACGACTTCTCCAACCCCAATAAACTGCCGCAGATCGCCATCTCGGTGGACATGCTCGACACCGGCATCGACGTGCCCGAGGTAGTCAATCTGGTGTTCTTCAAACCCGTGCGTTCAAAGACCAAGTTCTGGCAGATGATCGGGCGCGGTACACGGCTCTGCTCCGACCTGTTCGGCCCCGGCCAGCACAAGACCGAGTTCTACGTCTTCGACTACTGCCAGAATCTGGAGTATTTCAGCCAGCCGGGGGCGGGTGCGGAAGGGTCATTGACCGAGGCGCTGAGCACGCGGCTGTTCAAGGCGCGACTGGACCTGATCCAGCTCCTGAGTGCGCATGGCCAAGAGCAGCCTGCCGAACAACATGAGCTCAGGCAGGACATCATCCAGCTGCTACACGACCGGGTGGCGGCGATGAATGTCCATAACTTCGTGGTGCGGCCGCGGCGGCAGTCGGTCGAGAAGTTCGCCAAGGCTGAGGCGTGGCAGGCCCTCTCGGCGGACGACTTCGGCGAGCTGTCAGATCACGCGGCGGACTTGCCCACAGAGCTGATCGACAATGACGAGGACGCCAAGCGATTCGATCTGCTGATGCTACGCACCCAGCTCGCCGTGATGAAAGCGACCCCGGACTTTAACGCGCTGAAGGAGCGCATCCAGAAGATTGCTGCGCTGCTTGATGAACAGGCTAACATCCCGGCCGTCAAGGCCCACCTCACGCTGATTCAGGACCTTATGAGTGAGGAGTGGTGGGAAGGGGTCACCACGCCGATGCTGGAGGCGGTAAGGAAGCAGCTGCGGTCACTGATCAAGCTGATCCCCAAGGGGCAGCGGGTGGTGGTCTACACCGACTTCGAGGACGAGTTGATCGACAATCCGACGATCATCGCCCTGCCTGATGTGACGGTTGGACTTGACCTCGCCAAGTTCAGGCAAAAAGCGCGGCAGTACCTGCTACAGCACGAGGACCATCTGTCGCTACAACGCCTGCGCCGCGGTCAGCCCATCACGGCGATGGATCTGGAGGCGCTGGAAGAGATGCTGATCGCAGCGGGTGGCTCGAAGGAACTGATCGGCAAGGCCGCAGAACAAGCGCATGGGTTGGGCATATTTATACGTTCGCTGATCGGGATGGAACGTGACGCTGCCATGGCTCTCTTCAATGAATTTCTGACCGGTGGCAACCCCTCTGCCAACCAGATTGAGTTTGTAAAACTCATCGTCGAGGAGCTGACCCGCAGCGGCGTCATGGAACCCAGTCGTCTGTTTGAGTTACCCTTCACTAATCTCAGTGCTATGGGGCCATTGGGGCTATTCCCTCAAGCCAAGGTGGATAAACTGGTCGAGACGTTGATTGAGATACGGCAACGGGCGGCGGCCTAGACAGAGCGTTTGAGTGTGGTGGAAGAGGGGAGTGAGTTTCAAAGGACTTTATCGCATCATCGGAGCGGGCTGAGCGCCAATCAATCCAACAAGCATTTCCGGGATGGTAGCTAAATACACTGGCC
>JBKCCF010000166.1:0-15910 GCA_046305255.1 Methylococcaceae bacterium
CGAGTTTCTCAACGGGGCGGAACAACGCCGCCACCAGCACGATGCCGGTGATGAGTAATGTGACCAGCGAGAGGGCACTGAGAAAGCTGAAACTGGGGCCGCCGCCGCGCGTATAAAGGCCGGCAATCATCAGGCCATGCAGTAGCAGACCGAGCCAGCCCAGAACCCGTGCCGCCCGCCGCGAGCGCGATGCCGGGCCGACCGGACTGTGGGCATCGCACCTTAGCGAGACCAGCATCGCTATCAGGGCCGCGAGATATGCCACCACTGCAAGACTGCCTAAACCTGTTGAAACCATCGAGTTCATGTCCTCCCGACGGCTAGTCTGGCATAATGCCGCGACAAGATGAAGCAACCCGGAACCCGTTAGTCCCCAAGGATTCACCGCCATGTTTGATAACTTAACCGAACGATTAACCCAGTCACTCAAAAAGATTCGGGGCCAGGGCCGCCTGACCGAAGCCAATATCCAGGACACCCTGCGTGATGTCCGCATGGCCTTGCTGGAGGCCGACGTGGCTTTGCCGGTGGTCAAGGACTTCATAGAACAGGTCAAGGATCGCGCACTGGGTCAGGATGTCCAGTCCAGCCTGTCACCGGGCCAGTCCTTTATCAAGATCGTCAATGACGAACTGATAAAGGTGATGGGCAATGCCAACGAAAAGCTCAACCTCGCCACCCAGCCACCGGCTGTCATCCTTATGGCGGGTTTGCAGGGGGCGGGTAAAACTACCACCGTTGCCAAACTGGCGCGCTGGCTGAAGGAGAACGAACGCCGTTCCGTCGTGGTCGCCAGTGCTGACGTCTACCGTCCTGCCGCGATTGAGCAGTTGCAGACCCTCGCCGCCGAAGTGGGGGCCGATTTCTTCCCCAGCGACCCCTCGCAATCACCCGTCGATATCGCCCGTGGCGCACTCAACCATGCCCGCCGGAAATACCGCGATGTGGTGATTCTCGACACCGCCGGCCGCATGCACATTGACGACGCAATGATGGAGGAAATCAAGCTTCTCCATGCCGAAATCAAGCCGATCGAAACACTGTTTGTAGTCGATTCCATGACGGGCCAGGATGCCGCCAACACCGCCAAGGCCTTCGGCGATGCCCTGCCGCTGACTGGCGTGGTGCTTACCAAGACCGACGGCGATGCGCGCGGCGGTGCAGCCCTGTCGGTGCGTCACATTACCGGCAAGCCGATTAAATTCCTGGGTGTGGGTGAAAAGACCACCGGACTTGAAATGTTCCATCCCAATCGCATTGCCTCGCGCATTCTCGGCATGGGTGACATGCTGACCCTGATCGAGGAAGCCGAGCGCAAAATTGACAAGGACAAGGCGGAAAAACTGGTCAAGAAGATCCAAAAAGGCAAGACCTTCGATCTCAATGACTATTACGACCAGTTACAGCAACTCAAGAGCATGGGTGGGCTCTCGGCCATGATGGATAAACTGCCCGGGGCCGGCAATGTACCGCAACACGTTAGAGAGAAGATCAACGACAACGAGTGGCTACAGCAGATTGTCATCATCAGTTCCATGACCCGGCAGGAGCGCTCCTTCCCTGACGTTATCAACACCTCGCGCAAGCAGCGTATTGCCAAGGGCTCAGGCACCGATGTTCAGGATGTCAACAAGATGCTGAAGCAGTATGACCAGATGCAGAAGATGATGAAGAAATTCAAAAAGGGTAATTTGCTCGGCATGATGCGCGGCATGAAGGGTAACATCGCCCGCAGCATGCCCTTCCGCGGTCCTGCCAAGTAATACTCCATCTATCCATCCTGCGGTTGCGGCCGGTGCTGCCGCCGCAGGAGTGCTTCGCATAGCGAATTTGGCAACTTTAATGCCATCAGCACTGCTGATGCTGTCCTCCAAAACGCTCTTTACGAATGGCGTTTCAGTCGAACCGCTTGCCTATGATTGGCACTCACGCGCACTACGCCCTCGTATTCAATAATGCCGGTGTTGACCCTACAGGGGTTGCGGTGGCTGATATCCGGCTTTGTCATCACGGTAACGGCAGGTAAGTAACGACCCTCTGCCGCAAGTAGCTCAACGGGCCGCTCTTTCCGCCCCATATTCGGCCAGATAATCCTGTTTCAACCGAATCGCCGCAGGGCCAGCCCTGGAACTCATATACTCGGGGATGCTGAAGGCAATGAGCCCTGAGACATGAGGCCGGGCCAAGGCCATCTGCCGTGTAATGCGGGACTCGGAGGCCGGTTCTGCGCGGAAGGGCTGGTTATCCAGTGGCGGGCCGGCGGTCTGGCGGAAGATTTCAACCACCGCCCACACCGCTACGCCTGATTTTCTGGCCTGTGTTGACAAGGCCTCAAGGTAGGCCGGGATTGCCGCCATTGCCAGCTTGCCAACGCCAATGCCATCCTGAAACAGCAGGGTATCAATGTCGGGTGCCGACTTGAGCAGCACTGACCAAAGCGCTGCCCAGCTATCGGGGGTCATCGCGCCATTGCTGAAACCTGAAATCGCAATCCGGCCCTGCGGCATAGCCTCATGCAAAATTGCCGATATATCCGCAAGGTAGTGCGCCAGCACATCCCGCCGGCTCGTATCCGTCCAGTTGAGATCATCCACTTCCTCGGTTATGAACCAGCCCTCCACCGAGTGATGGCTGAGCAGTAGCGGCACCATTCGCCGGGCGAGCTTTACTTGTCGCTCAGTCAGACCATTCAGATAATCGGTAACCGCCGATGTTGGCCCTGAAATCTGGGACCAGTAAGCCGAGTCCTGCGCCAGCCCAGCCAGTACACCTACATGGGCGGCATCGGCAGCGTCGAGTAAACGTGGAAGCGCATCTCCCAGAAAATCAGCCTGGTCATGCACGGCCCATTGTACGATCAGGAGATTCAGTCCCATGTGCTGTAGTTCCTGCATGAGTCTCTCCCAGTCACGGGCGGTCCAGTGGCGATGTGCTTCGGTGAGCTGAATGAAACTGCCACTGAAACGAGACGGTGGTGAAGCGCGCCGCCATGCCAGCCCTGCAATGATCAGTAACAGGCTCAGCCCGCCCAGCGCCAGTAACCAACGGCGTGTGATGGGTTCTGACTTGCCGTTCATGCCGTTCATCCGCTAGAAATGCAAAATGGTGGTGGCGACAAAGCCGGCATCGGTATTGACGATACCGGCCTTGTATTGCAGCAGCAGGTCAATCTGGTTGTTGTAGGTTTCGTAGGGGGTGTCATTGAAAAGGAATTTCAGTAGCACCCCGCCGCCGCCCTCAAGATAGGTGATGTCATTGACATCGCGGGTCTGGATTCTGCCATCCATCACGACGTGGGGTGTGACCTGCATCCAGTCGGTGATGCGAAACGTCCAGCCCTGCCGGATCTCGCCATAAAAAGCCCAGGTGTCACTGTTGATGAAATAGCCCAGATCGCCGAACACCGAACTGTAATTCCAGTCAGTCTCGCCCGGCGGCATTAACTGTGCAGAGCTCCAGCCAAACAGACTCCTCAGCAGCCAGTCATCCAGCGCCTGATCGCCAATCTTGAACAGCTTTTCTGCGCTGATGTAGAGATTTTGATCCCGCAGGGGCTTGTAGCGCAGGCCGAATCCGGCCTGCAGGGTATTGTCGTCCAGCGACAGGGATTCCGGCTTGTTGCTCCACAGTACCCGGCCAAATATTTGCAGGGTCTTCTCATCGCGCAAACCGAGAAACGGCGGCTGGTAAGCCAGTTGCACCCCCCCCTGGGAGGGAATCGCACCGCCGGTAATGCCGCCCGCACTCAGTGGCCGGTTCCGATAATTGCTACGGTACGATTCATAGGCGGTGAAATCGAACTGGTTGGTCAGCTTGCTGACTTCGTTCTTCAGCCGCCAGCTGCTCTCATCAAGTGCCGCCTTTTCCTGCTCGGTCGTCGCCGTGGTAGCGGCCTTGGTGTCGATGGCCTCCATAAAAAGCCTTGTCGCCTTGTCGTTGTCGCTTGCCCGCATGTAGGCGTAGGCCAGATCTTCGGTCAGGCCCGGCCTTTTTGGATGGCGGCGGCGGGCGTCTTCCAGCAGGGGAATGGCGCTCTCCGGGTCGTCATTGTCGAGATAGGCATAGGCGACCTCATCGGCATAGGCCTGATTCGCCGGTGCCTGTAACAGGGCTGCCTCCAGCAGGGGAAGGGCCGCTTCTGCTTCGCCCGTCTGTCGTAACCAGCTGCCCAGCCGGTGCTGGCGCTCGGCAGTGGGTTGGTTCACGACCGACTGCCGCATCAGCCGGATGGCCGGTTCGGGTTCGTGCAGCTCCCAATAGAGAAAGGCAAGTTGATCCTGCCGCGTCTGCCGCTGTTCCGCGCTGAGCGCCTTGTCGGGTATCCCCTCCAGAACTGCCAGAGCCTCGCGGGTGTGGCCCGCCTTGTTGAGCGTGACGGCGAGTTGCAGTGCGGTTTCGGCCTGATAGTCCAGTTCCAGCGCGGTTTCAAAGGCGCTGATGGCATTCCGGTAGTGATGGGTGCTGCCAAGCAGAGTGCCGAGGCTGCGGTAGAGGACGACCTTATCGGCCCTGCTCAGATCGCCGGGCGTTGCGGAGGCTGTCTGTAAATACTCGATCGCCAGCTCCGGTTTGCCGTCCCGCGCCTCTATCTGGGCCAGTGCCATCAGGATGTGTGGATCCCTGGCGCCGGCAGCGGCCCGGTCAAAAAACTTTCGGGCGGAGGCCAACCGGTCATGGCGTTCGTAATAAAACCCCAGTGTGCGGGCGGCGGTAGTGCGCTTTGGGCCTTCGGGTAGCGCTTCATAGGCACCGAGGAGTTGCTGGCTGGCCTCGCGCTCGCGTCCCGCTTTCATCAGCAGCAGGCCGAGAGCGAGTTGCTGTTCGGGACCGGCGCCTAGCTTCAAGGCCTCTTCCTGGGCGGCGATGGCTGATGCGGTGTTGCCCAGTTTTTCCTCTGATTGCGCCAGCGCTAAGAGGGCGGGCGCCGTCGGTTTGAGTTGGATCGCCTGCCTAAAGGTCTCTGCCGCTTCCCGGTCACGACCCTCATGCTGCAGGGCATAGGCTGCGGCAAGGCTCTCCTCATAGGGTGAGGCCGAACGGGTTTTTGCGACGGATGTCTGTCGAACCTGTGCCAGAGCGGTCGCAACCGCGCGGTCAGGCTGGATGGTCAGCGCTTTTTCGAAGCTTTGGGCGGCGCATTGCCGCTCGCCCAGTTTCTGACAGGCAAAGCCGAGAGTGCTGAGCGTCTCGAATCGTTCGGCAGGCGCCAGGCTTTCTAGGGCAATCGCGTCGAACTGAGCTATCGCAAGAGAGTACCGACCCAATTGATACAGGGTTTGCCCCAGCAGCTTACGGTTCAGCGCACTCCCATCGACCGCGACCAGTTGGCTGAAATAGTGGGCTGCCTGATCCAGTTGCCGGTCGGTGTAGGCCAGATAGCCAAGCGCACGCAGCAGAGCGGGGTCGGCGGGGCTCAGTTCCAACGCCGCCAGCAGGGCGGCGCGGGCCCTGCCATGATCGTTATTCTGGCGGGCACATTCTGCCTCAAAGTCGAGCGCCGCTCGTTTCTGGCTGGCAGTGGTGGCGCGAGCATGGGCCGACGACGCCTGTTCAGCGGCGGGACCGAACTGCCTCTGATCGGCCATCGCTTTGGCCATGCGCATCCGCACCTCGTAATCGTCGCGCAACCGAGCCAGGCTTTGCAGTTGCTCAAAGGCCAGTGCCGGCTGCCCCTGCCGATCCAGCCACTCAGCGGCGAGGCTCAAGGCATACTGGCGCTGGTCTGCGCTTAAATCGGATGCGGTGCCGGCTCTGGTCAGATCAGCCACCGCCAGCATGCCTTGCTCACTGGCGGAACGGGCCAGTCCACGATAAAGAAGAGCAGAGCCATTGTTGGGGGTAGCGCTGAGGATGCTGGCAGCTTCCCGCTCCACCGCCGGATAGTCTTTCAGTTCATAGAGCAGCACCACCAGCGTCTGCCGCACAGCCTGGTCATGGGGTGAACGTTGCAGGTAGGTCTGAAGTTCCTGCCTTGCCGCCGGATACTGTTTCGCTGTAATCAGTCGCTGTGCCCGCTCGAGGTGAGGGTAGCTGAGGAAGGTCCTGAGTTCGCGCATCAGCCAGGATTCGCCGGGTTCGGTGGCGGCCCGTGGCGATGTGGGCTGAGGTGCGGTTTCAGCCGACAGTGGATGGCTCTGGGCCAGCAGCAGAATGAGACTGCTGGCCATGGCGCATCGGATAGTGGGGCGATGCTGTGGTAAATGAGTGGTGTGCATAAGCCGGGCTCTTTTGTTTTTTTTGTCATGTCGGGCGGGACCGACGTGCAGGGTATTCAGGACATGATCTTTAGCTGCCGGTGGTTTCCCCCAATACCGCCTTGATGTCTTCCTGTCGGGTAAAGCCCAGTTCGCAGAGCAATTCGCCCAACAGTTGCGGCTGGGTCAGTTGCCGTTCCAGGGCCAGTTCCAGTTGTTCTACGGTGAGCAGGTTGCGTTCAAGCAGAAGATCACCGAGCTTCCTGCGGAAGGCCTTGAGTTCGTCTTCGGAGGGGAACACATGGTGGGTCTTGTCCCAGGCAATCAGTTTGCCGGTTCGCAGATAACGGGCGTAAAGCCGAATGGCTCTGGCTGTTGCAAAAAAGTTGATGATGTTGCCCCAGACCATGCGCGGCAGTGACAGACATGCCTGCTGCCAGTCGTAGAGCCGGTACACACAATAAGCGCGCAGCACAATCCGGTGCAGCAGGAAACAGCCGTTAAGAATCACCGCATACCAGAGCCAGGAATTCTGTTCGAGCAGGGGCGGATAGTGATAGGCATCGGGGTAGAGGCGGATGATCAGCCAGTAGATCAGTACCGAAAACACCACCAGATAGCCCAGTAGATTGATGAGATTGGTCGCGAGCGACTTGCGGTCGCGGAACAGCATGTAGCGGGTGCCGAGGCTGCCTTGCCAGCCAAGACTTTCCCAGCCCTGCAGGGTGATGCCCAGCACCCAGCGCGATTTCTGCCGGACAGCCGTGCTGAAGCTGGACGGAAAGTATTCGCGCACACAGATGATGTCATCGACCTCCACCCGTCTCCGGGTTCTGGTTAGCCAATGCTGGCGCTCGACCCTGCGGGGAACGGCGAACTTGACGAAGGCCTGTCGCATCCCAAGCGCCTTGAGCTTGAGTCCGAAGTCGTAGTCTTCGGTGAGTGAGTCGGTGCTGAAAATCTCGTTGTGGTTGGCCGCCGCTGCTGCTTCAAGTGCACGCCGACTGAAAGCACACCCCACGCCTGCCGCCGGTATGCTGCGGTTGATCATCTCCCTCACCGGCAGGTCCTTGTAGTGCAGTTGGGCAAACTCGTCGATGTAATGCCCTCCAGTGAAGTTCGACCATTTGACCGGTAGCGAATACACCGGTAGCTGGATCATGTCCTTGCGCGGGATGAGGTAGTTAAAAAGCTTGTAGGCCAGGGGATGAATGATGTCCTCGCAGTCCTGCATGATGAAAATCTGAAACTCAATGTCGTGAGTCTTTTCGAAAGCCCTTATGCCCTGGTATATCCAGTTGAGACAGTCGGCCTTGTTCGTAGGGCCGTCATGAGGTGTGACAATCCGGTGGATGAAGGAACGGCCCTGCCGCGCCAGTTCGACCTCGCGATGCGTATCGGTGTCGTTCGGGTAGGTGCCCACGAAGATGTGGAAGTGGGTGTAGTTCAGCGTACGGCCCACATTTTCCAGCATGGGCCTGATGACAGCAGATTCGTCCCAGGCGGGCAGCATCACCGCAATGTACTGCTCGGGATGGGCCTTCAGCCTGTCGGCCGTCAGAGGCTGGTGAAACCTGGGCAGAATGAACCAGCGTCGATAAAGCGAACGGAGCATGAAACACAGATCGACAAAAAGATCATCCAGGCCGCTGACGACAAAGCAGAGGCTCACAAAAAACAGCAGGTGCTTGAGGAAATAGAAAAAATAGCCAAACAGGTCGCCCCAGTTCCAGGCCATATCGGTCAGGTCGAACATGGTTATGCTCACTCCTTTGGGTAATTCTGGTTGCCTTGAGTTTGTTTTTGCGGCGGCGAGTGCGGAGGCTGCCGGAGCCGCCTCCGCGCAAGACTCAGGCCTGTAACCGCAGGCCCAGAGCCGTTGTTCCGGCCATCGCGGGCGCGGCTGGTTTCAGTGAAAACGTCTGCTCCGGCGACAGCAGGGGACTGATGGCGGCATTCCAGTTCAGCAGGGTGTTGACGATGCGCTGCGAGGCGTTGCCATCGCCATAAGGGTTGGGTCCACTGGACATGGTTCGGTAGATGTGGGGGTCGGATAGCACCTGCGTTACCGCCTGTACGATATCGTCCTTGCGGGTGCCAACCACCCGGGCCAGCCCGCAGTTGAAAGCTTCCGGCCTCTCGGTCAGTTTGCGCAGCACCAGCAGGGGCTTATGCAGGCTGGGCGCTTCCTCCTGAACGCCGCCTGAATCCGTGAGTATCAGATCGGACCGCCGCAGCAGGTTGATGAAGGTCAGATAATCCAGCGGTTCAGTCAGGAAAATGCGGTCATGCCCACCAAGGTAGGTCATGACGGTTTGTCTGACATTCGGGTTCAGGTGGACCGGATAGACCACAATCAGGTCCGGCATGTTATCAAGCAGAGTGGTGATGGCCTGACAGATATCCTGTAATTCCCGCCCCCAGGTCTCACGCCGGTGCGAGGTCAGGGCCAGAACCCGGTGGCCTTCGAATGGAATGCCGGCCAGGGGTGATGTGTCGATGTCGAAAGGAATGTCGAGGATCTCGGCCAGAGCATCCACGGCGGTATTGCCGGTTACAACAATCTGTTGCGCCGAAACACCCTCCCGCATCAGATTGGTTGCCGCGAGTGGTGTCGGCGCAAAATGGATGGAGGCCATGGAGCCCGTCAGCTTGCGATTGGCTTCTTCTGGAAACGGATTGAACAGGTTGCCACTGCGCAGTCCCGCCTCTACATGGGCAATCGGTATGCGTTCATTGAAGGCCGCAAGGCTGGCACCCAGCACCGTCGTGGTGTCACCCTGGACCATCAGCAGATCAGGCTGCAAATCCCGTAAAACAGGGCCAATATTGCTGAGCAGGGTCGATGTCAGTTCGGTGAGTCCCTGATTGGGGCTCATGATGTTGAGATCAATATCGGGCTTCAAGCCAAACAGTTCGAACACCTGATCCAGCATTTGCCTGTGCTGGGCCGTCGCCAGGACGATGGTTTCGAACTCCTCCGAATGCCGCTTCAGACTCTTTATGACAGGTGCAAGTTTTATGGCTTCTGGACGGGTGCCCAGGGCTACCAGTACGCGGATACGTTCCATGTGCATATTCCTTGTAGATGTGAGTACGGGATCCACGATAGGTGATATGGCCTATCGCGTAGAAAAACTTTACAGGCGAGACACGTTAATCTCCATAAGTGGTAATACTTAGCGAGTAGGCGGCAGGGTATTAAAAAACCGCACCGTAGCCAGATTAATACCGGTTATGGTGCGGTTTTAAGGTTCACTCCCAGCGTTTATGAGAACGTCCTGGAGGGTTACGGCGGGGTTTGACTGGTTGTACGCTTTACCGTTTACAGGCTCCGAGCATCTGTCCAGACATACCCTTGTTTACCAATCTCATTGATCACCCTCCTGAAATCAGCCAGACCGGCGCCCTTGGCAATGCCGCATTGAGAGAAATCGTCCAGCCAGAAGGGATGGAAAAAGAAGGATGCAAAACCGTCACGAATAACCGACCTGGAAATGGCCGCGTTAGTTATCAGGTCATCGGCCGTGTAAGTAACGGATGACGTCGAATCACAGGCGCTGATATCGTATTCAATGTTGCCGATATTCTCCGGGATGACTTTCTGTCCATAAAAGTCCTTATAAATGACGTATGGGAAGAACTGGCCGAAACTGAAATCGTTGCCATTGGGTACCAGGTTGCTACCATCCTGCGAGGTGAAGTAAGTCCCTCTCTGATAGGTATTGGGGAAAACCTTTGCCGCTGCTCTGCTGGCATTGGGCGAGGCTTTATAGTGAGGAACCTCCCAGGCGAATGGGGCAAACTTCGCATTGGAAACACTGGTAATCTCCTTCCTGCTTGCGTTGATCCGATCTACCGCCCATTGTTCGGAATCACCCGTCACCGGCGTATTAGTCGCCGCATTCCAGAATTCAAAATCATCAGCACTGAGTCCGGTGAAAGGGTTGGCAATATCGCTGGTGAAAACATAGTTTCCTCTGGCGTTAATGCCGCCGTTGCCGAGCTGATGGGTATACCCATGAAGCACGATAGAACCCCCGCGGGCCAGGGAGTAACTCAAGGCACGCCGCAACGCGGCTGCACCGGTAGAGGCGAAGCGGATGGACATGGGCTTACCGCCATTGAAGATCCCCTTCGGGTCGCGGTAGTAGGGTATGGTGGCAATGGCGAATGGTTTGGAGCTGACACCATTGTTGTAAAGGGCATCCGCGATGACCTTTATATTGGCCTCTGAACTGAGTGCGCTGACATCCTCAAGCCTTATCAGAGCAGCGTGAGACTCGGCCTGGGTCGATCCAAGTATGTCGTGCAGCAGATCGCAGAAAACCAGGTAGCGGTCGCGAGGCCCGATGAACGAGAAAGGGGTGTCGGCAAAATACCAGAAGTTGCTGGATCGGACGACATAGGGCGCTTGTGCCCCGGTGACCGGGTTTTCGATGCCGGCTATTTGCACCGCATGCGTTGTTTCGCTATTCATGATGGCGGTTTCGCCCATGTCGGGGTCCCCACTGATGATGCCTGTAGCCGCATCGTACTGGTAGTATTTTTTGAGGGTCTGAAGCGCTTGTCCCTGCCTTTGATACGTGACCGTGTCATAAAACCCCGGGTTTGGCGCATCTGCCGTCGGTACGCTATTAAGGCCGCGTAGCCCCTGGAAGGTAAAGCCAAACTTCTGACTAAAGCCATAGGCGCTATCCCAGGCCAGTTTCCACAGGTTGTTCTTGAACCATACCACGGTTTTTTCGGTTCTCATGACATCGTCAAGAAAAGCCTTGGGTATCAGGTTGTCATAGTAGGAGCCAATATAAAAAGTAGTGTCAGCGGTCTCGATATCACCGCTTGAATAATTTTCAACCGGCAGCATTCTTATATCCATAAGGGCGCCATCAAACTTGAAATGCCCCAATAGATTATTGACCATGATCGCGTAAGCGTAACCCAGTTTTCCATACGCCTGATTGGGTTGATTGTCATAAACAATAAGTGCTGATCTGGCTGAGCAAATCGATATGCTGGATACAAAAAGGAGTGTGGCTGATAGCCAGACCCGGGCGCATTGACCTCGTGATTCACTGTTCATTAGAGTCATCCCTGATAGTGTTGATGATCGGTTACCCTGATCAGTTTAATGGTAGTGGTTATGGGGATAATGGCGAGTGCTATTTTATCTTTTGACCTGTTTTTCCGGGGTGCAGACTGCGCCATGCTCACTCTGTTTCTTGCCTCTGTTCTTCTTCTTTTTCTGTTTTTTATCTCCAGTATCCTCGCACGTTGGTTTATCGCCAGGGACGATACTAATATTCAGGTTGGGATGTGGCAGTGGCGGTGGTGCTATATCGGCGGAAACATGTCCAACGTAACCGAATATAACCAATAGCGGGGGGAGTAAGACTCGCATGGCTGATTTCTCCTGATGTGTACAGATGACGGTTCCTTGATGTATAACAGAAAGTAATACCAAACGGGCCGTTTGATTCTTTTTTGGAAAGATAGAGGCTTCCCAGCCATCTCCTGGCCTGTATGGGTGGAACTCCACTGTGCTGCATCAGAGGGTCAGCTTCCATCGGTAGGATTGCCTATTTAGATAATAACCGGTCTGTCCCATCATACTTTGGGCTGTGCTGAAGCATCAGGTTCAGTACGGGTATTGTCAGGAGAGGAATGAGCCCCCCCAAAAGGCGGATTAGCGATCTGCCCCACGGGCATGAGCGGGGTATAAGACACAAGGAAGGCCGTAATGATCAGCCAGCAGACTGCATGGGATGTCCCTACTGTGGCGGGGGAGACGTCCGTCGCCCGTCGCTATGTTCGCTATAGTCCACGCACCCCCGAATTCTTCAGTATTCGTTACATCGGACATGAGGCGCTGCTGCTCTCGGCCGCGCGGGAGCCGGATGGTCCGATTTTGATCCAGTTCAGTTCGGGCGCCGTATTGTTGGTCACCTGGGATGAGGTGGAACCGCTGTAAGGCGTCTAATGGGTGCTGGCGTTTCCACTGGAGCCCAAACTGCTGTGTTTGTTGCTTCTTGCCAACGGTGCGCCCCTCATGCTCGGCGCTGTTCTGCGACACCGATTGGCCTGGTCGGTTGATGGGGGTTACCGCCTCGCTTCCGACGGTCAGCCTCTTTTTGGTCCATCCAAAACCTGGCGAGGCGTGCTGCTATCGGTGGCACTCACCGGCTGGGCGGCCTGGATGATGGGCTTGCCGCTGGCCTTGGGTCACCTCATCGCCGCAGCAGCCATGCTGGGTGATCTTTTCTCCAGTTGGCTTAAGCGCAGGGCAGGGCTGACCGCGGGTTCGATGGCGCCGGGTCTGGATCAGGTGCCGGAATCACTCTTGCCGCTCGTTGCCGCATCCTGCTTCGTTCCACTTTCCGCTGGCACGGTGATCGCGCTGGTGGTGGTGTTTAGTGGTCTTGATTTCCTGATTTCGCGACTGTTGTATGTTCTTCGACTGCGCGAACATCCCTGGTAGGTGAGGGGGCTGCAACCTGGCCCTCTCCCGGCGGTCTGACGGGAAGCACAGGGCAGGGCTTGGCCCCGTTCATCTGACTGGCCTAAAATCGGGCCCGCCTTGCCTCATCTGCCACCCCAACCTTTTGGACGTTCAAGACCAGCATGAATAAATCACTGACCCATCAGGTCATTGCCCTTGCGGGCCTCACCCAGGCGGTGGCCCTGGTTCAGCAGATTGCCAAGCACGGCAGCGCGGATCGCCACGATATGAGCGTTTGCATCGCCAGCACCCTGAAAGTCGATTCCAGCGATGTGCTGGATGTTTACGGCGGGCTGGCGGGGCTGTCCAGCGGGCTCAAGCAACTGGTCCGGCAGTTGTCCGAGCCCCGCCAGGTCGATCCCGAACTCGCGCGCTATGCCGCCACGCTCATTTTTCTGCAGGAGCAACTGATGCGGAAACAGGACATGGTGCAGGCCATCGGGGTAGCCATCACCCGGGCCACTTCCAGAGCCGATGCGGCGGGCACGGTCCTGGACGATGCCGTGTTCGAGGAGCTTGCCGAGGGCTATAAACGCACCCTCAGCACCCTCAAGCCACGGGTCATGATTTCGGGTGAGTCCATGTATCTCTCGGATGTCCATTGTGCCGGCCAAATTCGGGCACTGCTGCTGGCGGGCGTGCGCTCAGCCCTGCTATGGCGGCAGTGCGGTGGCGTCCGTTGGCAGCTTTTGTTGCGGCGATCGAAGATTCAGCGCGAGGCTCTGCGCTTGATCGCAACTATTGAGGACGCGGCGTAAGCCTGTCGTCTGGTGTCTCCTGCCGACCGGTGTCTTACGGCACTGTCCAGCCGGAATCCAGTAGCCAGGTGCCTGTTTTGTCCCATCGTCCGATGTAAGCACCCTTGGACGCATAGCGTTGACTGTTCGCGAGGCTCAGGTGAGGGTAAGGGCTTAGGTTAGGCATCCTTGCGAGCATGTCTTCGGTCCGCTCGATCAGGTAATCACCATAGAGATTGTCCAGCATCAGGGTCATGACATCGGTCAGAAGCATCAGAGTGGTAAACACCTCGGTTTGCAGCACGGCATCCACCAGCGGCAACCGGTGCGATTCCAGCCAGGGCAGCAGGCTATCCAGTCGCCGCTGGCGGTTGGGCTTGATGTCATAGGGCTGAACCAGCCTCAGGTGCGGGCCCCAGCCGGCTGCAACCTTGCCGATGTTTTCGCCACCCAGAAACCCCGAGATAAACGCCTTACAGGGTGGCCTCCGGTTCCGTTTCATAAAGGCCGACAAGTCGGCAGATTCTAGCCAGAACACGATGCCGTCACCGCGTTGGAGCGCTCTCATCCGCTGCGTCCATTCCGCCTGTTCTTGTCCGGAATGGAGGATCATATCCTCCGTCCTGACGCCTGAGCCCGCCAGCATCGCGGTCAGGGCTGCCGCGGCATGGCGCCCCTCGGCATCACCGCGATGCACCTGCAGGATACGCCGTGGTGGTCTGTGGGGCTGGCCTTGCAGATCGCTGGCAATCACTTCGGCCTCCAGGGTCAGACCCCGGTTGAAATACAGTGAATAGCGGGACGGTGTCAGTGCGGGCAGCCGGGTGTGTGGGAACAGGCAGGGCAGCCGTTGCTGCTCGCAGAAGTCGTGGATCGGGCTCCAGTCAGCCTGTGACAGGCCCGAGAGGACGGCAAACACCGGTTCACGCTGATAGTAAGCCTGCAATTGGGCACCCCAGCTGTCAGGTTCACCCTGCAGTTTCCAGACACTCAAGGTCCATTGTCGGGACTGATGCGGCAGCAATTCCAGTGGCATCCGCATCTGGCCGGAGTGGGCGTTTTGGCTGTAATTGCGCTGCTGAAAACCGGTGCGAATCATCTGTTCCGTCAGCGCCCAGCGTTCGGAGTCGACGCCAGGGGTCACTATGGTGGCAAACCGTACTGCGGAATCATCAACGCCCGGCGAATAGGCGGTCGAGAGTGTCGCCAGATAGGCTGCAAGGGCCTGCATCGCCCCGTCGTCCAAACGATAGCGAGGCATCAGTGGATTCATCGGCTGGTGGTGGCGGTTAACGCCCTGCAGCACCGCTCGGGCTAGTGTGTCCGTGCTATAGGGTATGTCGGCCCGGGAGATGGCGCGGGGCGAGCGCGGATCCAGCAGAGCCATGGCATTTTCTCCGGAAAACAGAAATTTTCCGGTGATGGGCGGAACCAGGATGGTGCCCTCAATTCCACCCATACCGCTGTGGCGGTGGCAACTCACGCAGGCAGCATCTGCCCCGCTAATGAGTGAACCGTCAAAACGAATGCCGGTTACGGGTTGACCAGAGGGTAACAGGCCCTCCAGATAAATCCGCCTCCCTGCTGCGATCTCGCTCTCACTGTCTGCTCGTGCGGGCCGGTCGATCAGACCGATGACCAGCAGCCCGATCGCCAACACCACCTGCAAGGCTTGCCTGTCCCACCGATGCCGGTTTGAGTCTGCTGAATTAGCCATGATTGAGTGCCTCAAGCACTTGGGTTGGGCTTGTGAAACCTTCAAGGCGGATCCACCCGCCGTCAGGCCGGCGTCGAACCAGTATCACGGGCAGGTGATTCATCTTGTCGCCCCGGTAGACGCCAAAAGCCTTTTGAATCTCGATGCTGTCTCCCAGTGTGCTGGTATAGAAATTCCAGTTTGGGCCGGCACCCAGATGCTGTGCGTAGTCCCGTAACCGGTTCGGGCTGTCATGTTCGGGATCAATCGAGATCGACACCATATGAACACCATCAGCCTGGATGCCCAGTCGTCGGCTGACCTCGCTGAACAGGTGGCCGAGCATGGGGCAGATGGCCTTGCAGGAGGTGAAAACGAAGTTCACCAGTAGTGGACGCCCATCTTTCAGAACAGCAGGAAGCAGAACTTTTTTGCCATCCTGATCCCACAGACTGACGGCGGGCGGCACATAAAAATGTGGGCTGGAACCCATCAACGGGCTGCGGGGAGGCGGCTCGGCTGCCACGGTCTGCCAGCCATTACCGCCGGCTATGAATACGCTCATGGTGAGCAGGAAGCGGCCAAGCAGTCGACATCGCCCGACGGCATGCGAGCGGGGATCTGGGAGTATTGCCGATTCCATACCATTGCTCCGGTGTCGTATTTCCGGCACACCATAAGACAATCATCAGGGTATGGCACTACGTACTCCCACCGATTGTTCCGCCCTGTCGGTCACCAGATCATTCGGCGTAAGTGAATTTACCCAACCAGCGGCGAGAGA
>JBKCCF010000167.1:0-4324 GCA_046305255.1 Methylococcaceae bacterium
TCTGGCTCTCACGCTGATGAGAGGCAAAGAGGTCGTTTTTGATCGCTGAGAGCTTCTTCATCTCATCCGCACCATATGGCCCCAAATGACGCTAATTCTACCGGAGCGTCCCAAAGTAGGGAGGTTTTTCGAGGTGCCCAGTTGAGGTCAAGTTTGCCGGTACTCAGAATGTGGGCAAGGTTGGCGCGGGCAACCCCGTCTACCTGTGTGAAGCTACCCCCGATGTACCAACCGCCCGCGCCGTCAGAAACCGAGGCGTTCACATAGCCCTCAATCGCGGGAAATTGCCGATCTACCTCCCCTGTCCGGCCATCCAGCACCGCGCCGCCGCCGGTGTTGGTCTGCATCATGGTGAAGTCCCCGCCCAGGTAAAGGGTACCGTCGGCACCCACCGCTGTGGCGTTGACGGGACCGTTGGGCGCGATATCGAGCAGGGCCGGCCGAGCCAGTAGCGGCATCAACAGCAGAAGGAATAGGGCGAGAGCCTGTTTGAGAGCTACGCGGTGTGTTGCCATGATTTTTGCCCGTATGCCTGGGAGAATTGCCTTGGATTGCTTCGGTAAACCAGCACGCTGAGAGTGAGTGAGCAGTGCCTCGCGATGGGGTTTCATGCGTTACTGGTTACGATCACGCCTGAACCGGAGGGTGCCTGCCCTCCGCCGAGGCGTGATTGTGGAAGTAAACAAGGAGCATGTGCAACAAACTGAAATTAAATGAAATAAAGCTATTGAGGCGTCCGTGTTGCCTGCAGGCACCGACCGGGCCGAGCGGTTCCGGACGGGCGTCTAGTGGGTCTGCGGCCGTCATGGGGATGGCCGCTTCAGGTGTGGGTAGTGATGATGAGGTGGGGGGATTACCGTGTGCCGACCTGGCGGGTTGTGACGCCACACCCGGGAGGCGGTTACGGGCCTGGTCCCGGCCGAGGTCGGTCAGTTATCCAGGGTATACCCTGCTGCCCTGTCGAGTGTCGTGACGAGTGACGAGGACTGGAGTACGAGCCAGCAAGGCTTAGGCCCTGTTGTCCGGCCTTGCTGCTGCCATGGTATCGGCGGCGAAGGCCCGTAGTGCTGCATCGGTCACCGGGTCGGTGGCAAGACTGGCCGCAAACGCCGGCTGCAGCGTGACTGCATGGGCACCGCGGGCGATCAGTCGGCACAGCAGATCAGCGGTCTTGACGCTGGCGGCCAGCAGTTTTACCCCGTCCGCCTGTAGTGCGATGCAGGCCCCGATCAGGGATTCGATATCGCGCCCCTCTGCCTGCAAACGGCCCAGATAGGGGGCGACGACATCGGCCTGTTGCTCGCGTGCCCACAACAGCTGCATGGGGTTGGACAGGCCGGTGAGCAGCACCGGCAAATCCCGCGCCTTGACGACCGGAATCAGCGCTTGCCAGTCGGGATGGCAGGGCAGCTTGATGGTGAGCCTGAGGCCTCCCTCAAGTGCCCGGGGTGCGAGCTGATCCAGCCAGTCAGCCGCGCTCCCCGGATCGGGGTCCGGTAGTTGCAGCATCAGCTCCGGCAGTTGCTGATCGACCGCTGCGGCCAGCAGACGCTGATAGCTGGCCAGTGTGACCGGCAGGCCGGCGCGATGGATCAGGCTGGGGTTGGTGGTCACGCCCTGGATGCGGGGGCAGCTCGGGGGCAACCGCCAGTGGCGGCTGTCGGCGGTATCGAGATAGAGCTTCATGGCGGGTTCCGGGTCTGGCTTCGGTGCGGGCTGGCGCCTGTTCTGGTCGTGCTGGCCCTGTTGCTGGCGACGGCCCGCAGCAAGGGCCGTCGTTGCCCGGTATTGTAGTGCCGCTGGCTCCCTATGGGTGAGCCCGACCGGCAGCCGGGCGGGATAGGGGGGAGCAGTGCCGTCAGGATGACGCTGTGGCTGCAGGAGGGGTTCCATCGCGGGACAGGCCCAGCCAGGCCTCAATCGCCAGTACATGGCGGATGGTGGGGATCAGGGCGTCGGGTGTAAGGCTCAGGCTGTCGATGCCGCTTTCGACCAGAAACTCTGCCATGTCAGGGTAATCAGACGGCGCCTGCCCGCAGATGCCGACGTGGCGGCCGTGACGGTGCCCGCCGTCGATGGTTTGCTGAATCATGGCCTTGACGCCGGGATCGCGTTCATCGAATTCAAAGGCGACCAGCGCCGAGTCGCGGTCTACGCCCAGCACCAGCTGGGTCAGGTCGTTGGAGCCAATGGAAAAGCCGTCAAACAGTTCGGCAAAGGCGTCGATCTGCACCACGTTGTTGGGGATTTCGCACATGACGTAGATTTCCAGCCCGTTATCGCCGCGCGCCAGCCCCAGCACGGCCATGGCCGCCAGGACCTGACGTGCTTCCTCGACCCGCCGGCAGAAGGGAATCATCAGTTTCACATTGCCGAGGCCGAGGGTTTCGCGGACCCGTTTCATGGCCCCACATTCCAGTGCAAAGCCCTCCCGATAGGCCGGATGGGTGTAGCGGGAGGCGCCTCTGAAGCCGAGCATGGGGTTTTCTTCCTGCGGCTCGAACCAGCGCCCGCCGAGCAGTCCGGCATATTCGTTGGTCTTGAAGTCGGACATTCTGACGATGACCGGCTTTGGGTAAAAAGCCGCAGCTATGGTGCCGACGCCTTCCGACAGGCGCTCAATGAAATACTCGGTGGGCGAGAGGTACTGGCGGGTCAGCAGGGTCAGCTGTTCGCGTTCGGCCTCATCCTCCACCCGTTCCGGGTGCAGCAGGGCCATGGGATGGGCGCCGATGTGCTGGCTGATGATGAACTCCATCCGCGCCAGCCCGACGCCATCATTGGGCAGCGCACGGGCGCGAAAAGCGGTTTCCGGCTGGCCGATGTTCAGCATCATGCGGGTTTTGGGGCGGGTGAGCGTACCGAGATCAATCGACTGGTGGCGGATCGGGAGGATGCCATCATAGACCCTGCCAATGTCGCCCTCGGCACAGGATACGGTCAGCGCTTCACCCGTATGGTAGGTGCGGGTGGCGTTGCCGCAGCCGACCACGGCAGGAATTCCCAGTTCGCGGGCAACAATGGCGGCGTGGCAGGTGCGTCCGCCACGATCGGTGATGATGGCGGCGGCGGTTTTCATGACCGTACCCCAGTCGGGGCAGGTCGATTCGGCCACCAGTATTTCGCCCGGCTGAAACTGGTTCAGATCCGCCGTGTCCGTTATGACCCGCGCCAGTCCGGCAGCAGCCCGCTCGCCTACCGCATGACCGCTGACCCGGGAGGTGCCCGGGGTATCGAGATGGCAGGTTTGCAGGATATTCGGCGATTGTTGCGAGGCTACGGTCTCGGGCCGTGCCTGCACGATGTAGATCTGGCCGTCCAGCCCGTCCTTGGCCCACTCGATATCCATTGGCATGGGGTAGCCAGCCTTGCGGCTGTAATGGTTTTCTATTAACAGCGCCATGTCAGCCAGTTGCAGCACGTCGTCATCGCTGATACAGAACCGGTCGCGGTCCTCCAGTGGCGTCGGCAGGTTGCGGGTGCTGATGCCGGTCGCCTCGCGCCGGTAGACCATGCGAATGGCCTTGGCGCCCAGTTGCCGCCGCAATACCTTGCGGTAGCCTTGCTGCAGGGTTGGCTTGAAGACATAAAATTCATCGGGATCGACCATGCCCTGCACCACATTTTCGCCCAGCCCGTAGGCACCGGTGATGAATACCACATCGCGGAAGCCGGTTTCGGTGTCGAGGGTAAAGGCCACGCCACTGGCGGCCAGATCGGAACGAACCATTTTCATCACACCGACTGACAGCATGACGCTCTCATGCGGATAGCCCTTGTCGAGCCGGTAACGGATGGCGCGGTCGGTATAGAGGCTGGCAAAACAGCGCTGCACCGCATCCAGCAGGTCGGCTTCGCCACTGATATTGAGGTAGGTGTCGTGCTGGCCGGCGAAGCTGGCGGTG
The DNA here is from genome assembly GCA_046305255.1 of Methylococcaceae bacterium. GTDB lineage: Bacteria > Pseudomonadota > Gammaproteobacteria > Methylococcales > Methylococcaceae > UBA6136. The sequence continues at coordinate 3,906 of JBKCCF010000167.1, forward strand.
GGCAAATCTTCTGCTGTCGCCGAGCTGCGGACCGCTACGGTCAGGTCGGCACCATGACTCCGTAGCAAGTGGTGGTAGGCGTCGATGATTGCCAGGGCGAGAGCGTCCGGCAGGGCGGCGCTGGTGATGATTTGTCGTGCCGCCGCTGCCCGCCGGGCGAGATCATCGACATCGTTGGCATCCAGCCCGTCGAGTGCCGCGGCCAGCCGGGGCCAGGCATCGGCCTGATCCAGTACGGCGCGGTAGGCTGTGGCGGTAATCGCAAAGCCGTCCGGTACCCGAACACCGGCCGCGGCCAGTTCACGGTAGAGTTCACCCAGCGAGGCATTCTTGCCGCCCACGCTGCCCACATCGGCAAGGCCCAGTTCACTGAAATGACGGATGTACTGACGCTGGGTCTCGGGTGTCATGGGCGCTCC
>JBKCCF010000168.1:0-5223 GCA_046305255.1 Methylococcaceae bacterium
ACAGGGCGCCGAGTTGAAAGTTGGGCAGATCAATCACCGCATGACTCACGGTCGCCCTGCCAGGCTCAGCGCGGGTACGGTTAATCTCCAAACCCTTGCGCTCACCGGCCTTAACCAGAATTATGGCAACGGTGGCAAGTGGACGATGCCGTTCAGCGAAGCCGGGCAGGGCATGATGGTGCACTGGAACACGGCGAGTACCGGCTATTCCACCTTTCTGCTGACCAACGGTGGGGCAGGGTTTACCCGCGCTGATACGGTCATATTCAATCAACGGCTGGCCGAGGATGCGAAACGCCAACTGGATAGCGTAGTCTCGGTTAACCCGTCATTCACACCCTCCCCACGACTGGCCCGACTCAGGTATCAGATCGACGCCTGCTTCGTAAGGCTCAGGGCGAGTGTTAGACCGCGAGACAAGGGGCGCACAGGTCAGCATTGTTTGGATAGGGTCGCCGCCGCCATGACAATGTATCTGCGGGAGTTCGGCATTCAGCGTGCCGCTGCTTTAGGTGGGGCGGCTCGCTGGGGTGTGACCATCACGCCCGAGCCAGCGCGGCCGCTTTTGTTTGATCTCAGGAAGGTCGATGATCTGGTAGCCCTGTTCGCACCAGAGCATCGTTGGGCCCGCATCGAAATGGTGGGGGATGGCAGTGACGATCTGCCCCGGATCAAGGCCATCGTGGACTACGCCTCGGCCCATGGGGTCAAGACCATGGGACAACTTTTTGATAGTGCCTATCAGGCTGACGTTTCGCTGGATCGGTTCAAGCAGCGTGTCGATCAAATGCTGCACTACGAAGGCATGGCGCAGGTCACGGCCTGGGAGATTGGCAACGAAGTCAATGGCAGCTGGTTGGGAGCATCGGTCCCCGAGAAAATCGAGTATGCAGCGTCCAGCGTTAAATCGCTGTGGCCCGACAAGGAGACGGTGCTGACCTTCTTTTGGACCACGATCCAGGATGAAACTGACAGTAGCCTGTTTAACTGGATCAACAGCAGGGTGACAGATGCAATGCTAAGCTCTATCGACAGTATCGCCCTGAGTATCTATGTCGATGATCAACCCCTGGGCTTCAGTTGGCCGCTGGTCATGAATCGGCTGGGAGCGTTGTTTCAGGGCAAGACCATAATGACCGGCGAGCTGGATTTCAATCCAAATGGTGAGTATCGGGAGGGTGATCAGCGCGCCTCTGCAGGCGCCGCCACGCGCAGTTTCATCACGCATCGTTATGCCTCGGCATTTGCCACGCTGGGGAGTGCAGGGGGTGGATTCTGGTGGTATTTCAGTCCGAAGATGACCGGCCGAATCTACCAGTGGCGGGCGTTACGGGCCCTTTACTGCACGGCGTATCACTGCCGTTAGCCGACACGATTCCGATTCACGACAAGTTGTATAAAAACCGAAGCCCATCCTGCAGACTCATGCACAAGAAACCGCATTTACCTCATAAGCTTTGCCAACACTGCGGTTTGCCTTTCGCCTGGCGTAAAAAGTGGGAGAGGACCTGGGAAGAGGTAAAGTACTGCTCCGAACGATGTCGCCACGTCCACAGGCGCGCCAATGGCGCTTGCCGTGATTTGTAGGAACAGTGTCTTTTGGTTCCATAATAAGCCCCGACTGCACGGCCTTGGCGATGGTGGGTGTACCCGCATCGTAAGGTTCGAACGCAGTGGCTGGGTTACCTCGTCCATAGCCCTCATGGCGATTGCCTGACATTTGCGGGGCGTGGCACCGATCCGGAAGGAGGCCAGCGTTTTTATCCTCCCAAACCAACGGCTGAATACTGCCGAAATGCCGGATAGCGGCCCCTGCGGAGCTTTGCATGACCCACCCAAGCCAAACCTTGCGCCTGATCCTCGGTGACCAGCTCAATTCCGACCATTCATGGTTCCAGGCCGTCGATCCCCATGTCGTCTATGTGCTGATGGAGGTTCGGCAGGAAACCGACTACATCCTGCACCATGCCCAAAAAATCCTCGCCATCTTTGCCGCCATGCGCGACTTTGCCCGGCAGTTACGTGAGGCAGGCCACCGGGTCAGGTATGTAGCCCTGGACGATACCAGCAACCGACAATCCATTACAGAAAATCTGGCAGCGCTGGCGCAGCACTACAAGGTCCAGCGTCTTGAGTGGCAGTCGCCGGACGAGTGGCGGCTGGATGCCCAGTTGCATGACTGGGCCGGACAGCAGCCATTTACGACGGCACAGGTTGATAGCGAGCATTTTCTTACGGCGCGCCATGAGATGGCCAAACTATTTGAAGGCCGCAAACAGTGGCTGATGGAACACTTTTATCGCCACATGCGGCGTCGCCACGGGGTGCTGTTGGACCCGGAAGGCAAGCCGGAGGGTGGCCAATGGAATTTTGATCATGACAACCGTAAGCCGTGGTCGGGCAAGCCGTCGGCGCCTGCCGATGCTCGGCCCGTGCACGACCACAGCGCATTATGGGCCCTGCTGCAACGGTGTGGCGTGAAAAGTCTGGGCGATCCGCAGGCCACAGGTGTGCGCTGGCCCGTTAACCGCGGTGAGGCACTGGCCTGCCTTGATGCCTTCATCACGACCACATTGCCGCACTTTGGTGACTTTGAAGACGCCATGAGCAGCAAGAGTCAACGGCTGTTCCACTCCCTGCTATCGTTCGGGCTCAACCTGAAAATACTCAACCCGCTTGAGGTCGCACGACGGGCAGAAGCGGCCTATCGCAGTGGGGATGCACCTTTAGCCGCCGTGGAGGGATTCATTCGGCAGATCGTGGGATGGCGCGAATATATGCGAGGCATTTACTGGACCCAGATGCCGGGATACGACCAGCGCAATGTGCTGGGTCATCAACGGCCCTTGCCGCATTGGTTCTGGAATGGCGATACCCGCATGAACTGCATGAAGCATGCGATCGGTCAAACACTGGAAACGGCCTATGCCCACCATATTCAGCGCCTCATGGTGATCGGCAATTTTGCACTGTTGGCGGGACTGGACCCCCACGCAGTCCACCGCTGGTATCTGGGCGTATACATCGACGCCTTCGAATGGGTTGAACTGCCCAACACCCTCGGCATGAGCCAATGGGCCGATGGCGGACTGATTGCGACCAAGCCCTATGTCAGCAGCGGCGCCTACATCAACCGCATGAGTGATTACTGCCAGGGCTGCCGCTATGACCACAAGCAAAAACATGGCGCGGACGCCTGCCCCTACAATGCCTTGTACTGGGACTTTTTTGCTGTCCACGAGCCGGTTCTCGGCAAAAACGTTCGACTGGGGATGGTCTACAGGCAGCTGCAAAAGCTGCATGGACCTCAGCTTGATGCCCTGAGAGCGCACGCTGCAGACATTCGCGACCGCCTGGAAACGCTTTGAGAACCCTCCATCCCCGTGCGCCGCTAATATTTCGAGCGCATCCCGCGGAAATACAACTACACGCCCGATCAACCAGAATTCGCCATTGAGCCCCTCTTGCAGCAGGCAAAGGCTTTGGGGGAGAGTTCGGTTCAAGAATTTACCTTACGAACCGAGTGAACGATCGTCATAATCGTCATTTAAAGAGCAGAATGAAACCACGCACGAAGACCTGGTGGTTTTTGCTGGTCGGATGGACGCTCTGGTGACTGCCTTAAGCCTCGCGACAAACAGCGTTTAGGGATACCCTGATGAAGCACTCGCAAGAGTAAAAACCCTGCAGAATATCGCCCAGCAAGCGCGAGGGGCCACGACGCTGCCAGAGATCACACGCTGGCCGCCCTCGTCGTCGTTAATCACTATATAGGTGTTCCAGTTTGAATTATTTTGTCCACCAGATCGAGGCTTCACTATACTGACTTCCTAACTCCACGCTGTACTTTGTCGCCCCACGGACAAAAAGGGTGTCCAGGCCGCCGCCCCAGGTAATTAAAACGCCACCCGGTTTTGCCTTGAAGACCATATCCTTAGAGGCCAGTCCTTTGAAATAAAGGGTGTCGCCTTGCTTGAAATCAAGGATCGTGTCCTTGCCCCAGCCCGGCTCAAATACGAATTTGTCACGGCCAGGCCCGCCGGTCAGGCGGTCGTCGCCACCGCCGCCGATGAGGACATCCTTGCCGGTACCGCCATCGAGGCGATCGTTCACATCACCGCCACACAGGAGGTCGTTGCGGGCCAGACCCAGCAGGGTGTAGCTGCCGGTCGGGTCCTGGCCCTTGAGCTGGTTGGCCTGGGCATTGCCGCGATGAACACCCGGCGTGCCCAGCGTGGGGTTGACGGCTGAACAGTCGGTCTCAAGCGGTACGCTTGCCACTGCGGTCCGATAGTCATCGGGGTACTTGGTGCGGAAGGCGGGATATTCATCGAACAGGCGTTGGTATTCACCCGGATATTTCGCCTGATATTCCGGGTAATTTTTAAACAGCAAGAAGTAGTCCTCAGGATATTTCCTTTGACCATAGGGGTATGTCTTCAAAAGACGCATGTATATGGCGTGGTACCTTTACTGATATTCTGGCAAATAGTGGAAATGAAATATATTAAGATCAGGCGCCTGCTGCTCCGAATAACCTCTCGTCCGTGTGTCCTCCATACTCAGCATGAGAGCCTCTTCCGACGTCATCATAATAGATGTGATTACGTCATTGCAGATGGTTTCATACGTGGTAGGTCCAGTACCTGTGCCCGTAAAGGGCATAGGCGCCTCGTAACATACTTGGGTGGCTGCGCCCTGCGAGGCGGCCAGCGCCAGACACGCGCCCGCTAACAACCGGTATTTATTGGTTTTGCTCATGTATTTCCCCCGAATATTACTGACAGGCGGTAGTTGCCACGACGCTGCCAGAGGCATAGTGCTAATAAAGGGATATGCAATCATCCTAACCTTGAGAAGGTCAATAATATATTTCTTCACTAGAATTTACTCCAAGATCGAGAACGACCATGATGACTGAATATCGTCAGTACTCGCGCGGCGGAAGAAAATACTGTCCGCACCGCTGCCCCAGGTGAGTAAAACGCCGCCACGCTTCGGGGTGAGCACCACGTCGAGTGCCGACAGCCCATCAAAGTAAAGCCAGTCGCTGCCCTGCTTGAAGTCCCGAATCGTGTCCTTAAACCTCCCTACTTTGGGACGCTCCGGTAGAATTAGCGTCATTTGGGGCCATATGGTGCGGATGAGATGAAGAAGCGCTCAGCGATCAAAAACGACCTCTTTGCCTCTCATCAGCGTGAGAGCCAGATTGATCACATGGGT
>JBKCCF010000169.1:0-4144 GCA_046305255.1 Methylococcaceae bacterium
GCTTTATCACGACTGGCTGGGGTGGCGACGGAAGCTGGCGGGTCGTCGGGGTGAAGCCGGCTTCACCTTGCTGTTTCAGCTGCAGGAAGCGACGACGGAATCTGATCCCTGGCGACTCGATATGCTGGTCGCGCCCCACAAGGACCCCTCCATGCAGATGACCCTGGCGCACTACTGGACGCTGCAGACGGCGGCTCAGCAGCGTTTCGCCGCGCTCTGCGGTCAGGGTTTTGATCAGAACCTGTTGCTGGCGCTGGGGCAGGCTGCCCGCATCTACGCCCCCCTGTGGGCAGGCCTGGATGAGCTCGAGCCCTCGGGCATAGACCTTACCCTGGATGAAGCCTTCGCCTTTCTGCAGGAAGATGCCTGGGTGCTGGAAGACGCCGGCTTTACGGTGCTGGTACCCTCCTGGTGGACGCCACAGGGCCGCCGCCGCGCCAAGATCCGGATGCAGGCCGGCGGGCCGTCACCTTCCGGCTCCAACCGTCGCAACGCCATGGACCTGCAGAATCTCATCAGCTACCGCTACGACCTGTCGCTGGGCGAAGAGACACTGGATGAGTCGGAGTGGGCCCATCTGGTCGAGAGCAAGACGCCGCTGGTGCGCTTCAGAGGCCGCTGGCTGGCGCTCGACCGCGAGAAGATGCGGGAAATGCTGGAGTTCTGGCGCCGGCACCGTAACGAAGATGACGGCATGAGCCTGCCCGAACTGATGCGGAAATCGGCCGAGGATGCCAGTTTCTTCGAGATTGAGCCGCGTCATGCGCTGGCTCACATGCTGGGCAAGCTCCGCGACCATAGCCAGCTTGAACCGGCTGAGGACCCGAAGGGGCTGGTTGCCCGGTTGCGTGATTACCAGAAGCGGGGACTGGCCTGGCTGGCCTTTCTTGAAGGCCTGGGTCTGAATGGCTGTCTGGCCGATGACATGGGTTTGGGCAAAACCATACAGGTGCTGGCCCGACTGGTGCAGGAGCGGGCAGACGGCAGCACCCTGCCGCCTACCTTGCTGGTCGCCCCGACCTCGGTCATCGGCAACTGGAAAAAGGAAATCGAGCGCTTCGCCCCCGCCATCAAGGCCTTTATCCACCACGGCACGGTGCGGGTGCGCGATGCGGCCGAGTTCAGGCGGGCCTGCCTCGACTACGATGTCGTCATTACTTCCTATGCGCTGGCCCGCCGTGACGAGAAATTGCTGTCCCCCATCCACTGGCGGCGGGTGGTGCTGGATGAGGCGCAAAACATCAAGAATCCCATCTCTGCCCAGAGCAAGGCGGTGCTGAAACTCAGCGCCGATCACCGGCTGGCCCTCACGGGTACCCCGGTGGAAAACCGGCTGCTGGATCTCTGGTCCATCTTCAATTTTCTGAATCCCGGCTATCTCGGCAAGCAGTCGCAGTTTCGCCAGCGCTATGAACTTCCCATACAGCGCGACAATGACCCCGCCCGCGCCGAGGTACTCAAGCGCCTGATTGAGCCCTTTGTGCTGCGTCGGGTCAAGACCGATCCCGAGATCATCCGTGATCTGCCGGACAAGCTGGAAAATCGTCAGTTCTGCAATCTGAGCAAGGAACAGGCTTCACTGTACGAAGCTGTGGTGAGAGACGTCGAACTACAGTTGGGCGTGGCTGACGGCATCAACCGACAAGGCCTGATCCTGTCGACCCTGACCCGGCTGAAGCAGATCTGCAACCACCCCTCGCAGTTTTTGCATGACGGCAGTGCGTTCAGCGGCGACCGCTCGCCCAAGCTGGAGCGACTGTGCGACATGCTGGGCGATGTGATTGGTGAGCGGGAAAGTGCGCTGGTCTTCACCCAGTTCGCGGAAATTGGCGGCCAGCTGGAAAAGCACCTGCGCGAGCAGCTCAAGTGCCCCATGTTCTACCTGCATGGTGGCGTGCCGGCCGCCAAGCGGGAGCGGATGATCGCCGAATTTCAGGATGCCGACACCGGCCCTGCCGTGTTCGTGTTGTCGCTCAGGGCCGGCGGCGTCGGTATCACCCTTACCAAGGCCAATCACGTTTTCCACTTCGACCGCTGGTGGAACCCGGCGGTGGAGGATCAGGCCACCGACCGTGCCTTCCGTATCGGTCAGCAGAAAAATGTCTTCGTCCACAAGTTCATCACCCTGGGCACACTGGAGGAACGCATCGACCGGCTGATTGAGGAGAAAAAACAGGTCGCCTCACTGATCGTCGGGAACGACGAATCGTGGCTGACCCGGCTCGACAACGAAACGTTCAAGGAGTTGATTGCGCTGAACCGGATGGCCGTGCTGGAGTAGAGTATGAACAAGCTGGGCAAAACCTGGTGGGGCCGGCGTTTTCTGGCCGTGCTGGAATCATTCACTGAAGCGGGACGGTTGGCGCGGGGTCGCCAGTACCTTACCGGCAACCGCATCCTGCGCTGGAAAGTCAGCCAGAATAGCGCCACGGCGACCATCCGTGGCTCGGTCAATCCCTATTATGGCGTCCATGAGGTGCCGGAATATCAGACCAGCATCGCATTTGCCCCGATACCGGACGCCGCCTGGCAGGACGCCCTGGCCCTGATTGGCAGTCGCGCCGGCTTTGTTTCACGGCTGCTGTTCAACGAGATGCCGGACGAGATTGAGCGGCCACTGTCCGAGCTGGGCTTTAGTCTTTTGCCCGCCAGTCGGGCTGATATCCGCAGTCACTGCTCCTGTCCCGATTACGAGAATCCCTGCAAGCACACCGCCGCCCTGTATTACCTGCTGGCGGGCCGACTGGATCAGGATCCCTTCCTGCTATTTGAATTGCGGGGACTGACCCGTGCCGAACTGATCCGACGGCTCAGGGATACCAGCCTCGGGTCGGCGCTGGCGTCGGCACTCGACGAGGCTCCGCCCGAACCCCAGCCCGTCCAGTCCTTCTTCACCCGCCCGGTGGCGCTGCCATTGCCGGCCGCGGTCGCTCCACGCGAGTTTTGGCGCGGTCAGCGCAAACTCCCCTCCGGAGTCGAGCCGGCCTCCCCCGCCGCCGTCGCGGGCATTCTGATTCGCAAGGGCGGCGACTATCCCAGTTTCTGGACCAAGGAAGAATCCTTCGTCGAGGCTATGGATGCGTTCTACGAGCATGTGCGCAAGAAGGGTAATGAGTGGCTGTAGGCGAGTCACTGCGCGGGTGGAAAGCTGTCATGTTGCAGGAGGATAATGGGGCCCATGGCGGCGAATACCGGTCTATACAGAAACTCCGCAACATCCCTGCCCGGGGACCCTGAATCGCCACTGCCGGCAGACTCTGAGGGCCGGCGGGTGTTGATCATGTCGGTGGGCGCCGGCAATGGGCACATCAGGGCGGCGCAGGCCCTGGAGCAGCGCTTTGCCACCGACGGACGGGTGACCGAAGTCATCAACTGCGATGTGCTGCAGTACACCAACACGCTGTTCCGCAATTTCTACTCCAAGTTCTACGCATCCCTGATCACGTCGGCCCCCAATTTTCTGGGCTGGTGGTACAGGACCAGCGACGAACCCTGGCGCACCGACACCATGCGGCACATGATCGACCGCCTCAACACCCAGCCGCTGGTCCGGTTCATCCGCGACTTCGACCCCCATGTGACCGTCTGCACCCACTTCATGCCGGCGGGCATCATTTCCCATCTGATCGCGACCGGCAAATTGCAGGCCCATCTCTCCATCGTCGTGACCGACTTCGATTTTCATGCCATGTGGTTGTCACGATCATTCCATCGCTATTTCGTGGCGCTGGATGAAACCCGGGCCTTTCTCGAAATGCTGGGGCTGCCACCGGAGCGCATTACGGTCTCGGGTATCCCCATTGATCAACGCTTCGGCCTGCCGCTGGACCGGGAAGGGGCGCTGCGCCGACACGAATTGAACCCGGAACTGCCGACGCTGCTGCTGTCAGCCGGCGCGTTGGGGCAGGATGAGGCGGCCTTCACGGTCGAGCGGCTACTGGCCCTGCGGCATGATGTGCAGGTGATTGTCGTCTGCGGCCGCAACGGTGACCTCAGACAGCGCATTGAAGACCTGACGGCCCAATGTCGGCAGCGCTACCGGGTGCTGGGGTATACCGATGACATGCACCACTGGATGAAACTCTCCGATCTCTACATCGGCAAGCCGGGTGGCCTGACCTCCTCTGAAGTGGCGGCCTGTGGG
>JBKCCF010000170.1:0-11473 GCA_046305255.1 Methylococcaceae bacterium
TACTGCCCTCGCTCAACGGCTGACCCGGCTCGCATAATTCATCACCCGTGACAAATAAGGCGACCCGAGGCCGCCGCAGCACATCCACCTCCGCACAACCGACTGTAGCCAGCAGCCCGACCTCGGCCGGACCCAGCCGGGTTCCGGCCAGCAGCAGTGGCGTCCCTGCGGTGAGCTCTTCACCCTGCAGACGAACATTGGCACCCGGCAGCACCGGCATCGACACCTGCAGCCGCACCCCGTCACGCTCGCGTGAGGCCTCTTCCTGAATCACCACGGCATCGGCGCCAGGCGGCAGACAGGCGCCAGTGAAAACACGGGTACAGTCGCCCGCCGCCAGTACACCCGTATGGGGCCGACCCGCCAGCGCAGTGCCCGTAACCCTTAGCCATGCCCCCGGCACTGCGTCTTCAGCCCGCAGCGCATAACCATCCATCGCAGAGGCGGTGAAGGGCGGTAAATCCAGCGTGGACAGCAGATCGTTTGCCAATACGCGACCCCGGGCCTGATCCAGCCCCACCCGCTCGACGGCCCTGACCGGCACCATTCCCGCCACCAGACGCGCAATGGCCTCATCCAGCGCTATCAAGCCGGCGGGTGCATCACAGAACGGGTGAGACTCAGCCATGCGACAGATACCTCGTGAGAATAAACTCGGCCACCGCCTGAGGCTGATTGATGTCAAGCCGAGGCAAACCGGTAGTCAGCTGAACATCGGCTTCGGTTGCAATCGCAATGATGGCGGGGTCATCCGGGAACAGCAGGGGTTTACCCAGTGCCGGCCGGTGCAGTTCAATTTTGGGAAAGGCCTCGCGCTTGAAGCCCTCAATCAGCAAAAGGTCGAGACCCGTCTGGTCAAGGCAGGCGAGCTCGCCCGCCAAAGTCGGCTCGACCGGTTCAGGATGCTCGGTCATCAAGGCCCTGCGACGGGCCGAACAGACCAGAACCGGGCTAGCCCCGGCCTGACGCAGTTTGAAACTGTCCTTGCCGGGGTGGTCGATATCAAAGTCGTGATGGGCATGCTTGATCAAGCCGACACGCAGGCCCCTTGCCTTCAGCAACGGAATCAGGCACGCCAGCAGGGTGGTTTTGCCGGTCCCGCTCCAGGCAGCAAAACCCAGCAATGGTACGCTGGCATTAGGGAATCTACTCATCTTGGTACACCACGCTCCTGGTAAAACGGCACGCTCGGCATTATCCGGCCACACCGTAGTAATCCCGGTACCAGGCCACAAAGCGGGCAATACCAGTTTCAATCGATGTTTTCGGGGCATAGCCAACATCACGCCAGAGGTCTTCAACATCGGCAAAAGTGGCGGGTACATCGCCATCTTGTAACGGCAGGAAATTCTTTTCCGCCTTCTTGCCCAGACAGTCCTCAAGTACTTCGATAAAGCGCATCAACTCGACCGGCTCATGGTTGCCGATGTTGTAGAGTCGGTAAGGGCCCTTGCTACTGGCGGGATCAGGATGATCACCAGTCCAGTCGGGATTGGGTACCGCGACATGATCCAGCGTCCGCACCACCCCTTCGACGATATCATCAATGTAGGTGAAATCTCGGCGATGGCGACCGAAGTTATAGACGTCGATGGGCCGGCCTTCGAGGATACTGCGGGTAAACTTGAACAGTGCCATATCAGGCCGGCCCCAGGGACCATACACGGTGAAGAAGCGCAGGCCAGTGGTAGGAATCGCAAACAGGTGGCTATAGGTGTGCGCCATCAGCTCGTTCGCTTTCTTGGTGGCGGCATACAGACTGACCGGATGATCGACATTCTGATGCACCGAAAACGGCATCGCGGTATTGGCCCCGTAGACCGAACTGGAAGACGCATAGACCAGATGTTCGACGGCATGATGCCGGCAGGCCTCCAGCACATTGCAGAAGCCTGCAAGGTTAGCATCGACATAGGCCTGCGGATGGGTCAGTGAGTAGCGGACGCCGGCCTGTGCGGCGAGGTTGACCACCCGCTGCGGCTGATGCTCGCGAAAGACACGGAATAGCGCATCACGATCCTCAAGAGCGATTCTGGCCTCGGTAAAGCCGACCTGCGGCGTCAGTCGGGCGAGGCGCGCCTGCTTGAGGCTAACCTCATAGTAATCATTCAGGTTATCAACACCGATGACCTCGTCACCGCGTGCCAGCAACACATGGGAGAGGGCCGCACCGATGAAACCGGCGGTGCCCGTGACCAATACTTTCATGAATATCCTGTCTGTCCGGGGTCTGCGGTATGCCCGCAGTCAACCCACTGAAGGTACGAAGGAGGCGCGTCTCAAGAACGATGCAGCGTGCTGTTGGTGCCATTATTGACGCAGGCCATGCCACAGGGCTCACGGCGGGGCCCATGATAGCCGCTATTGCGCGGGGAGGGTTAGCCCTGGCTCGACAGCCCACCGCCGTTAGTCGGCCGCAACACTATTGGTCAGCAATAGAACCACGTGGCAGGCTCTGCCCACCATCATCTCATCGCCCGCAGCAAGGACCACGATGCCCGCTCCGAATCATCCCCGACCGTTAGTGATCATGTCATCCGATGCCAACATCCGTCAGCCCCTGTGCCGACATTTCGCACAGCACCAGCCGCTCGCCGTTGCCAACGCCGATGCATTGGGGACAGCACTGCGCAACCAGCCGGCAGGCATCGTCGTGCTGGATATGGATTCGCCTCCGGAGACTCGACAGGGCAAGGAGATGCTAGCAGTTCTCGAGCAGATACTTGCTACGGCTCCCGACAGCCGGGTCATTCTGCTGGGAACACCGTCAGCGGCATCCACACTGGCCCAGGGCCTGCGCCACGGCGCGCATGATGCGTTTTTCAAACCGGTCACCCCGCCGACGCTGGAGCCCATCGTTGAGCAGGCGTTACGACAACTGGGTTTGAATGAGCGTTATGGTGCCGTTGGCGACGATCGCGACATTGCCTTGCCGGGCGTCATTGCCACCAGCGCGGCCATGCGCGCGACCTGTCAGACCATTGAGCGACTGGCACCCACCGATATTTCGGTGTTGCTGCTCGGCGAGAGCGGCACCGGCAAAGAGGTGCTGGCAAAAGCGCTGCACCGATTAAGCCCAAGGGCCCAGCGGCCCTTCGTCGCCGTCAATGCGGCAGCGATTCCCGAGAGCCTGCTTGAGAGTGAGTTGTTTGGCTATGAACGCGGCGCCTATACCGGCGCCAGCCAGCAGACTCAGGGTAAATTCGAAATGGCACAGGGTGGCACCTTCTTTCTGGATGAAATCGGCGATCTGCCCCTGTCCCTGCAGCCCAAGCTGCTGCGGGTATTGCAGGAGCGTAGCATTGAGCGCGTGGGGGGGCGGCGGGCCATCCCGCTGGATATCCGGATTATTTGCGCCACACATCGCAAACTCCCTCACCTCGTTGAAGAAGGTCGTTTCCGCGAGGATCTCTACTACCGCATCAATGAAATGATCGTCGAGATTCCACCCCTCCGGCAGCGCGAGGGTGACAGCCTGTTACTGGCCCGCAAACTGCTGGAGCGCTATACCAAAGCGTTAGGCCGGCCCCATCTCAGGGGCTACAGCGCAGAGGCTCTGGTGGCACTGGCCAGCCACCATTGGCCCGGTAATATCCGGGAGATGGAGCACCGCATCAAACGCGCAGTGGTGATGGCCACCGGCCGCCTGATCAGCGCAAGCGATCTGGACCTGACACCGACGCTGCCGCAACGGGTCTGCCCAACCTTACGAGAGGCCCGGTATACCGCTGAGCGCGAGGTCATCCACAAGGCGCTGGCGGCCGCCGGCGATAACATGGCTCAGGCTGCAGCCCTGCTCGCTATCTCAAGGCCGACGCTCTATGGCCTGCTGGGAAAAATAGGCCGCCCCGCCCGTATTTGAGCGGGCACGGCCCACCGGCAGTCGCCGTCTGCCATTACCCCAAGCGCGGGTACGGGCAGCCTTCAGTCGCAATTGATCCGTGTCCCCTGGCCCTGAAGATGCTATTGAATGACAACTCCGCTTATCACTGTCGGTGATATTATTGGATTCTCTTACACAGCGAACCCGATACCGCCGTTGTAAGCCCCATCCGTGCCGGGCTAAATAATGCCCATGGCACCGTGGTGCTCCCATTGAATATTCCTCAACCCCTATACCGTGTATGTTCATTCGAATTTTTTTGATCCTGGCACTGGCCATGCCCCTCGCACTCAAGGCCGAAGAAACCAAAGCCTATGTCGGTAACGAAGTCGGGGCCACACTCAAAAACGGCTTTGGTCGCAAGGCAAAAGTCATCCAGCAACTGGTCGCTGGTACCGAGATCACCGTTATTGAAAAGCACCCACGTACCGGTAATGCCCAGGTCCGGTTGAGTAGCGGCGAAATCGGCTGGTTGGCGACCCGTTTCATCACCGACCTTGCACCCGCCAACACCGCCGCTGTAAGCACCGCACCCGAGGCAGCGGTGCCCCCTGAAGTCAAACCGCTATCGACTGAGCAACTGCAGGCAGAAGTCGAACGACTCCGCAGCGAACTGAACGCCGTCCGACAGGTATCGAATAACGCCCTGCACATCCAGGCCGAACGTGACCAACTGCAGGAGAGCCTGATCAGCATCAAGCAGGAACTTGAAGCGGCCAATCGGGAAAAGAACTCAATGAACGCCGACCAGAAACAAGCCTGGTTCATGATCGGCTCACTCGTCCTGCTGGGCGGCATCCTCGTGGGTGTGATCCTGCCTCGCCTGACGGTGCGGCGCAAGAATGATTGGGGTTCGTTCTGAACCCTGCCCAAACCTTTCCCACTACCACTACATCGTTCCGGAGACTCTTAACGTGAGCAATAAAAGCAATGACACGCGTACATTTTCGTCCCAGGTCGTGGATGGCATGGAACGGGCACCCAGTCGTGCCATGCTGTACGCAGTCGGCTTCACCGACAGCGATTTTGCCAAACCCCAGATCGGCATTGCCTCAACCTGGAGCATGGTGACCCCCTGCAATATGCACATTAACCGACTGGCCGATGAAGCCGCCCAGGGCGTCGATGGTCACGGTGGTAAGGCCGTCATCTTCAACACCATCACTATTTCTGACGGCATCTCAATGGGGACGGAAGGCATGAAGTATTCGCTGGTGTCGCGCGAGGTGATCGCCGACTCCATCGAGACAGTCGTCGGCTGTCAGGGCTTTGATGGCGTGGTGGCCATCGGCGGCTGCGACAAGAATATGCCCGGCTGCATGATCGGCCTGGCCCGCCTGAATCGGCCGGCGATTTTTGTCTACGGCGGCACCATTCTCACCGGCTGCCATGGCGACAAAAAACTCGATATCGTGTCGGTGTTCGAGGCGGTCGGCGCTCGCGCCAATGACCAGATCGACGATAACGAACTCAAGCAGATTGAGTCCAGGGCGATTCCGGGCCCCGGCTCCTGCGGGGGCATGTACACCGCCAATACGATGGCCTCGGCTATTGAAGCGCTGGGCATGAGTCTGCCTGGCAGTTCCGCCCAGGCAGCCATCTCCAGCGACAAACAGCGCGATTGTCACGAGGCCGGCGCACAGGTCATCAAGCTTCTGGAACTCGGTATCCGGCCGCTGGATATCATGACCAAACCGGCTTTCGAAAATGCCATTACCGTCGTGATTGCGCTGGGCGGCTCAACCAATGCGGTACTGCATCTGCTGGCGATGGCGGATGTTTGCGGCGTCGACCTTAGTCTGGATGATTTCACCCGTATTGGTAAACGGGTTCCCCTGCTGGCCGACCTCAAGCCCAGCGGCAAATATGCGATGGCGGAACTGGTAGAGATCGGCGGCATCCAGCCGCTGATGAAGATCCTGCTGGATGCGGGCCTGCTACATGGCGATTGCCTGACCGTGACCGGTAAGACGCTGGCCGAAAACCTCAGCACGGCCCCCACCTACCCGGTCGGACAGGACATGATTCGATCACTGGATCAGCCCATCAAGAAAGATAGCCATCTGGTAATTCTGCGCGGCAACCTTGCCGCCGAAGGCGCCGTCGCCAAGATCACCGGCAAGGAGGGGCTGCGCTTTACGGGTAACGCCAGGGTTTTTGACTGCGAGGAACTGGCGCTCGCGGCGATTCTTGAGGGCAGCATCGTCAAGGGTGATGTCATCGTCATCCGCTACGAAGGCCCCAGGGGTGGCCCCGGCATGCGTGAAATGCTGTCCCCCACGTCTGCCGTCATGGGCAAGGGACTGGCCAAGGATGTGGCACTGATTACGGATGGCCGTTTCTCCGGCGGTACCCATGGCTTCGTGGTCGGTCACATTACGCCCGAGGCCTATTCGGGTGGGACATTGGCAATAGTCGAAGACGGCGATGGCATCACCATTGATGCCGAGAATGCCGAAATCACTCTGCATGTTGCTGATGACGTGATCGCCGCCCGCCTTCAGCAATGGCAACGGCCGGCCCCCCGTTATACCCGCGGTGTTCTCGCCAAATACGCCAAGCTGGTCTCCTCCGCATCGGAAGGAGCGGTAACCGACAAGGGCCTTGAGAACATCTAGGCCATGAAGCGCTCACTCCCTGCACTACCAGAGATGATCGCTGCGCTGATCGGGCAGGCATCGGTCAGTTCGACCGACGCGCGCTACGATCAGGGCAATCTTGGCGTCATTCACCTGTTGGCCGGGTGGGCGGAGTCACTTGGGTTTCGGGTCGAAATTGACGCCATAAGCCCGACCAAGGCCAACCTTATCGCTACGCTGGGCGCCTCATCTGCGGCGGATATTCCCGGGGGACTGGTGTTATCCGGCCATACCGATACCGTGCCATGCAACCCTGAACTGTGGGCCAGCGACCCGTTCACTGCGACGGAACGGGACGGCAAGATATTTGGCCTGGGCAGCGCCGATATGAAGTCATTCTTCGCGCTGATGCTGGAAGCCGCATCGGGTTTTCGGGTTGAGAACCTGCAGCGCCCACTGGTGATCGTCGGTACTGCGGACGAGGAAAGCTCAATGTCGGGGGCGCGGGCGCTGCTGGCGATGAACCGGCAACTGGGGCGGCAGGCCGTGATTGGCGAACCCACAGGGCTGAAGCCTATCCGCATGCACAAGGGCGTGATGATGGAGTCCATCACGGTAACGGGTCGCTCCGGTCATTCCAGCGACCCTGCACTGGGTGCCAATGCCATGGAAGGTATGCTCGCGGTGCTGGGCGAAGTCCTGGCCTTTCGGACTGAACTCAAGGCCCGATACCGAAATCCCGCATTCACCGTCGATTACCCCAGCATCAACCTTGGCGCCATTCATGGCGGCGACAACCCCAACCGCATCTGCGGCCATTGCGAGACGCTGATTGACATCAGACCCTTGCCGGGCATGCAGCTTGATGCGGTGCACGAGATGCTGGTCGAACGGCTGACCCCTACCCTTGCAGGGTTTCCGGGGCTCAAGCTGGAGGTAAAGCGGCTGTTTGCCGGCTTGCCGCCGTTCGAAACAGCAGCCGATACCGCTATTGTTAAGGCTTCAGAGGCCTTTAGCGGCCACACTGCGGGTGCCGTCGCATTTGGGACTGAAGCCCCCTTCCTCAGCCAGCTCGGCATGGACACCATTGTGATAGGACCGGGCTACATTGATCAGGCCCACCAGCCGGACGAGTACCTGCCACTCGCCCATATTCAGCCAGGCATCGCCCTAATCAGCCGGTTGATTCAGCGTTTCTGCATCGGGTCGGCAACATAGCCGAGACCGACAGCAGGCTACAAAAAAGGCGCCTTGATGCGCCTTTTTTGTAGGTGCGAGCCATCAGGCCGCGTTGTTCCTGGCATAGTCCGCTATTTTTTGAGTCAATTTGTTCAGCAAGGCATCAAACCCTTCGCGGTCAATCACGCTGGTGTACTGAGCCTTTTTAAGGGCCAGATCGCTGATGCCGTCGACCACGATGTTAAGGATGTACCACTGTCCACCGACCTGACCGACGTAGTACTCAAACTTTATCGGCTTTTCCTGGGGCGCCACCATATTGTAACGGAGCAGTAACCGACCGTTCTTCATGTCCTGGCTGGCGTCGAACTGGAACGATTCGTTGCCGTATTCCTTGAATTGGGCCGCATAGGTTGCGACGCTTAAATCAGTAAGCTTTTTCATGAAAGCGTCTTTCTGGGCGGGTTCCAGTTTTTTCCAGTGCCCACCCAGGGCAATTAACGATACAGCCTCAAACTCAAACGTATCCCGCACAACCGGATCAAGCTTCTTATAGCGTCCGTCATAACCAAGCTGCTTACCGCCTTTCATCACCTCAATCAGAGCAGCATTCAGCCGATCCACCGGCTTGCGGGCATCCGCAACATTGTCTGCCAGAGTCGCGACGGGCAAAAAACCGGCGAGCAGAAGGGTGAAAAAAAGTCTGCGCAACATACCTGAAACCTCGGTAAAAAACGGGCTTATCCTAGCATAAAAGCAGGCCCTGTCCCGCCTTTGACCCGGCAGTGGATCAGTCGCATGGCGGCGCCGGACATTACCCTGGCGAGTCCATCGACCGTACGCACCAGCAACCCAAGGCCAAAGAGCCAATGGGATACCCGCTCCTTTCTTGCCCAAAAGATATGTGATAATGTAACCCTAAAACCAAAACACATTTATCATGCGTCACACTACCCGCTTAATCTGCCTGGCTGCTCTCTCAACCTCAATAGATGCGGTGGGCGCTGACGGCTCAACATCGTCCTTTCCGATTCAGCCCAAGGACAGCATCCAGACCGAGCCTGCAGCAAACCCGGACGCACGCGCCCAAACCTACCTGGCGGACGAGAGCCAGGTACATGAACTTGCAGAAATCGTCGTCAGCGAACCCCTTGAGCGCACCATTGGCAGCTTGGCCAGACCCGTGTCGGTGCTGAAAGACGATGCCCTACGCCAGCAAATGGGCCCCACAATCGGTGCGACGCTGGCACAGGAACCCGGGATCAACAGCCAGTCATTCGGCCCCGGCATCGGCCAACCGGTGATTCGCGGTCTTAGCGGTCCGCGTGTGCGAATCATGGAAAACGGCATCGGCAACAACGATGTTTCCAACATCAGCCCTGATCATGCCAACAGCATTGAGCCATCACAGGCCGAGCGTATCGAAATTCTTCGCGGACCCTCGACACTGCTTTATGGCAGCGGGGCCATCGGCGGCGTGGTCAATGTCATCGATAACCGCGTCCCGGACAAAAAAGCAGTAAAACCCATCGGCGGCACGTTCAATCAACTTTACAATTCAGCACTGGACGAGACTTCCAGTTCACTAAAACTGGAAGGTGGCAAATCAGAGTTCGCCTATCACCTTGATGGTTTTTACCGTAACAGCGGCAACGAAATCATCGGCGGCTCCGCCATTGACGTGAACGCCGCCCGGGGCTATGACCCGGCGCTGGCCGAGGAACCCACCCTGCAAAACACCCAGGGTTATGTGCCGAACACCAATGCCCGTGCCAAGGGTGGTACGCTGGGGATGTCCTGGGTGGGCGATCCCGGCTACGTCGGCGCCGCAATCAACTATCTTGAGAACAATTACGGCGTGCCCCCGATTGGCGTTCCGGACGCACCCAACATCCGGATCAACCTTCAGCAGACCAAGTACGACTTCCGCAGTGGCATTGACCATCCCTTTGCCTTCGTCGAGAAACTGAATGCCAGGTTTGGCTACACTGATTACCAGCATACCGAATTCGAGGGCGGTAACGCCGGCACCCTCTGGAAAAGTGATTCCTACGAGGGCCGCCTTGAACTGAATCATCAACCGTTAGGCCCCTTCAAGGGTCAATGGGGCTTCCAGTCGGTCAATGGGACTACCTCTGCCGAGGGTGAAGAAGCGACGTTGCCGCTGACGAACATCGCCAATTACGGTGTCTTTGCCGTCGAGACACTGGAGACTGACCCGCTCATCTATGACTTCGGTCTCCGCATTGAGCCGCAAAGCGTCAGCCCTGCGGCCTCCAGCGGATTTAGCAGTCGCAGTTTCCTGCCGGTTAGCGGCTCGGTGTCGGGCTTGTGGAAAATAGACGCTGCCAACAATCTGAGTCTGGCCTTCACCGAATCGCAGCGAGGTCCACAGGCCCAGGAACTGTACGTCGATGGTGTACACCACGCGACCCGCGCCTACGAGATCGGCAACCCCAATCTCAACATGGAATCCTCGTTCAACCTGGAGTTGGGCTACAGCTTTCGCAAGGACTGGGTGAACGCCCAGTTCAACCTCTTCAACAACTGGATCAACGATTACATCTACGCCCAGTACACCGGAGAAATCTTCGGCCATGAGGAAGGCATCCATGGCGGGGATGACCATGACCATGGCGGCGAGTTGCCCATCCTGCAGATCGAACAGGCCAACGCCATTTTCAAGGGCTTCGAGGCCAATGTCATGTTACCGCTCATGGAGAACCACTACGGACTGCTCGACCTGACCCTGTTCGGCGACTACACCCGCGGCCAATTGGTCAATGCCGGCAACGGCAACGTCCCTTTCATGCCGCCGCTACGGTACGGACTGCAACTCGACTATGCCAGGAACAAATGGTCGACCTTCTTCCGGGTGATGCGCGGTGAAACCCAGGAATATGCTGCCGAGAACGAGACCGAAACCCCCGGCTGGGTTCTAATGAACGTGGGCGTGCAGTATGAGGCCAAGAGCTATGCTGACACGAATCTGCTGTTCTATTTGAAGGGCAACAACCTGCTCAATCAGGATATCCGCAACTCGACATCCTATCTTAAGAACTTCGCACCCGAGCCAGGTCGTGGTGTGCAGTTAGGCTTCCAGATCAGCTATTGAGAAGAGCCATGACCGCAAACGAAATGAGCTATACAGAATCGCACCGGCGAAGATTTCTACAAGCATCGCCATCCCGGAGTGACGTTCAAGAAGGTGGGCCTGACGAACCAGTACTTCACCGCAGGCGCTCACAATAGTGCCGCGCTTAACGCTGTCGAACTGGTGGACCAGAGGCTCACACACCCTAGTGGGCACCTCGAAAAACCTCCCTACTGTGGGACGCTCCGGTAGAATTAGCGTCATTTGGGGCCATATGGTGCGGATGAGATGAAGAAGCTCTCAGCGATCAAAAACGACCTCTTTGCCTCTCATCAGCGTGAGAGCCAGATCAATCACATGGGTGATCCTCTGGCGGGGATTGAGGCCTGTATCGATTTCAAAGCACTGGCTGCTTCGGTGGATCAGGTGGCTCCGCGTGGGGAGTGTGCGAAGGGTGGCCGTCCGGCCTATCCGACGGAGACCATGGTGCGTATTCTGGTATTGAAGCGACTCAACAATCATTCGGACGAACGGATGGAGTTTCTTCTCCTGGATCGATTGAGCTATCAACGTTTCTGTGGCCTGACGCATTCACTGAAGGTACCTGATCGGACGACGATCTGGAGTTTTGAGAATCGGATTGGTGAAGTGGGTGCCATGGCCCTGTTTGAAGGGGTTTCCAGGCAGTTGCTGAAGAAAGGATTTATCGCACGGGGTGGTCAGATGATTGACGCTACC
>JBKCCF010000171.1:0-11037 GCA_046305255.1 Methylococcaceae bacterium
GTCCTCATAGATGCTGCAGGCATAGGCTTCGGTGGGGCTGTGGCCACCGTTCAGCGCGATGCAGCGTGAACCCGCGCGCCGGAGTTTGCGGTGGGTGTCCATGACCAGAACCCATTCGGGATGGCTGCGATTGATGGGGTCGCGGGCCGACACTTCAACCGAATCATAAGCTTCCCGGCAACAGGCGCCGCAGGTCTGGCAATCCAGTTCGGTCGCGGGCTCATAGCGGCTGCAGGCCGGGGCGTCCTCAGCCAGCGCCACGGCAGGGCGGTGGCGACAGCGCAAACGGCCGCGCCCGCGATAACTCCAGGCACAGTGCCGGCAGGATAGACCCTGAAAATACGCCGCGACGGTGGCATGACCTGCCGGGTGGACCGGGGGTGGATCGCCCGCGGTGGTCCAGAGCGAGGGCCGCGCGGTGGCCTCCGTATCGGGCTTCGGGCCGGGGTCTGGCGCCAGCGGTCGCGCACGGCGCAGTGTCGCGGCAATTGCTGCGCTGGCACGGAGGGCTTCGGTCAGCGCGGTTTGCCAGCGGGGTTGGGCCGAGCGCCAGGCGGCGATGCGGGCCGCTACGCAACTGCGTTCCCGGCGGCCACCGCTATCCGGCGCCGCCTCGAAAGGGTCAGCCGGCAGCGTGGCCCAGAAGCTCAGGCGAAAGTCGGTGGTCGGGGCGAAAAAGTCGCGCAGTCCGACACTGTCTGCCAGCCAGGCCTGTAACCTCAGGCAGGCGTGTTCCCGCCATGGTTTGCCCATTCGGGTGTTGTCCAGCCCCCAATCCAGCGCCCGCTCGCCGTCTTCGCCCTCGACCAGGGCATGACAGAGTTCGTGCAGAATCATCTGGCCGAGACAGTCATCGGGGTCGAACTGGTCTTCGGTGGCGATCAGCAGGGTGCCGTGGCCATCGCTGGAGGCATACGCCTCAGCCGAGCGCCGTACCCTGAAGCCGACGCGGGCGGCGCAGTCCAGCCAGATCAGCGATAGCGGATCGTCGTACTGATGTTCGGCGCGGCGCAGGAAGTCAGTCATGGCCGGTCGGGGGTGCGTCGCTGTGGTTCAGTTCGTATTCGATTTGCGGCTGGTTTTCCTGCCCCGCCGCAGTCGGCATGTAGATATGGGTAATCCGGCGACCCTCGGGGCTACTGGCGGGCAGGGCCGGCGGTTGGGTCGTTGTGGCGGTTCCTGCGGGATCAGGCCGCGGGGTGAACGGCAACTCCGCCCGCGACGCGCCCACGTCATCGTCGCTGTCGTCAAAGCGGGGCAGTGGCGGCAGTTTGAGGCTGCCACCACTGCGGGCGCTGAAGGCCGGCAGTCGGTCGCCATAGCGCTGGCCCAGCGGCGAGAGCAGCTCCCGGTCGGAAAACAATTCGCCATTCGGGCGCAGTGAGCGGGTACCGAGTTGCTGCTGCTCGCGGATCATCTGGCGCTCCTCCAGCCATTTCCGCAACTCACGCAGGCGTTTGAGCTGGTCGTAGCTGAGGCCGGAGATGGTATCCACCACTTCGGGTTCCTCCTCCGGTTCGGTCGGTCCGATCAGTATGCGGGGCTCCCCGGTGCTGAGCGCGGGCATGAGCGCCGTGAGCAGGCAAAGGCTGCGGGCGATGCGAATAGCGCGGTTGTTCAATGTGCTGACCCATCCCGTGACGAGGCGTTAAAATCGGTGTCATAAGGCAGTGGCCGGCAATCCGGACCCTTCGGCTCCGCACCCGGGGGCCGGACCGGGCGATACCGGAGCGCATCCCAATCCCCGCGTCCTTCCAGCAGGTGCGTTTGCCCATCCATTTACTTTACCTCAAGGGGTTTTTCTCGTACTTTGCGGGAAGATACCTAAGCCTGCGGCAACAGGCCATCACCAGACGGGAATAATTTACGATGAGTCATCTACCCAGCAATCTTAAATACGCCGAAAGCCACGAATGGGCAAAGCTCGAAGACAGCGGTATTGTCCGGGTCGGCATTACCGATTTTGCCCAGCAGCAACTGGGCGACGTGGTGTTTATTGACCTGCCGGACGCCGGCAAAGTGGTTAAAGCTGCAGCGCCGGTCGCCGTGATTGAGTCGGTCAAGGCCGCCTCGGATATTCACAGTCCGGTGTCCGGCGAGATCGTCGAGGTCAATCCGCTGCTGGCTTCGGCGCCCGAATCGGTCAATCAGGACGCCTATGCGGCCTGGCTGTTCAGTGTCCGGCCGTCCAACCCCGCCGAACTGGATGCCCTGATGGGGGCTGACGCCTATCTCGCCTCCGTGACCTGATCGCCGGCAGGAAGCCTGCGTGCCATAAATGATAGACTTGACCCCTGCCCTCCGGCCATGACAGGCGCGCGGGTTGATCGTCAAGCATCAACCCTGCCGGCTGCACGCCCTGCCCCATAAGCCCCCATAAGGAAAACGACGCGATGAAAGAGGCGGATTACAACAATTACGTGAAGGCGTTTACCCGCCTGTTCGAGGTTTTCGACGCCGCCGCGCCCTACCTGGATGTGTCGGAAGACTTCAAATACTTCATCAACCGCAAGCGCTCCTGGCTGGAGCGGCTGAAATCACCGGAGTTTCCAGTTGCCTTCCTCGGGGCGTTTTCGGCCGGCAAGAGTACCATCATCAATGCGGTGCTGGGCGATGACATTCTGCCGCAGGCGACGAAGTCGCTGACTGCCATCCCGACCCTGATCCGCAAGGGCCGCGTCAACAAGGCCATCATCTCCTATCTCAGCGAAGCCGAGCGGGCGGAACTGAAAGACCTCTATCTGGAGGAACTGTCGAAGGAGCTCCGCACCAATCCGGAGCTCTACCGCGTGCTCGGCCGATCCGACGTGCTGGCCCGGCTCAACAGCGATATCGAGCGCCACAAGAGCCAATACGGGACCTTCAACAAGCAGAAGTTTTTCGACGAACTCAAGGCGCTGATTGAGGGCTGGGACACGCTGAGCGGGGCCACCCGCGAGATTACCCTCGAGGACCTGCCGAACTATGTTACGGAAGATTACGCCGATGTCCTGTTCGTGAATCAGGCAGAAATCTATCTCGCCGATGTGAACATTCCGGACAATGTCGTACTGGTCGACCTGCCGGGGCTGGGCGTGGTCAATCCGCGTCACCGCAAGGTGACCAAAACCTATGTCGAGAATGATGCCAAAGCCTTCGTGATCGCCATGAAGGTGTTCCATCTGCTGGAAGGGGAGGAAATTGAACTGCTGGCTGAAATCCACAACCAGCGCAAGCGGGTGTTGCAGCGGGCCTTCTGGGTCATCAACCAGTGGGATGTGTTGAGCAGCAAGCAGAAGAAAGAGGAACTGGCCAATTTCGATCAAAAGATTGAGCACTATGGTTTCAACATCACCAAGGACCGCGTGTTCAAGGTCTCCGCGCTAAATTACCTCCTGCTGAAGCTGATACAGGAGGGGCGGCTGGAAGGCACCCGCAGCATCCGCGAACATGTTGACGCACTCAAAAAGGCCATAGGCCGCATCCCCGACCGCAACGAGGCCACCCACCAGATCAAGGCACTGGAGGAAACCAAAAGCTTTACCAGTTTCCGCAGCAGTCTGTTCGAATATCTGGCCTACACCGCGAAGGCCGAGTTTCTGGAAGAAGCCCGGGGCGAATACCTGGACCTTGCCAGGCGCCTGCGCGAATGGCTGGAGCCGCTGTACCAGAATTACCGCGATGTCGATGACGATGGCATGAAGAGCACCTTCATCGCCAGCCAGCTTTCCCGCAGGCAGGACGAGGCATTGCGCCGGCTCAGGGCGACGGTCGAGGAGCACATCATGATGCTGCGCACCGAGCTGTTGCCGGAATTCGTTTTCTGGCGCGAGGAGGACCAGGCGCAGCTGAGCCAGCAGGTGACGTCGGCGATTGATACGCTGGATCGCAAATCGCTTAAAAATGAGTTGCTCAGAGGGCTGGACCTCAACAGCGTGGTGAGCCGTCTGCCGCACAAGATCGAGCAAAACCTCAACATCCAGCACGCCTTCCGCGGCCAGCTACTGCGTCTGCTGGACGAGCAGATGGTGCGGCGGCATCTGTCCCAGCTATTGCAGGGCATCACCGCCACGGCAGTGCTGCCGGATGATGTGCTGAGCGTATTGCAGGACCGGCTCAGCGGGCGCGACATGCTCAACCGGCTGAAAGGCATGTGCGATGTCTTCCTGTTTGAGTATGGCGATGTCATCAATCAGTTCGGGCGAACCGTCATGGAGCAGGAAGCCCGCCACGAGGCGCAGAGCACCGAGACCCTGATGACCGCCATTCAGGCACGGGCTGATGATGCCCTGCAACTGGCCCGCGGCATGAGCCTGCTCGGGCCGAAGGACAGTATTGAGCAGTTGCGGGGGCTGGGGCTGGATGCCCTCAGTCGCATCCATGCCGGCCTGACCGGTGCGCCGGTCGGTGTCGAAAGCCTTAGTGTGCGGGGCGATGCCATTGACCGCGCGCTGGAATACTACAAAACCGGCATCCTCGACTATGCCCGCAAGCAGCAGCACCAGATCAACCTGTTCGCCCGCCGCGGGATCAAGAACTACTTCGAGGAACTGGAACAGGAACTGCTCGCCTATTTCGACTCGATCAAGGGCGAGATCGCCAAGATGATCATGCGCCAGTTGACCGACGACATTGACGCCGAGCTGAACTCCGAGCTGGAAAAACAGCGCATCATCAAGGACACCTACCACTTCATGACCACCGAGGTCGGGCTGGAACTGCGTCGCGGCGAGTCCTGACCGCGAAAGATTCAGCGCTGTCGAAGCCATGACGGGTTCGGCAGCTGACACGCCGGATGGCCCGCCCACCCCTTCAACAGCAACATCAAAACCCACAATGACAGCACTAATCTGCGGCTCCATGGCCTATGACACCATCATGGTGTTCCCTGACAAATTCAAGCACCACATCCTGCCGGAACAGGTCCATATCCTCAACGTCGCCTTCCTGGTGCCGGAATTGCGGCGGGAATACGGCGGTTGCGCCGGCAACATCGCCTTCAATCTCAGGCAACTGGGCGGCGATCCCCTGATCATGGCGACCGTCGGCAAGGACTTTACCCCCTATTCGCAGTGGCTGTCCTGTTGCGGTATCCGTCAGGATCACATTACGGTGCTGGAGGAGTGCTACACCGCGCAGGCCTACATCACCACCGATATGGACGACAACCAGATCACCGCCTTCCACCCGGGCGCGATGTCCTTTGCCCATCACAACAGTGTCCCCGGGAATCAGGCTATCCGGCTGGGGCTGATCTCCCCCGACGGCAGGGACGGCATGATCCAGCACGCCGCAGAGTTCGTGGCGGCGGGGATACCGTTCGTCTTCGACCCCGGTCAGGGCCTGCCCATGTTCAATGGCGAGGAACTGCTGGACTTCATCGAAAAAGCCAGCTGGGTGACGGTCAATGACTACGAATCGCAGCTGCTACAGGCGCGCACCGGCCTGTCACTGGCGGCACTGGCGGAAAAGGTCGAGGCGCTGATCGTCACCCGTGGCGCGCAGGGGTCGGTGATCCACGTCGGCGGCGAGAGTGTCGAAATACCACCTGCCACCCCGCGCAGAGCGGTTGACCCCACCGGTTGCGGCGATGCCTACCGGGCCGGTCTGGTCTACGGGCTGATGGAAAATCTGGACTGGCCGACCACCGGCCGGATTGCCTCGCTGATGGGCGCGCTCAAGGTGGAGTGCTACGGCACCCAGAACCATGGCTTCACGCTGGCGACCTTCAAGCAGCGCTACCGCGAGACTTACGGCGAGTCTTTCTGAGCGGTCGGCGCCGGGGCGGGGTGGCGACGGGCGGCTGCCCCCGGTTGCCCCACTGGTTCAACAGCAAGGCGGCCAGAATCAGCGCCGTACCCTGCAGCACCTTGCCATGCAGGGGTTCGCCGTTGGCCACATGGCCGACGTAGAGCGACAGCACCGGCGTAATCAGCGTAATCAGCGCCACCCGGGTCGCCGGCAGTCGGTTGAGTACATAAAAGTAGAGCGCAAACCCCACGGGTGTGGCGATGGCGCCCAGATAGGCGATAGACAGCAGGCTGGACAGTGGCAGGCGGTCGGGCCATGGGGCGTCGCTGAGTGCGAAGGTCACGAGGTAGCCGGGCACCGCCAGCGCGAGACTGCCCGCCACCTGCACCAGCGCCGGCAGGCCCGCATTGATCTGCTTCACCCAAACTGCGCTGGCGGCCTGCAGGATGGCGGCGACGATCACGCCGGCGATGCCGAGTGCGGCGCCTTCGGCCAGGCTGAGGGCAGACTGAAACATCACCACCAGCCCGCCAAAGCCCAGCGCATAGGACAGGATGAGCCCCGGTCGCAGGCTGCGTTCGCCCAGCACCCATGCCGCCAGCGGCGCCGAAATCAGCGGTAACAGGCCGAACACCACGGAAATCCAGCCCGAGGGAATAAACTGCGAAGCCCAGTAGGTCACCAGCATGGCGCCGAAAATCTGCACTGCACCGGCCAGATACGCCAGCAACGCCTTGCGGGACAGCGGCAGGCGCTGGCGTTGCAGCACCAGCACCGGTAGCACACAGAACAGGCCGAGACACATGCGCGCCGTCACGCCGAACAGATACCCCGGTCCCTCGCCGCTCCATTTGATGGCCAGTGGCGTGGTCGACCAGAGCAGGACAACGAAGATGAAGGCGGCGGAGATGCGCATGGGCGGGCTGAATCCGAAGTGGCCCGAGGGCGGGCAGGTTGGCTAGGATACCGCCCATTGCCCTGCAACCGCTTTTCCCCTGTCATCCACCCTTCACCCTCAAATGCTTATGGATAATCTGCACCGACTGCTCAGCATCATGGCCCGGCTGCGTCACCCCGAAACCGGCTGTCCGTGGGATCTGCAACAGGATTTTGCCAGCCTGATTCCCTACACACTGGAGGAGGCCTACGAGGTGGCCGATGCCGCCGAACGGGGCGACCCCGACGATCTCTGTGAAGAACTCGGCGATCTGCTGTTGCAGGTCGTGTTCCATGCACGGGTGGCCGAAGAAGCGCGGCTGTTTGATTTCGAAACCGTAGCGGGCACCATTGCCGACAAGCTTATCCGGCGCCATCCCCATGTTTTTGCCGGAATGGCCTTCGAAAACGATAGCGAACGCCAGCGCTACTGGGAGGACGCCAAGCAGCTGGAGCGCCAGCAAAAGGGCAGGGCCGAACCGGCTGCCAGTGTGCTCGGCGACATTCCGCGTGGCCTGCCGGCCCTGATGACCGCACAAAAACTGCAAAAACGCGCCGCCCGCCACGGCTTCGACTGGCCCGACATAGCGCCGGTGTTCGACAAGCTGCATGAGGAGCTGGACGAACTCAAGGCCGCCTGTCAGGCGGCCGACGCCCACAACATTCAGGAGGAACTGGGCGATCTGCTATTCGTCATCGCCAACGTGGCGCGCCATCTTGGGGTGAATGCCGAGGCCTGTCTGCGGGCGGGCAACCGCAAGTTCACCCGCCGCTTTCAGCATATTGAGGGCCGCGTCGCCGCCCGCGGCGGCATCCTCACCGACCATACGCTGGCAGAACTGGATGCCCTCTGGGACGAGGCTAAACGCATCGAGCGGGGGCAGGCCCCGCAGGGCGATTAGCGGGTGAGTTCGCTGTCGCGGTAGTGCAGATCCAGCCAGCAATGCGGCAGTTCCTCACCGGAGGGGAACAGCAGGTCGGTCTTGAGAAAGGCCTCGGCATCCTGCATTTCCTCGCCGTAATGCAAGCGCCCGACGATCGACTTTCGGGTCGGATTGAACAGATCATTCAGCCCCAGCACCTCGACCAGATGCCCCGCTTTTTTCTGCTTGAGAAACATGGATAAACCTCACCGTCCGTGGTTGTTGTTGCTGTTGATGGCTTCCCTGCCGAACGGCTGGCCGGAGCCAGCGTAGCGGGTGGGCGTCGGCAAGAGTAACGGCCTGACAGCGGGGCGTCAGTAGGTAGAAATACGGTCGCGTCAGGCGGGCAGACCCGTCGGCGGCGTGCCAAGCTTTGCCCGGGTGAAGCCGAGGTTGGTTTCGATGCGGGCGCGGTCGGCCGAATCAGCGGCCAGTTGTGCCAGCGCCTGTTGGGCCGCGTCGTACGACTCCTGATAGTGGCCCAGGTAATAGGCGCAAATCGACAGTTCATCCAGCAGGCGCCAGGCATAGACCTCACTCTGCACAAACAGCATGTCATCCGGCTGCGGGATGCTGACGCCGACCTTGGCGTAGATGTACCCCTCGGCGTACTTCGCCACCTCCCGGCAATACGCCGCCAGATTGCACAAGGCTTCGGCGCGGGTCGGGCGTATTTCAAAAGCCTTGATGTATTCACGCACAATCGCATCGTGACCGGCGCCGGTCAGCTGCGTGAGCCGGGCCACTTCGGTCTGGGCGATGTAGACCTCCTCAGGCCAGCCGCCCTGACTCACCCGCCGCCGGTACCAGATGAGGGCTTTCTTGAGGTCGCGCATATCCTTGTATGTCTGCGCCAGGTAAAAGGTGTAGCGCGACATCAGAGCCGGGTCGGTGTGCGGGTCCTGGATGGCCGCGCTCAGCAGATCACGGTCGCGGCTGAACTTGTGGGCCTTGTAGCCGCCGTCGCCACGGTCATCGAACCACAGGCTGTCCAGTCGGCTGCTGCTGTAAGGCGTTTCGCACGTCCAGAATTCATGGGTGACGCCGATGCACTGCCACGGCAAACGGGCCCGCAGCAGCCTGAGGTTCCAGTATTCGAGGTTGGGGCTGGCCTGTTTCAGATAGTAGGCATCGTCCACCAGCTGGCCCTTGTCCCAGCCCTGCTCCACCGTGAGGATCATGTCGGCATCCACCAGCAACAGGTAATCGGCGTCAGGGTAGGCCTGTTTGGCCAGGGTGCAGGACAGGCTGCGCGCGTGGCCGAAATTGACGAACGGGGCGTGATGCACCGTAGTCGGGATGTCGTGTTCACGGCCCCACTGTTCGATGAGCGTAACCGTATCGTCGGTTGAACCGGTATCGCAGATCGAAATGGCGTCGATGACCGGCAGGGCCGCGTCGAGACAGCGGACCACATTGGCGCGTTCGTTTCTGAAGATCGCGCAAAGGCAGATGTTGGGCATGGTGGTGACCTGTTTCGGTTGATTCGATCAGCAGGCGGCACCCTGGCGGGTCGGCTTCTCCGCATCATTATGCCGCCGCCGGCGAACGTGTTTCAAAAGGTTTCCATATTGTCTTTGCCTGTTTGCTGGCAAATTTTTTCGCCTGTTCGGATCAAATCCCTAGTTCATGCCTAACCAGCAGGAGATCAGTTCATGTCTATGCCAAGAAAAATAAAAGTGCTGAGTCACGCCGTCGCTACCGCGATCATGCTGGCGGGCAGCGTCGATGCGTTTGCAGCTAATGCCGGTCCGACCGGCCCCCGTGGGCCCAATGGGCCCCCGTGGTGACAAGGGTATACCCGGTGCTGCCGGTGCTGTCGGCCCGCGGGGTTTGACCGGCCAGCAGGGTGCCACTGGCGCCCGTGGAGCGACGGGGCCTGCGGGTGTCGCCGGACCGAGGGGTAGCGTAGGCCCCATGGGGCCAGCAGGTGCGGTGGGACCGACGGGTGCAGTGGGACCGACGGGTGCAGTGGGGCCGACGGGTCTGACAGGTCAAATGGGGCCGGCAGGTCAAATGGGGCCAGTGGGTCCGATGGGACCGACGGGTCCGGCCGGGGCAACGGGCTTGAACGGAAATGATGGTGCAACAGGGGCAACGGGCCCAACGGGCCCGGCGGAATCAGTTCAAGCGGATATGTCTATGAGTTGGCTACGATTGCCGATTCCACGGTTGTAGGAGGCGCGGATATCCCCCTGTCCAATAACGGGCCACTAAACGGACCATCGCATATACCAAGCACCACTGTAATCTCTGTTTCTGATAACGGTGTTTATCAGGTTTCCTATTCTGTAAACATTACGGCAGGGGTAGGCTCTCAGATTGCGATTGCCGTGAATGGTACGGTGCATCCGTCTACACCTATTACTGCTCTGGTTGCTACCGGGCAGGTTTCAGGCACTGCACAGCTGGAACTTACGGCGGGTGATGTCATTACCCTGCGTAATAACAGCGCCACACCCTTAGTGATGACCTTGGCGCCTGGTGTGGGGGCTCAGGTTAATCTGATTAAACTCAGTGACCTTAACCCCTAGCCTTTAGTGTTAGGAGGCTCAGGTTGATCTGATCGTCTTTAAACCTTGCTTGCAGGGTATTTAACGGGTTAGCAGAACCGCAAAACGGGAGCTTGAAGCTCCCGTTTTGTTATGAATACTGATGGGCCATGCGTGTCAGCCAGACAGATTGGCCACCGGGGTCTTGGTTTGCATCTGGAGGCCGCCCATGGCGACCCGCATTGAGGGAGCATCGAAAACCTTAGGCCAGTGAAAGCCACCCTTAAGTAAAACAGGTAAGTAAAACAGGTATCTGGATTCATTTTTGGACGGAAAGGTGGGTTTTTTGAGGTCACTTTGAGCGTCAACCTCGCCACGGGGGTACGCCTGACGCCCGACGGTTACCCGTCTACGCGCAGCGAGTCTCCCGCAAGAAGGGCGCTGTGTTTCCCATGTCTCGTCCAGCCTTCCACCCCTACATTTTCCGCCGCGCCAGATGTCACCGCGGTGGCGATTGCCTTCAAGTAAATGGCGTTCTTCACCTGCCGTCATCGCCGGCATCAATCAGTGCTGAATCAGCACTGCGGGGGGTGTTTGCTCGGATGCCGCTTCAGGGTCAGAGCCCCTCACGGTTCACGCCGGTCCCATAACAGCCGTCGCCTGATGGTCGGCATGGTAGGACGAGCGCACCAGCACGCCGCTGGCGACCGCGCTGAAGCCGATGCTGCGGGCATGGCGGGCCAGTGCGTCGAATTCGGCCGGCTCCACATAGCGGGCCACCGGGTAGTGATCGGCGCTGGGCTGCAGGTACTGGCCCACGGTCAGCATGTCGCAGCCGTGTTCGCGCAGGGCGGCGAGCACGTCGTGAACTTCCGCCATCGTTTCACCCAGCCCCAGCATGATGCCCGATTTGGTGGGTACCGCCGGGTACAGCGCCTTGTGCTGCCGGAGCAGGC
>JBKCCF010000172.1:0-8886 GCA_046305255.1 Methylococcaceae bacterium
GCCCAGGAACGATGCCCCAACCCTCCTTCGTCCATCTCAAACTCCATACTGAATACTCGCTGGTCGACGGTCTGATCGACGTCAAGGCGCTGGTCAAGCGCTGCGCCAGGCTAGGGATGCCGGCGGTGGCGGTAAGTGATCATTGCAACCTGTTCGCTCTGGTCAAATTCTTCAAGGCTGCCCAGTCATCCGGAATCAAACCGATTGCTGGCGCCGACGTGCTGGTCTTCAACAATGCTGAACCCAGCGCGCCTTTCGCCCTGAGTCTCTATGTCCAGAACGAAACCGGCTATCGCAGCCTTACCGAACTGATCTCGCGTGCCTACCGGGAAAATCAGCATCAGGGGGTACCACTGCTGATGGCGGAGTGGCTGGAGACCAAGAACGAGGGGCTGATCGCACTATCCGGCGGCCGTCAGGGGCAGATTGGACGGGCTTTGCTGGCCGGTAATACCGAAACCGCCCGCTCGCACCTCCTGCACTGGCTTGGGGTCTTCGACAACCGGTTTTACCTCGAACTGCAACGCACCGGCCGTCCCCATGAGGAAGCCTATATTGCCGAAGCCATCCGGCTGGCGCTGGCCTGTGATGCGCCGGTGGTGGCGACTAACGACGTGCGTTTTCTTGAATCCTCCGAGTTCGATGCCCATGAGGCCCGGGTCTGTATCAATCAAGGCCGGGTACTGGATGATCCGCGCCGTCCGCGCGATTACACCGACCAGCAGTACCTCAGAACACCTGAAGAGATGCTCGCACTGTTCGCCGATATTCCGGAGGCACTGGAAAACTCGGTGCAGATCGCCAAACGCTGCAACCTGACCCTCACTCTGGGTCAGAATTTCCTACCCAACTTCCCCGTGCCGGAAGGCATGACGACTGGCGAATTTTTCGCGGTCGCCTCGCGCAAAGGTCTGGATGAGCGGCTGGCGGCACGACCACCGGTCGGCAGCGGCAGTCCGGAACAGCGCATTGAGGCCTATCGGGAGCGACTGGAGCTGGAAATCGGCGTCATCAACCAGATGGACTTTCCCGGCTACTTCCTGATCGTGGCCGACTTCATCCAGTGGGCCAAAAACCACAAGATTCCGGTGGGGCCGGGGCGTGGCTCGGGAGCCGGCTCACTGGTGGCCTATGCCCTCAAGATTACCGATCTCGACCCGATCGAATTCGAGTTACTGTTCGAACGCTGTCTCAATCCCGAGCGCGTCTCAATGCCCGACTTCGACGTCGATTTCTGCATGGAACGCCGCGACGAAGTCATTGATTATGTCGCCCAGAAATACGGCCGCGACCGGGTGTCGCAGATCATCACCTACGGCAGCATGGCGGCCAAGGCGGTGGTACGCGATGTAGGCCGGGTACTGGGGCATCCCTACGGCTTTGTCGACCGCATCGCCAAGCTGATTCCGTTTGAGCTGGGTATCACGCTCGAAAAAGCCCTGCAAGACAGCGAAGACCTGAAGAATCTGTACGACTCCGACGAGGACGTGCGCGCCCTTATTGATCTTGGCCAATCGCTGGAGGGCCTGACCCGCAACGCCGGCAAGCACGCCGGTGGCGGGGTGATCGCGCCGTCCAACCTGACCGATTTCAGCGCACTCTACTGCGAGGCGGGCGGCGATAACCTGGTCACGCAATTCGACAAGGACGACGTCGAGGCTGTCGGTCTGGTCAAGTTTGACTTTCTGGGCCTGCGGACCTTGACCATCATCGACTGGGCGCTGGAGACGATCAACCGCCGGCGGGCGGCCGGTGGTGAAATGCCCATCGACATCAGCACCATTCCGCTCAACGATGCGCCAACCTATGAACTGCTGAAAAGCTGCCAGACCACCGCCGTGTTCCAGCTCGAATCACGCGGCATGAAGGATCTCATCAAGCGCCTGCGCCCCGATTGCTTCGAGGACATTATCGCGCTGGTCGCGCTGTTCCGACCGGGCCCCCTGCAATCGGGGATGGTCGATGACTACATCAACGTCAAGCATGGCAAGCAGAAGGCCGAATTCCCCCACCCGGTGCTGGAACCCATCCTCAAGCCTACCACTGGCGTCATCGTCTACCAGGAACAGGTCATGAAGATCGCACAGGATATGGCGGGCTACACCCTGGGGGGTGCCGACCTCCTGCGACGGGCCATGGGCAAGAAGAAGCCGGAGGAAATGGCCAAGCAGCGCGAGATTTTCATCACCGGCGCCATCGGTCTGCAGGTCGATCAAAAGATTGCCGGCTATATTTTTGACCTAATGGAGAAATTCGCGGGCTACGGCTTCAATAAGTCGCACTCCGCCGCTTACGCACTGGTGTCCTACCAGACGGCCTGGCTGAAATGCCATTTCCCCTCTGCCTTCATGGCGGCGGTACTGTCATCGGACATGGACAAAACCGACAAGGTGGTCGTCTTCATTGAGGAATGTCGGCAGATGAAGCTGACGATAAGGCCGCCCGACATCAATAGGTCGGAATTTCGCTTCACGGCGCTGGAGGACGGCTCCATCCAGTATGGACTCGGCGCCATCAAGGGCGTCGGCGAAAATGCCATCAGCGACATACTCGAAGAACGTCGCAGCCATGGGATCTATACCAGCCTGTGCAACCTGTGCCAGCGGATTGATCTGCGCAAGGCTAACCGGCGGGTACTGGAGGCGCTAATACGGGCCGGGGCGTTGGACGGGCTGGACCCCAATCGCGCGCGCCATATCGCCGAACTGACCGACGCCCTGAAATCAGCCGAGCAGCACGGCACCATGGCGGAATCAGGACAGGAGGATCTGTTTGGCCTGTTTGAACTGCCCGCGGATGCCAGTCTCGCCGCCGCTAACCCCGTCGAAAGCTGGAGTGAGCAGGAGCGACTGCTCAACGAAAAAGCTACCCTCGGGCTGTATCTGACCGGCCACCCGATTAGCCGCTACGAGTCGGACATTACCCACTTCATCAGCGATCGGCTCGGCCCGCTATCGGAAAAGCATGACCGCAGCAGCAATCCCGAAGGCAGCTACGGCAGACGGCAGGACATCAAGGCGGTGGTGGCGGGGCTGGTGGTCGAGTTGCGCACCAAGCAGAACAAGAATGGCAAGCGCATGGGGTTTGCCACCCTGGACGACCGTACCGGCCGGCTGGAAGTCGCGGTGTTCTCGGAGGCTTTTGACAGATTCCGCGATTACCTGGTCAAGGATACCCTGCTGGTCGCTGAAGGTAATCTCAGTTACGACGACTTTGCCGGTCAATTGCGGCTCAGTGCCGAAAAACTGATGAGCATTGAACAGGCACGGGTCGCCTTTGCCAAACAACTGACCCTCCGTTGGCCGGATTCAGTCCCTCGCGGAACCGAAGCGGTAGAGAAATTAAGGCAGCTGTTAACCCCCTTCCGCGGCGGTAACTGCCCGGTCTACATCGAATATCGCACCCAAAGCGCCGAAAGCCTCATCCTGCTGGGTGAGGAATGGCAGGTTGCACCGGTGGAGGAATTGCTGGACCGACTGGAACAGTCGATGGGACCGAATCGGGTGCAGTTGCAGTATCAGTAATCTTCAGACTTCTGCGGCCATAAAAAACCGCGCCTGACGTTCAGGGTCAGGCGCGGTTTTTTTGCGATCCGGACCGGGTCCGGATACCTGAGGGTTTACAGGTCGCCAGCGTTTTCGGCGAGGTAAGAGGCTACGCCCTCGGCATTGGCGGACATGCCCTTGCTACCCTTGTTCCAGCCGGCCGGGCACACTTCGCCGTGTTCTTCGAAGAACTGCAGCGCGTCGACCATACGGATCAGTTCATCCATATTGCGGCCCAGCGGCAGATCATTCACGGTCTGGTGACGAACCACGCCGCTCTTGTCGATCAGGAAAGTACCACGGTAGGCGATTGCAGCGCCGTCTACCTCAACATCGTAGGCCTTGGTGATGGTGTGGCTTACGTCAGCAATCATGGTGTAGCGCACTTCACCAATGCCACCCTTGTTGACGGGGGTATTGCGCCATGCCGCGTGGGCGAACTGGGAGTCCACAGACACCGCCAAAACTTCAACGCCACGGCTTTTCAGTTCATCCAGACGATGATCCAGTGCGATCAGTTCGGTGGGGCAGACGAAGGTGAAATCCAGCGGATAGAACACAACGGCAACGTATTTGCCTTTGGTTTCCTGCGAGAATGAATACGCATCGACAATGCTACCGTTACCGAGGACGGCAGCGGCGGTGAAATCAGGGGCTTGCTTACCAACCAGTACGCTCATTTGATGTCTCCTCAATCTGATTAAAAAATCTCATCGACCGGCGTTGCTCATGGACGACCACAAGTAGCCGCCAGTGCGTTTGAATCTTGATGGCGGGGAAATTCTACACCATAACAGTCGGAAATAGCCTGCGCCGGGGCCAAGACTCAGGTGCGCTGACTCGATAGCCGCCGCTCAACGACGGCGGACGCCAGCTGCTCGACCAGCCTCTCGCTATCGTCCCAGCCGAGACAGGCGTCAGTGACGCTGATGCCATAAGCCGGGGGCTTGCCGGGCTCCAGCTTCTGGTTGCCGGGGTTGAGGTGACTCTCGACCATGACACCAAAGATCCGCCGATCACCTGCCGCGATCTGCGCGCCCACATCCTCGCTGACCTGCAACTGCCGCTGGTATTCCTTCATGCTGTTGGCATGACTGAAATCAATCATGACATTGGCAGGCAACCGGGCCTTTGCCAGCGTCTCCGCCACCGCCTCAACACTGGCGGCATCGTAATTGGGACTCTTGCCACCACGCAGGATGAGGTGACAATCCTCATTGCCGGTGGTGGAGAAAATTGCCGAGTGTCCCGCCTTGGTCAGCGACAGGAAATGATGCGGGCGTCGGGCGGCATGGATGGCATCAATCGCGACCTGGACACCGCCATCCGTCGCGTTCTTGAAACCCACCGGACAGGACAGCCCCGAGGCCAACTCCCGATGCACCTGGCTCTCCGTGGTGCGGGCACCAATCGCTCCCCAGGCGATAAGGTCGGACACATACTGCGGCGATATCACGTCGAGATACTCGGTCGCCGCCGGCATTCCCATTTCATTCAGATCGCGAAGCAGTTTGCGG
Source organism: Methylococcaceae bacterium (assembly GCA_046305255.1). Taxonomy (GTDB): domain Bacteria; phylum Pseudomonadota; class Gammaproteobacteria; order Methylococcales; family Methylococcaceae; genus UBA6136. The sequence goes on from JBKCCF010000172.1 coordinate 5,063, forward strand.
GCAGTGCGCAGCCCCTTGTTGATGTTGAAGCTCTCGTCGAGGTCGGGATCATTGATCAGACCCTTCCAGCCTATGGTCGTGCGCGGCTTTTCGAAATAGACCCGCATGACAATTACCAGATCCTGAGCCACCCTCTGCTTGAGTGCCAGCAGGCGGCGCCCATACTCAAGGGCGGCCTCGGGATCATGAATGGAACAAGGGCCTATGATCACCAGCAGACGGTCATCCTGCCCGATCAGGATATTGTGAATATCCTGCCGTGCCTTGAGGATGGTCGCTGCTGCGGTTTCGGTGATGGGAAACTCGTCATGAGCCTGATGCGGCGCGATGACTTCCTTGACCGCACTGATGCGGAGATCGTCGGTATTGTAGGGATTGTGAGAGACCGAGACAGCGTCAGGATTCTGATTCATAAGCTGATTTTACAATGGGATAAACCAGACTCGGCTGGCTTTCCAGTCGTTATGGGAAGCTGGGAATGGTAGCTATTCTAGCGCGTAGGCCGGGTATAGGGCTACTCAGCACCCGGTTTGGCGGCATTCAGCCGCGTCAACAAGAACACGCCCGGCAGGGCCGACAGCAGATGACTCAGACCAAACAGCAGCGAGATCGCAAGGCTCTGCTCCGGTAACAGACCGGCGGGCGCCAGCAGCATCACCACGGTGGCTTCACGCTTGCCCCAGTCCGATATCAAACCTGGCAGCAGGCCAATGCCGAGCAACAGCAAGGGGCCGGCCAGCATCACCTTCCCCAGCTGGGCATCCAGCCCCAGACCACTGGCTGCCAGAACCAGATTGGTAATCAGCAAGCCCTGAATCAATAGCGACACTGCATAATGGCCGGGGTGCAACAGCGGATTACATACCGCAAATACCCGGGCGGCATATCCACGACCCCCAGGCCAGCGCCGCCAGAGTTGATACAGCCCGATCAGTCCGATGCCGCCTGCAAGCAACAGCATCATGGCCGCGGCAGGTCGATTGACCGGCGGGAGCAACCGCCCATAAAGCGGCAGGTAGGCGGGAAGCAGGGCGATAACCAGTACCAGCAAAACAACCTTACCGGACCAGCGATCCACCGCCTGGCTCAGCAGCAGGCTACCCCTGTCGCCCTGCCCCTGCATGGACTTAAACCGGGTCAGTTCGCCCACCACCAGCGCGGGCCCCAATTCCCCGGCGGCCTGACTCAGCCACAGTGCCCGCAAAAACTGCCGGTAACCCGCGACATAACCCAACTCATTGGCGATCAATTGCCAGCGCCAGGCAAACAGGGTCAGCAAGGCCAGACTGACGCCCAGCATCCCGATGGCATGCAACAGGTCGAATCCCCGCAAGAGCTGGCTCACTGCACCGAGATCGAGTTTCATGACGATAAGCACGACCACCGCCAGGATGAACAGCCCACGCCAGGCCGTGGACTGCACCGGCCCACCCAGGCCTGTGCAGGCCGATCTCAGCTTGCGAATGCAGCACCGGAGCGGTTGATCTGCCATGTCAGGGAATACCTTGCGAAGATGAAGGCGGTGGCCGGGTGAACCTAAAACGGTGCGGGCAAACCGGTCGACTCACCAGAGATTGTAGCGGGAGCTGGGCAGCTTCCAGCGAAACGACGCCACCGACGGCTGCCCACCCTGCAGATGAACCTTCCTGACGACGGTACCGCCACGGTCGTGGTACTGATTGCCGTGGAAAAAGTGATGCTCATCCCAGTATTGCGATTGCCAGACCAGCGTGGGGATCACGAAAAAGTCGCCATCACCCACCGCATCGAACTCGAAACGGCCGTCTGCATCACAGGGCACAGACCGGCTGACGGCCAGAAAATCGGAAGCGCCCATCACGGTCACGGGAGCGCTGTCATTAGGACGGTAGGCGAAATCGGGAGGGCTCTTACCGGCACCCTCACCCTCATAAAGCGCACGCACCCATGCCTGAGCGAAGGCGGTGGCAGGGTAGAGGTTAACCCGTTCGCCCGCACAGGAAATGACGGCACCGCTGGACAAGCGCAATACGGCGCTCCCCACCAGTTGATTGGTACCGGGTTTCAGCATCGCCCGGGCCTCAGCCGCGTCGAACCGAACCGGCAACTTCACGGCGTCCTTCCCCCCGCAGGCGAACAGTAGCAAAGCGCCCACAAGGGCTGAGAGTCTCATGCAAGAGGCACCGATCGGCATCGTGAACTGCGCGGGTAAGGTTTGGCGGATATATGAGCAGTGAAGGCACTGGTCAGGGTTTGGAACGGCGCGATTCTAGCCGTCGCATGGAACCCCTGTCGACCACAGGCAGGACCGACCATGGCAAGTATAGCCAAAAGTTATGCCGCCCCGTGATACTTTGGACGTACAAAACCAATACTATTCCCACTATTTGAGTATTTCCCTGTCGCCATAATCCCCATAAACTTTCTCCCAACGCAGACGCAGGGCAAACCCCGGTCAGCACATTCATTCTTGATAACGCCAGTTTGGCCGCGTCAGGAATACTGGGATCTAATACGAACCAAATCCCAGTACTGTAACGTTAGTTACTTTCATCAATCACAAGGAGTGAAATCATGAAATCAATCTACAAAGCCGTTTCTGCAAGTGTGTTCCTGCTGGCATCTGGCCTGAGCTTCGCGGGGGAGCCCGTTAACCTGAATGCCGAGGACATGGATCAGGTTAATGCGGGGCTTGTTCTCACCATCGGGAGCAGCTCTACCGGATATGCGACCGGTTTTAACGCTGCCAGCCAGTCAGTATCCAGCACCAACATACTGGGTTTGGTTACGTTTGATGCGGGCTCACTGGCTACGTCGCCGCTGGGCTCAGTCTACACCACGTCTTATGCGGGCGGCACAGTAGCGTTCTAAGGAAGCGTCTAATCCGGATGATATCAGCCGGATAGTCAGCGGAAAGCAGGTGAATACAAAATGGTTCACCTGCTTTTTTATATCTCATAACTCCATAAATATTATGAATATAGCTTTAATGACGTTAGCCATATTAGTAACATACACCTTGGAATCTCATGCCGAAAGTAAACAACCTGCCTTCAAAACCCTTATCGAATTACGCCAGGATAAAGTCGTCGTTCAAAAATGGGATATCAGCTGTGGCGCCGCCGCGCTGGCAACCCTGCTGAAGTATCAACATGGTGATGACGTCACCGAGAAGGACATCGCCAAGGGTCTGTTCCAGCGGGAGGAATACCTCAAGGATCCTACCCTGGTTCAATTACACCAGGGCTTTTCATTACTGGACCTCAAGCGTTATGTCGATCAACGCGGATATGCGGGCAACGGCCTCGGCAAGCTGAGCATCGATACGCTTTTGGAGCGGGCACCGATCATGGTGGCGCTCAACATGCACGGCTATAACCACTTCGTCGTATTTAGGGGAGTGCGCGGTGATCGGGTGCTGCTGGCAGATCCGGCCTGGGGTAACCGAACCATGACCCGTGACAAGTTCGAAGATGTCTGGATTGACTACCCCAGGATAGGGAGGGTAGGCTTCACCGTCGCCAGAAAGGATGGCCTACCGCCACCGAATCAACTGGCACCGCGTGACGAGGATTTTGTCACGCTCAAGTAAAGCCAAACCGTTACTCAAGGAGGAGTCAATGGCGCCAGCAGACCCCTGTTCTCACCCGCTTTTTCGCTCCCCCCACCGACAACTCACGACCTGCGTCCTGATCGCGCTGGCCCAGTCAGCCTGCGTCAACAGCCCGCCAGCGACCGACACCCCTGACCTGCGGGGCAAGCTGGAGCAACGCGATGCCCAGATCGACAATCTGCAGAAACGGGTGCAGCAACTGGAGCGACTCTCGGCCGCGCCAGCGCCCGCC
>JBKCCF010000173.1:0-5073 GCA_046305255.1 Methylococcaceae bacterium
CATTTCCCGAGCGACGATGCCGCCGCCAAGCTGATCTGGCTCGCCTTACGCAACATCACCGCTGAATGGGGCCGGGCGGCCAAGGACTGGAAGGAGGCCATGAATCAGTTTGCCATCCTCTACGCCGAGCGCTTTGAGACGGCGCGCTGATAAAATGACCACCGACTTTCCCACCGCGCCGCCTGCCTATGGTCTGTATGGACCTTCGGCTCCCGTCAACGTGGAAAAGTCTCTTCACGCCTCACACACAGAAATTCTGACACCCTCTTGCGGCTTAAATGCCCCAAGCCTACACTCAGAACTCAAAAAAATAGCTCGGAGATAAGAAATGGCGAACTATCGAAAATGCCTTCAACACGTTGTGCTTGGTTCAATATCCACGAGCATTTGGGCTGGCGCCCCGATTTCCTGCCTCACGCAAGGTTTTGTTCCGCTCGAGGTGGCTTACGAGATTACCGACGGGTCAACTGTCAGCACCAACCCTCAAGCACCCATCTTGACCTACAAAGATAGCGGAACGAATCCGATGACTGAGGCTGTCTGGAATGCGGGCTACGTCCCGCCTGCCCCCTACTCGCGAAATACGACACGTAACCTGCAATTCAATGAGTCTCAATTCATTGCCTCACCGGACCAAGTCGTCTGCAAAACCAGCTACATAACGACCACCGATGGATATACATGGGGAACTATGTCAAAGGCCATGAACGCCATGTGGCCTTATGACCCCAATCAGTACTCCGGGCAATCTGCCGTCAATGCCTACTATGCAGGAAACCTCGTTACAACCCCCCCACAAGGCTCGGTCAAAGTAACCGTGAACTATAAAGCTCAGAACATGCGGTTCTGGGCCAACCAAGACGGCGTGCCCGCAGGGACTCATGGGGCCGTTCCATTGAATCGCTACTTCATCATCGATCAGTGGAACAATGAATACATCATGCATGCCTCTGGCCAATCTACCGATGCCGAGGTTCAGCAAGCCTTTAATGACGCCGTATTACCCACAGGATGGCGCAAGTCGATACGGCAACTCAAGAAAGATCTCACACTTTATCCCTCAGTCGGGAGTGATGGGAGTTTCCAATTTTGCGTATTCAGGGACAGCGCAGATAACACCTACCACCAGATTTCTTGGTCGGGCAAAGGAAGTCTTGAGGCTCAGGTTACTGGAATGCCCATTTGGGGCGGGCAGAGGAACGATATCCTTGCAGGCGATGCAAATGGTCCGACCGATGACGTAATCCATGGCGCCGGGGGTAATGACAGAATTAAACCGGGGTCAGGTGCCGATACAGTCTGGGGTGATAAGGGAATAGATACAGTTATTCTCCCCGGGACAATCCGAGACTACTCGCTGAAGGCGTTATCCAGCGATTTCACGCTTCTAGAGCTTGATAGCCCAACTTATGGCTACAAAACCATCCAATATTGCGAATATATCAAGGTAGGAGGAAAAACCATCCGTATCAGTGCCATAAAAAAGGCTCTCTGATTCCCTCCTCGTACTTTTGTCACTCCACAATCAAAACTGCTAATCTTTGACGGAGTCGGACCGCATCGATCATGAACCTACGACCCGGCTTTTCAATAAGTTAAAGCTGGGTCAAGATTCGATTCTGAACTACGCACTCTAAAAGGCGATGAAACACGCCAATGGGCGCTGCATCTAGACTATGTACCCGTCGTACCCCCCAAAAATTATCGTCTGGATCCCTGGGAATACGACAAAGCCATGTATCGAAAGCGTAATGAAGTCGAACGGCTGTTTCGCGGACTCAAGGGCTTTTGCCTTGTATTCTCACGCTTTGACAAACTCGATGTCATGTTCTCTGGCTTCATCCATTTCGCGCTGATCGTAGATGCGCTCCGCATGTGTTAACAGACCCTAGCCAAACCAAACAAACCAGGGCGACGGCCCTGTCCGCGAGGCTCAGTACATTAGGCCATAGCCGTTGCCTCGATCAGCCGCGGCAGGGTGATAATAGTCGTCTTCGCTGTCCTTGTTGAGGTTGCCCTGAAACGAGCTACTGTGGTCGGGGGTGGGGTAGTGAGGGTCGCTGTCGAGGGTATCGCTGACCGCTGCGGGCGGCTGGTTGTGGCCCCAGCCGCCGCTATAGCCGTAACCCCAGCCCCCCATCGGCATGCCCATACCCATGCCGCCCATCCCTACAAATCCAGTTCCAGCGGATGAGCCGGAACCGGCACAGCCGTGCAAAATGACCATCAAGAGGAGCAAGGCGATAAATTGAAAGGTCGGCTTGAGCATCATCTTATCCGCGATAATCAGTCGGACCCCATTCTAGTGGCTTTTCGAACCAAGGGGCGAAAACAGCGGCTGTTCAAGCACGCGGCTGGCAGAGGCTCAAAAATGGACGTTTTTCGCCGGCCTTAATGACACCCCTATCATTTACGACCCTCGGCGGCGGGACTGGATGCATTGGGGTCTTGCCACTGGGTGACCTTTAGATCATCCAGTTTGTAGCGGAATTTTTCCGCCAGACTTTCCTTGGCGACGGTCGTAATGCCGGTAAGGGGTTCGACATTTTTGACGCTTTCCCAGAACCCCTGATCCTGGAAGTTCTCCAGCATGGTCGCGTTGACCTCTACCAGTTCCTTGTTGTTTTTGGCACAGGCCGCCATCCAGACAGCCCGCTCCTTGACCGCTCCCACCAGTACGGTGTTATCCCGACGGGTCAGTTCCAACTCCTCATCCAATGCGTTGATGCGGTTGCGCGCCTGCTCCAGTTGCGCACCATACTGCTGCTTTATTTTCTCGTTGTTACTTTTGAGTATCTCGTTGTTTTTCTGCAAAGCCAACACGATGGCCTCTTTCTGCTTGATGTCATTGGCCATTGCCTCAGCCTCCCTGGTCTTGGTATCCAGCAGTTTTTTGCTGTCCTCCAGTTCCTTTTCAACCCCCATCAGCTTGGCTTCCAGCTCGGTCTTTTCCTGACTGAGCTGCCGTAACATGCCCTGCGCTTTCTTGAGGGTCTGCACGATATCGGCATCGCCGCCACCCTTGACCGACTCCGCCCGCACCGGCAGGGCCAGTGCCAGTGCCAGTGCCAGTGCCAGCACAAGATAGGCGGCCAGGGCCAAAATCGGATTAAAAGGGCCTATTTTCATATTCATAGGTATCATCACGACGCGAGTTTATCGAGAGTATGTCCCTGTTCAGTAACCTGACCGTTAAAACCGCGCATTAATATCAGCCAATAACACGTCAACATCATAAGGTGCGCCGGTTATGATGGAGGAGGATAACCACCGAAGGTTAGCCCAGACGTTATTGGCAAGCCCGTAGTTCACACCCAGCACATAGCCCTTGGCATTGGTGCCTGAGTTGTGGAAGTTGGCGTCAGTGAAGGCATCCATGACCGAATCACGCTGCAGGTATTTGTAGGCAGCCCAGGCATTCCAATCACCCAGTTTGAGCATATCGGGCCGGCCCACGTCCACGCGTATCTGATACGCCTGAGTTTCCGGCGATATATCCTCACCGAGTGTGTTGTAAATCTGTTGCTGATTGAATCCAAGATTCTTTGAATAATTACCCGTCAGCAGAATATGGTTGGGGGCAAAGCCGGTGTAATCATACTGAGCCATGATATCGAGGATATTGAACTGGGAGGCAAGGCCGACCAGCCTCGGTTCGGTGGCGGGATCAAGATCGTTACTGATTCTGGCTACGCTATTGCCTTGCGTGAAAAACTGCGGGGCCGTCCAGTCATTTTCGGTACTCCCCAGCGGATCCTGTCTGGCTTGGGTATTGTGATAACTGTAATAAGCCACACCAGTCTTGAGGCGGGAGTTGTTCATCATCAGCCAGTCAAAACCCAACTGACCCGCGACCATAAACTTGTCATGCGAGGTTTGCCAGATTTCCTGAAGAGGGAAGAAACCACCGGTCAGGTAGACTTCATTAGGCTTGGTAAACCCCTGATTGAGATTCTGGAACCAGAGACGACCCGCCGTATTGGGCGCGTTGTAGCCCCGAATTTCCGGGTCATCCTGACCGAAGGGCAAGCGGAATGTGCCGGAGAACCCTTCCATACTCACGTCGGAGTAATACATGTTATCGGTACTGAACCAGGGGTTAGGCGTACGACCGCCCCAGAGCGTAAACCAGTCATGTCCCTGATCATCAAGATAGTCGTACTGCAGGAAGGCCCTATCCAGCTGAATCATATACCCGTAGCCATAATTACCGATGGTCTGATTGGTCGAGATCGGGCTGTATTCGTTACTGGTCGATACCCTGAAGTTAGCCTTCAGGCCCTCGACAATGGGCGCCTCGGCACCGAAGCGGGCCCGCACCCGGAATCGTTGCCGGTCCTGGGTGGTATTGATGTAGGGATTGGGGGTATTGGGCAACCCGCCCTTGGCATTGATCAAGGGCCAGTTGTAATACGTATTGGGCTGGTTCTGGCTACCGAAGAACTGATCTTCAAAGCGCAGACGAACATCTGCAAAAGGCTTGATCCGGCTCACCCAGTCCGGTAGTGCGGCAGGAATACCCCATTGCTCATTCTTCGCATCTGCCTTGACCTCCCTGACCACCTCCTCCTTGAGCTGCTTGCGGACATCGGCGCGGATTTCATCTTTCACGAAGTCAGGGACGTAGGTAACCCGCACCGGGCCCTTTGCGCCGGCAGCAGGGCCCTGGGACTTGATGGCATTGGATTCTGCCGTATCTTTGGCCGCCACCCCCACCCCGCCGACCGCGCGCTGTGACTCCTCTTTCTGAGCCTCCACCCTGGCTTCATCAGCGGCCTTTTTCTCGGCATGCTTGACCATGTTGGCCGCCTTGTTCTTGTCGAGCACACCCTGCTCCACCAGCATATCAATCAGGTTAAGCGTGGTGTTCTTCAGTTTGAGTAACTCCTCCTTCTCCTGACTGGTGGCATGGACCGGCGCTGTACCCAGCAGACAGGTAATCAGCAGCGAGAGGGTGTAACGCTCGGTTCTGACCAAAGGGGTACCGATCGGATTTTTAATGGTGCGCATAAGTGACTCAAGTACAGTCGTGTTTTGTTACGTGGCGGCACCAGGCGGGTTTGGGGCCGGTGG
>JBKCCF010000174.1:0-17292 GCA_046305255.1 Methylococcaceae bacterium
GTCGGTGAGATGACGGACAATATCCTGGGTGGCGGTAACGCCAATATCGGCCATTAGCAACTGGGCTTCGATCTCGTCCAGCAAATCACGGTCGATGGCTTTTTTGCCAAGCGCCAGTGCGCTGAGGAAGCCGGTCAGCCCGCCCCGGGTCTTGCCCAGCTGGCCCTTCAGCCGGTCATAGAGCCGGTCAGCGGTGGGGGGCGCCGCTACTGCGGGTTCGGGGGGCATTGCTGGCGTCGGCAGCACCTGCTGCGGGATCACCTCAAGCGCCCCCGGGCTGGCCTGCCTTGCAACGATTTCAGCCCCGGCGATGGCATCACGCGAGGGCCGCAGGCCTACCACGTAATCGATATGTACGACACAAAGCAGCAAGAGCGCGGCAACGGCATTGTGGGCGACGGCCAGCGGTACCGGCAGTCGCAGCAGAACCACAGCGACACCCACGGCGATCTGTACCAGCAGCAGGAAGGACAGCGCAAGCCCGACTTTGCTAAGGCGCGGAACCTTGCTATTGGAGGTGACCGCCAGGGCCAGCAGTGTCAGTACTAGAAATACGACCATCGCGCCGATGCGATGCAACATCTGAATGGCAATACGGGCTGCCGGCGGCGGCAGGCTACCCTGATACTGCGCGGGCAATTCCAGCCCGTGCAGCGCACCGGCATAATCGGCATCCGGCGTCCAGCTACCCAGACAGGTCGGGACATCCGGGCAGGACAGGGCAGCATAGTTGGACGACACCCAGCCCCCGAGTACGACCTCTGCAAAAAGCAGAATCAGACCGGTTCGGGCTAACCCGCGCAGCACTGGCAACGGGGCCCTGGGGGCCTGTTGCGGGCCAGCGGCGAGAAACAGCCGGTAGAGCAGGCTCAGGGTAAGGAAACCCATAAACAAATGGGCGGTTACCACCATCGGCATGACATGGTATTTCACCGTCCACATGCCCAGAACAGCCTGGCCGACGATCAGCAGCAGGGTTGTGTAGGTGAGGAACAGCGCCCGACCTCGGTTCTCCCCAAGCCGCCAGACCAGTCCGGCTAAAAGCAGCACCAGCACCCCCAGCCCCCCCGCCAGATAACGGTGCGACATTTCCTTCCAGGCTTTTGTCGCATCGAAAGCCTGTCCACTGATCGCTTCGGCGGGGGCGGGGGGTTCGACGATCATTTTGCCGAAACAGCCCGGCCAGTCCGGACACCCCAGCCCCGCGTCGGAAATACGCACATAAGACCCGATGACGACAACGCAGATGGCCAGCAGCAGGGTAAGGAAACTCAGTTTTCTGAACATGGAATCTATCTTGTTTTTATGGGAGTTTGAGGGACTCGATACCGCATGGTGACGGAGTCTGACGCTAGTCAGACATCAACCGATCTGTGAGGCTTTAAGCAAATGCTTGATATCTTTGATGACTTTATAGGGATCAAAACCTGTGTCGTACCACAGCACCAGATTGCCCAGAGGATCAAGCAGAATCACGACACCATCGCCAGGCACCTTGCCAATTGCGGCGGTCAAAACCTCAAGCACCGAAGGATTGAGACCTGCCACCGCCAAAGCATCGTCGGTGTGGATGGCCCGAACACCCCCCGCAGTGATGGCGGTCGGCATCAGCAACAACCGCCTGACCCGCGCCATTTCCTTGTTCAGCATCAGCCAGCCCTGATGGGTTTTGTGCAAGGTTTCAGCACAGCTGTCAGAGCACACACCGGGCGTCACCTGCAGCAGCAGCCAGCGCCCCTTGATTTCAGCCAGTTCAGCTACGGGGCTAACGGGGTCAGCCAGTAATTGTGCAATATCGACATGCTGTGGCGGCACTATCAGGCTGCCGTAATTACTGGTTTTCTCTACCAGTTCAGGGTGCTGTGCGTAATACCAGGCGATGCCAAACGGAACCGCCGAGATCAGGGCGATGACCACAATGACCCACCGGCCACGCCGTCCGGGCTTAACAGAATTAGTCATAGTCGTGTGTTGTAAGCTTTGGCGGGTAACCACCTTCAGGCCATGGCGCACATAGAAACATGCGCCAACGGCGGCGAATAAAAACCATTGCAGCGCGTAACCAAGGTTCTTGTCGGGATCGGGTCTTGCGATCTGTCCAACCGGTTGTTCATAGGCCCCACCCGCTGCGGGGTCCAATAATACCTGATACGGCAGAATCCGATATCCCAGCCGCTGGGCCAACTGGCCGGGATCAGGCACCTGCACCATGGCGGGCCAACCCGGCGCCGGAACGTCCGCCCCCTTGAGCCGGAAACCGACGCGATAGAACCGGTCGACGATACCCGTCACCTGCACATCGCCGGAGGGAATCGCTATATCCGGCAGAACCTCTCGATTAGGTCCTCCCGGAACCCAGCCCCGGTTGACCAGCACCGCATCACCGCCAGCCAGCCGGAGCGGCGTCAAGACCTGATAACCCGTCCGGCCGCCATGCCACTGGTTATCGAGCAGAAACTGATGTTCACCATCGTAGCGGCCTTCGATCCGAACAGGACGGTAGCGGTCGGCATCCATATCCAGCTGAGCCCCACCGGACAGCATCATGGGCTCGGCCCTGGCATGGGCTTCACGCGCTGCGATCAGGGCTTTCTTTTCGTCGGCACGCTGCAACTGCCAATAGCCGAGTCCGATAAAAAGCGAGGCACTCAGAACCATCAGCAGCGAGGCCACTCGCGACGGTTTGAAGCTATACTTCTTCATCAGCCCTTCCAGATGGCGAAACGGCTGGTATTACCCATTCACCCCCCGACATACCCGGCAGGCCCCCAGTGAAGATCATCATCCTGTTAGTGCTCCTGATCATTATCGGCAGCCTCGGTTCGGCTCTTTATCACCTTTTGTACGACCGCGAGCGCTCGGCGCTTACGGTGAAGGCTCTCACCTGGCGGATCGGCCTGTCGTTGGGACTGTTCCTGCTGCTGATCGTTGCTTTCTCCCTCGGTCTGATCAAGCCGCATGGCTTGCGACCGGTCCACGACCCAGCGGCTACGACAACGGGCCGCCCCACCCCGCCTGACCCGGCCTGAAGCTTGCCCGCCCTTTCCCTTGAGCCCGTCCGGGCAACCTTGTCAACATTTGGCCCGGGCACCCCACGCCGTCTCCACGCCTGTTGCCGAGGAGATATTTCACGCGCAAAATTCATCGTACTTCTGCCCAAACGATAAGTCAGAAGGTGTCATTGCGATTAAAACGAACCAAGAACCTTGTGAAATCGACGTCGATCAGGGGTTTGTTCTTGCCAGTCCCATCCCCGCGCCGGTTCATTCGGGCGTGAATAATAACGAGGCTTAGGCCATATAACGAGGAGAGAAGCGCATGAAGCGAATAATGTACATTAGCACAACGACCCGTCCCCTCCGCCCAGACGAGGTGGATGAGATCACGCGGGTCTGCCAGCAAAACAACGCTAAAGTCGGGGTCACCGGGATTCTTATCTCCGCTCAGGAGTTTTTTTTCCAGATTCTCGAAGGTCTGGAAGCCGATGTCGATCAGGTAATGGGGCGAATCAAAAAAGACCCTCGCCATGCAGGGCTTCTGATTCTGAAAGCCGAGCACGAGGTATCCGACCAGCTGTTTCCCGACTGGTCGATGAAAACCATCAAACTGGATGGCAACAGTGATGTGGTTATTCAGGCCATCCGTATCATGCTCGAAAATATCACCGAATCTCACCGGATTATTGAGCGCTACACCCAACCCGCCGTACTGCAGTTCCTGACCGCAGGAATCAACCCACTCACGGTACCGGTTAAAAAAACTGAGAAAATCGTCCTGTTTGGTGATATTGCCGCCTTTTCCTATCTCTCGGGCCTGTATCCCACTGAGGAAGTGGCCGAGCATGCCGGCAGTTTCCTCGAGATTTTCTCACGGGCGGTGACCGATAACGGCGGCCAGGTCAATAAATACATCGGCGATTGCGTGTTGGCCTATTTCCCAACCGACCGGGCCGATGACGCCATTGAAGCCTGTCTGACCACCTTGCGGCAGATCAGAGCCCTCAGAGCGACGGCGGCTCAATGCAGGCTCCGCAACTTTCTCTACTGCGGTTTCGGCCTGAGTTTAGGCCCTGTCATCGAGGGCAATTTCGGCTCATCGTACAAAATGGACTACACCTTGCTCGGTAACACCGTCAACCTGGCATCACGGTTGGAGAACTTTACCCGCACCATCCGTAAGGCCATCACCATCAGCCAGGCCGCCAAAGAGGCATGCCAAAAGGACTGGGACTTCGAAAAGGTCGGCGAATATCAATTAAAAGGGCAAACTGAACCGCAGTCTTTTTTCAGCCTGTCAGATGAACTGGTGGGAGATACCAGGACAGTAGAGGAGATTATCGAAACCGTATTGCTGGCACCGGAGGCTCATAGACTGAGTTGCGACTGCTAGGCGCACGAGTCAACCCAGGGTGTTGCGGGGGCCTCTTAACCAACAGTACCAGATACCCTCTCGATACCTCTAAACCACAGGCCGTTCACCGCTCTTTTCAGGGGAATTTGATGCGTGGGGTAAACCTGTACCAAAAATGGCAGCCGGTAGCGGTTAATCAATCGATAGAGACGACATTGCCGTAGCCACACCGGCTTTCGACCCTGAAGCGCTCGGAAACCTTTGAGCTATCTCATGGGAATAACGCGACTTACCCCCCCACCAATCCATCACCGATGGGAGATGACTATGACCAGAGTATTGACCGTCCTTAATCATGGCACTGACAGTAATACCCTTAGTGCACCCGACGAGATCATAAACCGGCTGGAACAGGCCTTTCGTTCAGCAACATTGGGCTTTGGCAAGAACACTCATGTGCCCACTACGCTGAGCGGGAAAATAGCCAAGCCACTGGGGTTGGGCGCATCCGGCCATGACGCGACGCCGACCCGGGAACTGGACGTTGAAAGCCCTTTTCTCGTCACACAAGGCCAGGGTACCCGCGGGGAATTTTCACCTAACCGAGCCAGCGTTTCAGTCACCCCAGCTCCTGGTTACTTCGGAGAATCACAAAGGGAATTACGCAGACAGGAGCTTGAGAGGGCAGAAAAACAATCCGATAAAAATGTATTTGGCAGGCTTGGCGGCAAAGGTTTTGGTTTGATGAAAGGGGGCGGTGCCGTACCCGAACTTTCGGATTCTGGGGTCTTCGCAAATGTGCAGAGACTTTACAATCACCTTGAGAGATGCAAGGCCGCTGGCAAACCCATAGAAAGACTCAATCTGGTGGGCTGGAGCAGAGGCGCAGTCACCTGCCTGCGTCAGGCAAACTTCCTGTTCCATAATGGTTATGCCGATCTCGAGGTCAATATCTTTGGCGTAGACCCAGTAGCCGGGCTTGGCCAGGACGACGATGAGGGCGAGTATCCGACAAATACTTTTTTCCGCAATGTGAACAATTATGTGTTCGGCTACGCCGCCCACGAGGACAGGATCGCTCTGCCACCTCTGCCGTTACCGATAAACCCACCGAAAAACTACATCATGCTACCGCTTCCGGGTGATCACACCGATTTGGCTTACGGAGGTAATAAAAATGCGTCGGGCAGACTCCTCGCCCACCTCTGCTATAAATTCCTGAACCAGCACGGCAGCTTTCAGGTCGCAGAAAGAGTAGGGATCAACTTAAAAAGCAGTATGTTTCTCAGTATTGATGCACAGCTTGCCGAGTATGAGAAACTCATCAAGAGTCTGGGTGAAGCAAAATCTTCGTATGCGGCCATCAGAAACTCAGCCAACATACACCTGAGCCATCCCGCAACACGACCGCTCGTTGGAATGCTGACATATTCGGCGGGTGATACCGGCAGAAATCTAAACCCCTTTGACAGACACTTCTTCCTCAACGATCATCACAAGATGATATTCAAGGAGAAGTTTGCAAGCATTTACAATACCTTATGCGATCAGGCCGGCACCAATGTGGCGTTACAGGACGAGTTCCTGCGCGATCACCTCGCTGTCCTTAATAGCCTGCCGGAACACGCCAAAAGAATAAGAGCCATGTTGATGCATAAAAGCCGTCAGGACATCCGGGATATCATGAACGATACCAGCCCCAGACGCGCCCAAGACATTGAGTTTGCAAGAGGTGTGGAGAATCTCATCACAAGCAATGGCCTGTGCAGTTAGTACTGATATCCAGCCCCCGGGATACAGCCACCTTGATTCAACAGGGTTCTCCGGCCTGACCGTAGAACCCTGACTACTCCAGCAGTATCAGGCGGCAACGGCACCGATCAACAGAAAGGCTGCGATCCAGCCTACTGCGATAGAGAACCCCCACACAACGCCATCAACCAGTACCCGTAAGGTGCGAAACATAAGCCGGCTCCCGTTTTCATTGTGCTGTACACATCATCCGGCAGGGTATTGCCGGTTCCAACGAACCGCTGCGAAAAGCGGTTCGGGCTTGATGATGACAGACAGCACCGACGCTGAACAGGTGTTTGCCGGACGGCATCAGCGACAGCGTCACCTCAGCATCAACACCAGTTCATTATTGGCGTCATCAATCGTCATGCGAAAACGCTGAAGGAAACTCATGCCCAGCAACCGGGTACCGCTTAATGATGCGTCGTCGATAAAGCTCACCCGTATGTTGTCCGCCGCGACAGCGCCCACCCGCACCGAATGTAACTGCCCTATTTTGACGTGAACTGTACCATTGGCAGTCTGACTACTGCCCTCGGTAAGCTGTGTGGGGGTAAATCCGAGTTCGGGGATCATGGATGCCGGCAGTACCAGCGTGCTGGCACCGGTATCGATAATGAGGGACAGGGTTTTGACGACGCCGTTGGGGCCGGTTATGACTGCATCAACCTGCTGGTGAGCGCCCACCCGCGTGGTGGGCACGTAAGCCCTGTCGGCAGCGCTTTTCCTGGCCGCGTGCCCTCGGGGACTGATGATGCGCAGCGTCTCAATCACGCCCGGCCTGGTCTGGGTCACCAGGTAATTGTAGTCCTGCAATAATTGACGAATCTGCTCCAGCGGCGAACCCTCCGCCTGCCCGGCCGGCTCGGCGCCGAGTTGTTTGAGCCCCTCCAGGGTGAAGTGCTGTTGCTCGGCGAGCATCTGGAGTTGTGCCTGGAGACCTGAACCTGCGGCCAGCCCGCCGAAACTCCACACCAACCCCAGACAATAGCCCGGCAGAAGACCATGCCGTTTCAGCCGCATGCAACGCATACATCAACCCGGGCCGGAGTAGCATCGGTGGTCATACCAGCGCGCGGGCCTGCTCAAAAGCGGCGCGAAAATCCAGAAATACCGGCTCCTTCACTGTTAACAGGGATGCCAGCAGCGCATTTTGCAGTTTGTACTTGATGTCCCCGACCGCCAGCGAGCCGATGCCAACCGCACCCGGCGCATGCACGGCATGGATCAAGGGCTCGCCGTTGTGGGTACGCTTGATGCCTTCAATACCCAGCGGCGGGACGGCATTGACATCACCCGCGACCTTGAGTTGGGTGGCATCGCCCAGCACGTCGGCATTCAATACCTGCACCCCGGCTTTAGCGGTACAGAATACGACGTCGGCATGAGCCAGCAGACGCGCCTTGTCGGCATCGGAACTGGCGTAGGTACCGACCAGAGACGCACCACACCGGGTGTTGTACTCACTGGCCTTGTTCAGTGCGCTGTCGATATTGAAGGGGTCGACGAGGGTGACACTGGCGCCGGCCAGTGACGCGATCACACCCGTAGCGATACCAACCGGGCCGGTACCGCCAAAGACCACGGCATGAGCCCCCTTGAGTTCCTCGCCATGCTTGAGGCTTAGCTGCTTTTCAACGCAGGCGACCAGTGCGGCGGCGGTAGTAAAGGCGCCGCTGGGATCGGCCAGCACCGAGATCTCAAAGGGCGACACCATGGCCTTGCGTGCCACCTCCAGCATACTGAGGGCCAGGCCGATGTCGCGCCCCCCGATAAAGAGGCCCGTGCGCTTCACCCCGGCCGGTCCCCGCGAAAAAATAGCATCCTGCACCAGACCGTTGACCTGTTCGAGCTGAACACCGTTATACGGAAAGATGCTCTCAAAGCCCGCATCCACCGCCATGTTGATATCGAAAGGGCTGACATGGGGCATGGGGTCGAACATGTGCAGCACGCTGCGTTTTTCCGTTTTTTCCATGAGTATCTCCATATTCAAGGGTAGCAATCCGAGACAGACAGGCTCAAAACAATAAGGGCCGGCACGTGCCAGCCCTTGTATTCAAACCGTCGGAACCAAAGCTCTAAAGTTTCTGGGCAAACTGACGAGCCAGCTCAAAGGCATCATCGAAACTCAGATAAACCGGGGTGGCGCTGTCCCGCATACGGGCCAGCAATGCGCTTTGAGTCTTGTACTTGATGTTGCCGATGGCCAGCGCGCCGACACCGACGGCACCGCTTTGTGAACCCACAATCGGCGTGCCACGATGATGCGCGTCCAACCCCGCAATGCCGGAGGGCGGCACGGCATTGACATCTGCCGCGACCTTGAGCTGCGGTGCGGCAGCAACCAGCTCGGCACTAAGCACCTGTATACCCGCTGCTGCAGTGGCGAACACGATGTCTGCATCACGAATCAACTCGGCCTTGTTGGCGTCGGCTTCGCCTTCAATATTGATTTGACCATCGCCAAATTCGGCATTGCAGAGCGCCGCCATGGCTTGAGCCTTTTCCAATTGCCGGCCGATGATTTTGACGGTCGCGCCCGCCTTCGCCGCCAGCGTCGCGGCAATCTGACCTACCGGACCGGTGCCACCCAGCGCCAGCACGACCTTGCCGTTGAGGTCGGTATGGAATTGGGTTTCCAGTTCACGCTCGACCACGGCAACCATCGCCGCAGCGGTGGTGAAGGCACCGCTGGGATCTGCAAATACAGAGACTTCGAACGGCGGCACCATGGACTTGTGGGCAGTGCGAACCATATCAACCGCCATTTTGGCATCGCGACCACCAAGGAAAATCCCCGTCCGCTTTACGCCGGCCGGACTGCGCGAAAAAATGGCATCCTGAACCAGCGCCTGAATCTCGCCGGGTTCAACGTGGAGATAGGGGATTGCAGAATTCCATCCGGCATCAAGCGCCATATTGACGTCGAATGGGCTCAGGTTCTTTTCTGGCGTGAACATGTGCAGGATGAACGGTTTTTCCATGGTTGGGAGTCTCACTCGGTTGGTGTGTAAGGACAGACTGAAGGGCCGATCGCAAGGGGTGCAGAGGCCTTTTTAGGGGCGGAAGAATAGCATATTCAGAGCGCCCGCCCCCGCCGGCGGGCCTGATCTCAACCGGCCATGCCCCACCGGGCTGATAATAATCATTTGTTTGCCTTGTGTAAGTCCGTATAATTCGCGCTCATTTGCTTTCCCGACCATTACCACGCTTCAAGAGGTTATTACCCACTGTGAGCAGCAGCTATTTCTTCACTTCCGAATCAGTCTCGGAAGGCCATCCCGATAAAGTCTCCGACCAGATTTCAGATGCGATCCTCGACGCCCTGCTGACGCAGGACAAGCATTCACGTGTGGCAGCCGAGACGCTCTGCAACACCGGCCTCGTCGTTCTGGCAGGTGAAATCACGACAAATGCAAACGTCGATTACATCAAGGTAGCGCGGGATGTGCTGCAGCAGATCGGCTATGACAACACCGACTATGGCATCGACTACAAGGGCTGTGCCGTATTGGTCGCTTACGACAAACAGTCGCCGGACATCGCACAGGGCGTCAACAAGGCCTACGATGATGATCTCGGTCAGGGCGCAGGCGATCAGGGCCTGATGTTCGGTTACGCCTGTGACGAAACCGACACCCTGATGCCACTACCCATTTACCTCGCCCACCGGCTGGTTGAACGTCAGGCCCGACTGCGTCATGAAGGCCATCTGCCCTGGCTGCGACCCGACGCCAAGAGCCAGGTCACCATCCGCTACGTCAACGGCAAGGCCGACTCCATCGACACCGTGGTACTTTCTACCCAGCATGCACCCGATATATCCGACAGGACACTGCGGGAAGCGGTCATTGAGGACATCATCAAACCGGTGCTGCCGGCTGAACTGATCAAGGGCAACATCAACTTCCTGGTGAACCCGACCGGGCGCTTCGTGGTCGGCGGCCCGCAGGGCGACTGCGGCCTGACCGGACGCAAGATTATCGTCGATACCTACGGCGGTGCCGCACCCCACGGCGGTGGTGCGTTTTCCGGCAAAGATCCAACCAAGGTGGACCGCTCGGCAGCCTATGCCGGTCGCTATGTTGCCAAGAACGTTGTGGCGGCGGGTCTGGCCTCACGCTGCATGATCCAGATCTCCTACGCCATTGGCGTGGCCAGACCGACCAGCGTCATGATCGAAACCTACGGGACCGGCAAGGTCTCCGATGACAAGATTACCGATCTGGTACTGGAGCATTTCGACCTGAGGCCGAAGGGCATCGTCACCATGCTGGATCTGCTACGGCCGATCTACCAGAAGACGGCAGCCTACGGTCATTTTGGCCGCGAGGAACCGGAATTCAGCTGGGAAAAAACCGATAAGGCAGCGGCGCACCGCGACGCTGCGGGCTTGCCGCCGCTGTAAGCGAGCAGCGAGCAACCAACAGGCCGGGGCTCTGCGCCCCGGTAAAACTCCCCCTCCGACTGGAGGGGGCGGGCGAGGTGGTGACACCCAAGCCCGGTACAACTGTCTTGGACACAAGACACAACGCGACGAGGAGCGCTGCGACGGGATCAAGCCCGCCAGGCTCGGCGCGGGGTTTACTTGAAACGGCGCTCGATCACCCACCCTCCGACCGTGGTGTATCGAGCGACGAACGCGCGGCGGTGGTGGATTGCACTGTAAGGAGCACCAACCATGAACGCTGTTAAAAACCTCGACACCTTCACCGACTACAAGATCGCCGACCTCTCCCTGGCCGACTGGGGCAGGAAGGAACTGAATATCGCCGAAACCGAAATGCCTGGCCTTATGGCGATACGCGAAGAATTCGCCGCCAGCCAGCCGCTCAAGGGCGCACGCATCACCGGCTCGCTGCACATGACCATTCAGACGGCCGTACTGATCGAAACCCTCACCGCGCTGGGCGCCGAAGTACGCTGGGCCTCCTGCAACATCTTCTCGACCCAGGACCATGCCGCTGCCGCCATCGCGGCCCAGGGCATTGCCGTGTTCGCGGTAAAGGGCGAGACCCTCGAAGACTACTGGGACTACACCCACCGCATTTTCGAATGGGCGGATGGCGGCTATTCCAACATGATCCTTGATGACGGCGGCGATGCCACCCTGCTGCTGCATCTGGGCGCCCGCGCCGAACAGGACCTCAGCGTACTGGCCAACCCCGGCGCCGAGGAAGAACGTGTATTGTTCGCGGCCATCAAGGCCAAGCTGGCGGTAGACGGCGGCTGGTACTCCCGCCGGCTGGCAGCGATACGCGGCGTGACCGAAGAAACCACCACCGGCGTTCACCGCCTGTACCAGATGCACAACCGGGGCGAACTGAAATTCCCCGCCATCAACGTCAACGATTCCGTCACCAAATCCAAGTTCGACAACCTCTACGGCTGCCGCGAATCACTGGTCGATGGCATCAAGCGCGCCACCGACGTGATGATTGCGGGCAAGATTGCCGTTGTGGCGGGCTACGGCGATGTCGGCAAAGGTTCGGCTCAGGCGCTAAGGGCCTTGTCAGCCCAGGTGTGGGTCACCGAGATTGATCCGATCTGCGCCCTGCAGGCGGCGATGGAAGGCTACCGCGTGGTGACCATGGATTATGCCTGCGAGCATGGCGACATCTTCGTCACGGCTACCGGCAACTACCATGTCATCACTCACGACCATATGCTGCGGATGAAGGATCAGGCCATCGTCTGCAACATCGGCCACTTCGATAATGAAATTGAGGTCGCCGCCATCGAAAAATATCAGTGGGAAGAAATCAAGCCCCAGGTCGATCATGTCATCTTCCCTGACGGCAAGCGCATCATTCTGCTGGCCAAGGGTCGACTGGTGAACCTTGGCTGTGGCACCGGTCATCCGTCCTATGTCATGTCGTCGAGCTTTGCCAACCAGACCATCGCCCAGATTGAACTCTGGACCGAGCGTGATTCCGGCAAATACCCGATAGGCGTCTACACGCTGCCCAAGCACCTTGACGAAAAAGTCGCGCGCCTGCAGCTGAAAAAGCTGAATGCCGTCCTGACCGAACTCACCGCCGCCCAGGCCGCCTACATCGGTGTCGCCAGCGAAGGCCCCTACAAACCGGAACACTACCGGTACTAAGACCGGGCGGGCGTCACGTGGCGTTGGCATAACCCACAGCAGCGCCACATTCCGTTCAATCGCCATCCGGCCGGGGCCGGATGGCCCCTACCCACAGGCGACAGGCCACCATGGAATCCCAACAGAAACACCCGAAAATTTTCAGCATGGAGTTCTTTCCGCCCCGCAGCCCTGAGGCGGAGATCTCGCTGGCTCACTGTCTCAACCGGCTATCGGTGCTAAAACCGCGGTTTTGCTCGGTCACCTTCGGCGCCGCCGGCTCGACCCGGGAAAAAACCTTCGAAACCGTCTGCGACATGCAGAACACGCGTGGCCTCGAAGCCGCGCCGCATATTTCCTGCGTCGCTTCGACCCGCGACAACATTCGCGAGGTGCTGCTCGCCTATAAGGGTCAGGGCATTCGCCACATCGTGGCCCTGCGCGGCGATACCCCCTCGGGCATGCTTTCGGCGGGTGAATTCCGCTATGCCAATGAACTCGTGACCTTCATCCGCGAGGAGACCGGCGACCACTTCCATATTGAAGTGGCGGCCTATCCGGAAATGCACCCGCAGGCACCCAACATCGCTACCGACCTGCAGAACTTCAAGCGCAAGCTGGACGCCGGCGCCGACAGCGCCATCACCCAGTATTTTTTCAACCCCGAAGCCTACTTCCGCTTCATCGACGATTGCGAAAAACTCGGCATCGACCTGCCGATCGTGCCCGGCATCATGCCCATCACCAATTACAGTCAAATCTCCCGTTTCTCGGAGATGTGTGGCGCCGACATTCCGCGCTGGATGCGCAAGCGACTGGAAAGTTTCGGCGATGACCGTACGGCGATCCGCGCCTTCGGTCTGGAGGTGATTTCGGAACTGTGTCGGCGCCTGCTGGAGCAAGGTGCGCCGGGCCTGCATTTCTACACACTCAACCAATCCGAAGCCGTTTTGGGCATCTGGGAAAACCTGGGCCTGAGCCGTGCGTAACGGCACGTTTCGGCCACCACCGCCCGATGTTGCCCACTCAACGTCATCACTTCGCGGTCGGGTTGGACCTCGCCCCGGGGCAGGCTATTTCGGCGCCAGCTTGCGGGCTGTCATGGCGCCGAGGTAGCTGACGATATCCTCTATGACCGCCGACTGGTTCGCACCCAGCCCCGTCATGTGGCTGTTATGGCGTATCGCCTGGGGATTCGCAATGAACCTTGGCAGCCACTCGGCCCGCCAGTACTCGGTGACATTGACCGGATAATTCAACTCCGGCCCGATGACGCCGCCCTCGCCGTTGATCTGATGGCACTGGGCGCAGTGCTGGATAAAGGCATTAAAGCCGCGCCGGACCTGGTCCGATGTTGCCGGCAACGGGGCCGCTTGCGGGTATTCGCGCGAAAGACGGGTGAGTTCAACCGCCACCACCTGCCAGGGCCATTGCAACTGGGGATCCTTTCGGGCTGCGCCATCCCTGATATTTTCCCAGACCAGATAGAACGGTCCGGGATCAACCATGCCGCCATGACCATCGCCCAGCCGTCCGAAGGTATCAGCGCCCGACGCCGCATAGGCCATCAATCCGCTATGGCGGCTCAGCGCTGACACCGGCATGACGGGCTGATAGCCATCACGGGTTACCAGCTTGATCAGTTCCGCGCGTTTCCAGCGCTCACCGTAAGCCAGGGTGAGCAGCGCAGAAAAACCGGCCCCCTGATAACGGGCGGGCTGGCCGGTACCGGGATTTTCCACCGTCACCGCCAGCACCGGCAGCCACTCGCTGATCTGCTTGCGACTGAGCTGGCGAACCGGCTTGCCTTCATCAACAAAGTCCAGCATAGCCTCAGCGGCCGACAGGGGGCATACCGCCAGCATCAGCACCATCAGCAGGGCGAAAGCGGTGGCGGCGGCAGGATGATGATGGGGCATAGGCACCTCAACCGGAATGCGTAAAAAAATGAGGCGGATTAAACCGCAAAGCCGCGGCCAGCTCACCTCGCAAAGCTTCACCGTCAATCGTAATGCAGCAGTGACTGCGGCAACTGTGGCACGCGCCCGGCCAAAAGATCATTGATGAAGATCCAGAACACCTCGGCAGAGGGTGGGCAACCCGGCAATACATAATCGACCCTGACCACCTCATGAATAGGCCGCACCTGATCGAGCAACAGGGGCAGCTCAGGGTCATTGGGGATATGCGGATTGTCGATGCCCAGCCCATCAAGATAGGCTTCAGCGAGACAGTCCTCCAGCGCGATGTGGTTGCGCATGGCGGGGATGCCGCCATTGATGGCACAGGCGCCGACCGCCACCAGAATTTTGCAGTGGCGGCGAAATTCGCGCAGGGTGTGGATGTTTTCGGCGTTACAGAGTCCGCCTTCGATCAGGCCGATATCGACCTGCTCGCTGCAGTGCTTGATGTCGGTCAACGGGCTACGGTCAAAGGTCGCCACCTCGCAGAATGCCGCCAGCCGTTCGTCAAGGTCGAGGAATGACATATGACAGCCAAAACAGCCGGCCAGCGAAGTGGTCGCCACCTTAAGTTTATTCGTCATGCTCATCCCCCTGTGCCCCGCGCTCCTGCATCAAACTGACCTCGCTGATATCGTGCCCGTCGTACCGGCGCTGACCAATCGGCAACCGGTAAGCGATGCGCTTGATGAGGATGGCGCCCACCGGGCAAACATGGACAGCCTTGTCGGTGACGGCAAGATCAGTATCCGCCAGCCGACCGCTATCGGCGTTAACCACTAGCCGACTGTCCATCCCACGCCCGGCGATGCCGAAGACCTGTTTGCCATCGACATCGCGACTGGCGCGGACACACAGCTCACACAGAATGCAGCGGTCGAGATCAAGCATCACCTCAGGATGGGAGGCATCGACCCGTCGTCGCGGGAAGAACTGGGGGAAGTGGTTATCAAGCAGCCCGAGGTGATAGCCGACCGCCTGCAACTGACAGTTGCCGCTGATTTCGCAGCCCGGGCAAAAATGGTTGCCCTCGACGAACAGCAACTGGGTGATGCTGCGCCGGGTCTCGTTCAGCGCCGGTGTGTCATTCAGTACCTCCTGCCCTTCGGCCGCCGGGAAGGTGCAGGCCGAGGCATAGCGACCGTTGACCTGCACGGTGCAGAGCTTGCAACTGCCGTGGGGTCGGAATGCCGGGTTATGGCAGAGATGCGGGATGTAAATCCCCGCGGCGGTCGCCGCCTCCATGAGCGTTTGTCCCGATGTAAAGACAATGGTCTGGCCGTCGATGGTCAAGCGGGCCTGGGTCATGTTGGCGGTCTGGCGTCGGTAGAGAACGGGGATAGGCTCATGTTCAACCGGCCTGATCAAGATGAGCATGGGCATCATCGCGGCCGGTGAGCCGACGCGAGATGGCCAGCGCGGCATCAAGATCGAAGCCGGGCGCGAAGTTCAGGTCTTTAAGCCGCGCCTGATAGCGTTCAGGAAATCGTTCCAGCGTACTCAGTATCGGGTTGGCGGCGGTTTGACCCAGCCCGCAATGGCTGGTCGTGCGCACCAGCTGGGCAATGTGGGTGAGTTCGACCAGATCATAGGGGCTGCCGTGACCCTCGCAAATCTTGTCCAGATTATTACGCAACAACGAGGTTCCCACCCGACAGGGCGTACAGAAGCCGCAGCTTTCGTGGGCGAAGAAGCGGGTAAAGTTGCGGGCTATCGCCAGCACATCGCGATGCTGATTGAAGATGATGAAGGAACCGCCGGTCGCAAGATCCTCGAATGCCAGACGACGGCCACATTCGTTGGCCGCGATAAACGTGCCGGAAGGGCCACCAACCTGTATGCCGAGGGTGTCGACCGCACCACAATCGGCCAGCACTTCCGTCACGCTGACGCCGAAGGGATATTCGTAAATGCCCGGCCGGGCACAATCACCGGAAATGCTGAGGACCTTGCTCCCACGGGATTTTTCAGTCCCCCGGGCGGCGAACCAGGCACCACCCCGCAGAGCGATGCTGGCGGCCGCCGCGAAGGTCTCGACATTGTTGACCACGGTTGGCTGGCCCAGATAACCCTGCGTCACCGGATAGGGGGGCCGATTGCGGGGATGACCGCGCTTGCCTTCCAGCGACTCGATCAGGGCCGACTCCTCGCCACAGATATAGGCACCGGCGCCCAGATGAATCTCGATATCGAAATCAAACCCGGCCTCACCAAGGATGGCACGGCCCAGCAAACCCGCGCGACGGCGCCGCGCCAGCACCGCCAGCAAAGGCTGATAAAGATGCAGATACTCGCCCCGCAGGTAAAGAAAACCCTGCCGAGCCCCCACCAGCGCAGCGCACACGGTCATGCCCTCGAACACGGCATCGGCATGGCTGTTCAGCAGCACCCTGTCCTTGAACGTGCCCGGCTCACCTTCATCGGCATTGCAGACGACATAGCGACGCTGGGCGCTTCTGTCGATGGGACAGGCGGGGGCATCGGCAGGGCCCTGGTCGCACAATCGCCATTTCCACGCCGTTTTGAATCCAGCCCCGCCCCGACCCCGCAGGTCGGATCGCTCCAGCTCATCGAATGTGGCCTGGCGCCCACGCTGGAAAACAGCCCGCAAGGCATCACCCGGCGCCAGCGTTTCGCTCAGCAGCAGGTCACGGCGCTGGATGTTGTCGTCTACCCGGAACAACTCCGCGGGCCAGTCAGCCAGCGCCGTGCGGGTGTTTACCAGTTCGGTGATACGGTCAATACGGGCGGTATCGAGACGGGCCAGGGCATGCCCGTTGATCAATCCGGCCGGTCCCTGATCGCAGAGACCGGTACAGGCCGTAAAACTCAGACTGACCAGGCCATCGGCACGGGTCTCGCCCGGCTCGACAGCCAGACGGCGGGCGGCGTAGCGCGCCAGTTCGCGACTGCCCAGCAGATGATCGGTGATGGAATCGCTGAAACGCAGATCATAGCGGCCCAACGGTTGGGTGGAGAGGAAACTGTAGAACTCGGTGACAGCGATCACCTCGGTTAGCGGAACAGCCAGCGCATCGGCTATCGTCCGCATGGCGGAGGGCGAGATTCGGCGGAAATGCTCCTGCACATCCCGCAACA
>JBKCCF010000175.1:0-10355 GCA_046305255.1 Methylococcaceae bacterium
GTATTCATGCCAGCCATTATGAACACCATGGCTGTCGCATTGCAAGCGCAGTGATGCCCGAAACGGTCACCGGATGTCGTCGGCAGCAAATGCGGGATTCTGGAAGGGGCGTTATCTCTGGCGGGGTTGCGACGATTCAGGGTGACCCGACAGGATAGCGTGATTTTTTAGGCGCAGTGGATTGAGGGCAATGATCAAAAAGCTTGAAACAGGATGATGATGAAGATCGATGGCAAGAAGTACTTGGATGCCTAGCGGAGATGTTGGCCTAGACAGGAGGACTCTTGCAAGAGGAATTGTCTTATTGTCAGTACGTTCAGAAACTGGGTTCCGGGCTATGCCCATCTCGTTGACCCCCGTCGGTCGTCAGGTCGTGTCTACGGTGCCTCCACAGGTGATTCCGGTGAAGTTCGCTGAAGCACGACCCAGCGTCGGCGGGACGATTGAGCTCCGATCTCCATCGGGCTTCACCTGGTCATTGTGTTCGGGGCATTCGCCGGAGTGGATGGCCTAATTGATCCGGGGGATCGGGTTATCTTATGCATCAGTCGGAGTGGTCAGTCAGCCCAGTTGAGGCCACTTTATTGCCTATTTTTACCCGACTGAATGCCTGATTGAAGATCAAAGCATAGCATGCTTCTCTAAGTCCATTTCTGATGATTTGCACTTACTGTACACTTACGGAAATTTGATGTGCCTTTCTGTCTTATGTAAGGCTTTGAAATTATGGAGCCGGCGAAAGGATTCGAACCCTCGACCCTCGCATTACAAGTGCGACGCTCTACCAACTGAGCTACGCCGGCTGAATGATGGTGGGCGTTTTCAGCAGGTGGCAGGGGAGGCCACCTTAACGCCCTCGTCCGTCAGGACGGCGGGGATTCTAACCGCTAGTGGGCGCCTTGTGAATCGTGGTGCTATTCGGCCTCATGTTCCGGTACCGGTTCCACCGCTTGCCAGCCGCCACCCAGCGCCTTGTAAAGGCCGACAAGGCTGGTCGAGATCCGCGCAGTGCTGGCCACCAGATTGCTTTCCGCCTGATACAGCGCCCGCTGGGTTTCCAGCACATCAAGAAACGCGGTGAGGCCCCGGGTGTAGCGTTCTTCGGCGAGCCTCACGGCCAGTGCGCTGGCCTCGGCCGACTTTGCCAGCGCCGCCCGCCGCTGTTGTTCCATGGTGTAGGCGACCAGGGCATCCTCCACCTCCCTGAAGGCGGTCAGTACGGCATTTTGATAGGCCAGTAACGCCTGTTCCTGCAGAGCATTGCGATGATCGATATTGGCCTGTATCCGTCCCCAGTTAAAAATGGGGGTACTGATGCCGGCGGCGATGGCGGTCGATTTGCCGATCGGTGTCAGGTCGCTGAGTTTCGTATTCTGAAAACCGAAGAACGCTGTCAGATTCACCTTGGGATAAAGCTCGGACATCGCGACGCCGACCTGGGCGGTGGCGGCTGCGAGCTGCCGTTCGGCCTGCATCAGGTCGGGTCGTCGCCGAAGCAGTTCCGATGGCAGGTCGGCGATCACGTTGGTGGGTGAGTGGGGTACGTCGCCGTCGGTCTCCAACAGGTAGAGCAGGGCGCCGGGCGGTTTTGCGAGCAGGATGGACAGCGCGTGTACCGCCTGTTTGGCGGCAATTTCATACGCAGGCAGTTGGGAGTGAGTGAGTTCGGCCTGGGCCTGTTGCTGGGCCACTTCCTGACCGCTGTTGAGACCAGCTTTGGCGCGGGCACTGACCAGCCCCAGCGTGTCATCCTGCGTTTTAAGGTTGTCCCGGGTGATGGCGATCTGGCGTTGATTGGCCCGAATCTCGATGTAGGTTCTGGCTACCTCTCCCATCAGGCTCACCAGTGCTGCACGGCGGTTGTTTTCCTCCGCCTCGATAGTTGCCTGTGCCGCTTCAACGGCCCGAAACACCCCGCCGGACGGGTCGATTTCCCATTGGGCATCAAAACCGGCCTGGACGATATTGATGAGCGTGTTACCGGAAAAATACCCGCCCGACGCCGGGTTGTAGGCGCCCGCGGATCCACCGGTGATGAAGTCGTTGCGACGCTGGCTGATATTGCCGCGCGCATCCAGCGAGGGCAGACCGGTGGCAATGGCGCCCTGACGTTGCGCTCTGGCGCTGCTGATGCGGGTGGCGGTCTGCTTGACGTTGAGATTGGCCGCAACGGCCTCCCTGATCAGCCGGTCAAGGAGGGGGTCCTTGAAAACCGTCCACCACGCTGCCGGTGGCGGGATATTGTGCAGCGTGTCAGCGTGCGAGTACCTGGGGGGTGTCGGGGTTTCCGGCAGACGGTAATCCGGCCCCACCATGCAGCCACCCAGCACGGCCGTAACCGTCAGGAGCCAAAGGCGCGGCCTCATTGGTCCGCCCCCTTGCCGCCGGGAGCGGCGCTGGCGGTTTCGGGCGCAGATTCGCCAAACTCCGGCGCTTCAATGAACACATCGACCTGCTGACCGACATAGGCGGGCAGGCGAGAGCGGTCGAACTGATAGAGGGCCTGCAAAACCCGCATATCGACCCGCTCGGTGCTGTCGCCGGTTAACGAGCGCTTGGGTATGACATAGGGCTCAACATAGGCCAGGGTCAACGGTGTGCTGAAGTTGCGGTTGCCGCGCAAATAGGCGATCGCCTTGCCGCCGGGCCGGAACCGCCAGGCATCATTCTCATCAATGTCCACCCGCACGTTCAGTTGATCAAGATCGCCCATCACCAGCAAGGGTGTGTTGAGCGGGCCGGCCTGGGCATATTCGCCGGGCCGGATGTTGGCCTGCAGAATTTCGCCATCGGCCGGCGCCCGGATGATCAGCCGATCCAGCACTATCATGGCCGAGGCTACCTGTGACTCAGCCTGCTGTACCTGGGCGTTGGCGCTGTCCAGCCGCGCCCTGGCTATCAGCATACCGTTGCGGCGGCGCTCAAGTTCCTCGATGCTGATGGCGCGACGATCGGTCACGGCCTCTGCCAGCCTGAGCAGCGTGCGCGCATCGGCCAGACTGGCCTGGGCCTCAAGCACGCTGGCCCTGGCCCGCGCCAGATCGGCCTTGCGCATCGCCAGACCGGCCTGTGCCTCCCGATCATCAATGGTGAACAGTACCGTCCCTGCCTTGACGCGATCTCCGACCCTGACGCTCAGTGTCTTGAGAATGCCGGGTAATGGCGTGCCGATCGCGATGTTGCGGCTCTGGGCTTCGATAATCCCCGACCCGGCAATAAAACTGCGAAACGGTGCTTCAGCCGGTTCAATGACGGCTGCCGCCACCGGTGCGGGTGTGTTGCCGGTCAGTACCAAAAAAAGGCCAAAGCCAAAACCGGCCAGAGCCAACGCGGGAAGTGTGTATTTGGGGAGCATGGTCTGCCGCTGTGTAGGTCGGGGAGTTAATGATCGGTCTGCGTAACGATGCGCCCGTCATCCATGTGGGCGATGCCATCGGCAAATTCGAAAATACGCGCATCGTGGGTGACGATCACCAGGGCCTTGGATGCGTCCAGTGCCACGGTTTTCAACAATTCCATGACCTTATGACCGGTCTCGTGATCCAGCGCGCTGGTGGGTTCATCGCAGACGATCAGGCGCGGGTTGTGCACCAATGCGCGGGCAATCGCCACCCGCTGCTGCTGGCCGCCGGACAATTGCGACGGCAGCGAGCCGGTTCTGTCGCCCAGTCCGACCCGCGCCAGCATGGTGGCGGCCTCGCGATGTGCCTCGTGTCGATCCATGCCATTGATAATCAGCGGAATGGAGGCATTCTCGGCCGCTGTCAGCGTGGGCAGCAGATTGTAGGACTGGAACACGAACCCGATATTTTGGGCCCTGAACAGCAGGCGATCCCTGGGCTTGAGGTGGAGCAGATCCTGGCCGAACACTTCGCACAGCCCTTCATCTTGATCAAGGATGCCGGCGATGACCGAAATCAGGGTGGTCTTGCCGCAGCCGGAAGGCCCGACCAGCATCATCAGCTGGCCCGTCATGATGTCGAGATTCACCCTGTCCAGCGCCACCACGCGCTGGCCACCGGTATCGAAGGTTTTAACCAGTCCCTGACAGCGGACGGCCAGCGATGGCGAGGTCGAATGTGTCATGGTCTAGCCCTTGAACACCACAGCGGGTTCCAGCTTGATCACCTTGCGGATGCTAATGAGCGCCGCGAAGATGCAGATCAGCGTTACCCCAAGACCGCTGAATACCAGCAGTTGCCAGGGAAACTTGAAGGCCAGGATCGTATTGCGCATACCCCAGCCGAACAGTGACGTCAGCCCTACGCCCAGCCCGTAACCGATGGCACCGACCAGCGTGGCCTGCAGCAGAATCATTTGCAGCAGGGTACCGTTGCTGGCGCCCATCGCCTTTAGCACCCCGAACTGGCGCAGATTCTCCATGGTGAAGTTGTAGAAGGTCTGGCCCGCAATCGCCGCGCCGACGATGAAGCCCAGCGTTACCGAGATGCCGAAATTGATCGGGATGCCGGTATTTTTCATGAAATAGTCGTAGGTCAGTTTCTGGAAATCGGCCTGGGTGTAGGCCTCCAGCCCGGTGGCGGCCCTGATCCGCGCGGTCAGCGCCGGCAGATTTTCGCCGGGCTTGGCCTTCACCAGAATAAAGGACAACAGCTTGCGCTCGCGGGGTGCAAACAGCATGGCGCGCGAGTACGTCGTATAAATAACCGGCTGGGACTGGAAGGTACGGGTCGTCTTGGCTATGCCCACCACAATGGCGCGGCGGTCGCTCAGTTCCAGGGTATCGCCCACCTTGAGAGGAATGGGCTGGGCGCCCTTCACCGGGGGGGGCAGACCCAGTTTGTCCCGGGCGCCGTCAATATCGACGATCACGGCATCGCTGCGCCTGAGATCCGAAAGCTGGCCCTGCAAAAGGGTTGCCGGCCCGCCGATCAGGGTGGCGTCATCCAGCCCGATCACGTTGCAGGTCTGGAAGTTGCCATTTGCCAGACGTGCCTTGATCAGCCCCTTATACAGCGGCATGGCCCAGTCCACCCCGCGAATGCCGCGTACCCGGTACAACTCCATATCCTGCAGCGGTTTGACGTCATCGACGAATTGAACCTTGGGGTCCATCACCCAGATATCAGGCAGGCCGACGTCGGTGATGAAACTGTAGGACCGCATCATCAGGCCGATGAATATGGCCGGTTGCTGGGTCATGATCAGGGACGCGAAGGTAAGCCCCATCACGATGCCAAGGTACTTGCCCCGGTCGCCCATCAGCATTTTCAATGCGATGTAATTCACAGGTCATCCTCCCTGTTGATGGCCAGCTGTCGCAAGGCGGCCAGTGAAAACTGAAAAATCATTTCCACAGTACGATCAACTGCCTGCGCATTGGCCACGATGTCCGGTGAAAGTCTTTCCACCAGCGGGCGCGAATGCCGGTACACCAGACACTGCCCCATGATGCTGCAAATGAAGCGGTCGATATCGGTCAGGCTCCAGCCGGGCCCGGCCAGTTGGGGAATCAGTTCGCGCAACACCGCATAGCGCGGTCGCATGACGGTATCGACGATGTTATTGAGGGCGCCGGTCGGGTCGGCGATTTCCCGCGCTACCAGTTTGCCGTGGCGGCCCAGATGGCTGTCATCCATGAACCGATGCACCATGCTGCGGATGAACCGGTGCAGGCGGTCTTCTGCCGGCAGGGAGTCATCCAGCAGTGCGTCCTGCGGGTACTTGCGATCGGCCTGCTGGAAGGAAAACGCCAGCGCCTTGCGGTAAAGCGCTTCCTTGCCGCCAAAGTAATACTGAATCGCCGCCACATTGACCCCCGCCTGCGCGCAGATGCTCCGCACTGTGGTCGCCTTGTAGCCGCGCTCGGCAAAGACGTCGAGGGCCGCTTCCATGATGCGGTCACGGGCGTGGTCACTGTCTTCCTGATTAAACATGGCAGAGTCTCAAACAACTGTTTAAGCCAGACTATTAAACGCCTGTTTTAATGTCAAGCATGCTGAACAGCAAGCGGTATCAGCCGTCATCCGGATCCCCCGTTTAGCGGGTTTGTGGTAAACCGTAGACAGCCTGCCGCCCATGTGCCGAACCCTTGCAGACCTTGGGTCACGCCCCGGTAGCGAGCAGAAACGCCACGTACGGCGCCACCAAACCACGCAACGGAACCGCCATGACAACCCCTCAGCGATCGGGTGATGACGGCCTGACCGGCCCCCTGGCCGACGCTTTCAGCGGGCCTGGCGTTACGGCTCAGGGATTGAGTCAGGCAGAGGCTCATCGGCGATTGCGGCGATACGGGCCTAACCTGCTGGAAGGGCGCACGCGCTACGCTGCCTTGCGCGCCTTTATCGACCCGGCCAGGTCGGGGAGCCGCGGGCAAGCCCTGCGGTACGCAGCGTGACGGTCAAGATCGTCATCGGCGATCAGCAACGGGCAACCCGCCACTTTTTTCGGAAATTGGCAGTCGGGATAGCGGTCGAGGTCATCAAGCGCTGGTTCTTCCGTCATTTCGAGGCGCAGGGTTAATGCCGCAATCGTGTGCAGAGAAGGCCACATTGAAACCGGCCCCGTCGATCCCAACATCCGGAATAAGAGTAGGCGCTTATGCCGCCGGCGGGGATTGATCACGCCGGCGGTTTTTTAACCCGGGTATGTCCGGCAGCAGGCGTCGCGACTGCATTCACGAACCATCACGCAACAGGGGCTCCATGAAATTCAAGGATTACTATCAAATCCTCGGTGTCGCCCGGGATGCCAGCACAGCCGATATCAAAAAGGCCTATCGCAAGTTGGCGCATCAGTATCATCCCGATATTTCCAAAGATCCGGAGGGAGAGGAAAAATTCAAGGAGGTGAACGAGGCCTATAAGACCCTCAAGGACCCTGAACTGCGCAAGGCCTACGACGATTTGGGCCGGCATGCCAGCGGCGAAAACTTCCAGCCGCCGCCCGACTGGGGCAGCCATTTCTCCAGTGCTGGCGGTGCCGGCTTTGGGGCGGGTTTTGAGGGCATCGACCTGTCCGACCTGTTCGCCGAGATGGCCCGTCGTGGCGGTGGTCAGGCGGGCGGTTTCGGCTCGCGTGGCGCGGGACACGGTCAGGGTTTTCCCATGGCGGGGCAGGACTTCGAAGTCACCGCCCCTATCTCGCTGGAGGACGCCGCCCGCGGCACCCTGCTCGAACTGAATCTCGATATGCCGGAATACGATGCCCAGGGGCAGATTCGGCGCACGCCCCGAACCTTTAAGGCCCGGATCCCCAAGGGCGTCACCGATGGCCAGAAAATGCGACTGGCAGGCAAGGGCGGCAAGGGGCTTAACGGCGGGCGTCATGGCGATCTCTATCTCAACATCGTCCTGCACCCGCATCCCCTGTTCCGGCCCAGCGAGCACGACCTGTACCTTGATCTTCCCATTACCCCGTGGGAAGCCGCGCTGGGGGCGACGGTCGAGGTGCCGACCCTGGATGGCACCGTCAGCCTCAAAATTCCGGCGGGCACGCCGGCGGGGCGGAAGATGCGGCTGGCGGGCAAGGGCTTGCCCAAGCCTCATGATGGTCATGGCGATCTGTTCATCATCGTCCAGATCACCCTGCCTACCGAATTGAACGAGCGGGAGCAGGGGCTGTATCGGGAACTGGCCAAGGCCTCAAGCTTCAATCCGCGTGGGCATTTTGTCCAGGCCGCACATGGCAAATAAGGTGATATCCATGCCACAGCAAGATACAAGCATCCTCCAGGCCGACATCGCCTGGCTGAGCATCACGGAGTTTAGTGAAGTCTCCGGACTGACCCCGGAACAGGTGCAGGAACTGGTCGATCTGGGTGTGCTCGCACCCTCCGGTACGGCGGCCGCCGACTGGCTGTTCAACCACCAGACCATGACGCTGGCTCGCCGCTTGCGAAGATTGCGGGACGACCTTGATCTCACGCTCGATCTGCAGGCGCTGGCGCTGGGCTTCCGGTTGCTGGCGCGTATCAGCGAACTGGAAACCGAACTCGCTCGCCAGCGGGCACAACAGTGGCGGGTGCCATAGCCCGCCCGGGCCTGCTCCCGGGTTAAACTAGCGGCCTATGATTGAATTTGCCTGGTTCTGGATGTTTCTCGCCCTGCCTCTGCCGTGGCTGGTTCGGCTGTTGCTGCCGTCAGCACCGGAGCCGGCCGACATGGCACTGCGTACCCCGTTTCTCGACGATCTCTCCGGCCTGCCCGCGATTAGCGGTCAGCAGGTGACGGCGGGCAAAACGGTTTGGCTGGCCGGGTTGGCCTGGCTGCTACTGGTCACGGCCGCGGCCCGACCGGAGTGGCTGGGTGATCCGGTGGAGCAGGGTGTCAGTGGCCGCGACCTGATGCTGGCGGTGGATCTCTCCGGCAGTATGGAAATAGCTGACTTTATGCTGCGCGGCAAAAAAGTTGACCGGCTGACGGCAACCCAGGATGTCGCCGGTCACTTCCTTGAGCGGCGGGTGGGTGACCGGCTGGGGTTGATTCTGTTCGGCGAAACGGCCTACCTGCAGGCGCCGCTGACCTTTGACCGCAAGACCGTGCACACGTTACTGGATGAGGCCGTGATCGGTCTGGCGGGTGACAAGACCGCCATCGGCGATGCCATCGGCCTTGCGGTCAAGCGCCTGCGCGACAACCCCCAGGACCAGCGCGTGCTGATACTGCTGAGTGATGGCGCCAATACCGCCGGTACCGTGGCCCCGTTGCAGGCGGCTGATCTCGCAGCGCGGGTTGGCCTCAAGGTCTATACCATCGGCATCGGCGCGGATGAAATGGTCGTGCGTGACCTGCTCGGCAGCCACAAGGTCAATCCCTCACAGGACCTTGACGAACCGACCATGCGCGGCATCGCCCAAAAAACGGGCGGGCGCTATTTCCGGGCCCGCGATGTGGAGGAACTCGAAGACATCTACCGGTTGCTGGATCAGCTGGAACCGGTCGAGCGCGACAAGCGTTACTACCGGCCCCGTAGCGAACTCTACCCCTGGCCGCTGGCCGGCGCCCTGTTGCTCAGTGTGGCACTGATTCTGACGACGCAGCGCGCGCGGATACCCCGATGAGCGAGTTCCATTTTCTGCGACCCTGGTGGTTGCTGGCCCTGATACCCGTGCTGCTGCTGATCCGTCAACTGCAGCGCTGGCAGGCGTCGGCCGGTGACTGGCGCGACTACTGCGACCCCGCCCTGTTGCCGCATATCCTAATCGGTCAGGCAGCGCTGCAGTCGGTCTCGCGCTATCCGTTCTGGCTGGCGGGGATGACCGGTCTGCTGGCCGTATTGGCGCTGGCGGGGCCGGCCTGGGAGCGCGTGCCAACCCCGGTATTCCGCAATCTTTCGGCGCTGGTCGTAGTGCTGGATCTCTCATCGGGCATGGACGCCACCGACATCAAGCCGAACCGGCTGGAGCGGGCCCGCTTCAAGATCGACGACATCTTTCGCGCCCGCAAGGACGGCCAGACCGCACTGGTCGCCTATGCCGGTGACGCCTTCACCGTCACCCCCCTGACCGATGACGTCAGTACCATCACGGCTCAGATGGGCGCACTCTCGCCGCGCATGATGCCGATTCAGGGCAGCCGCATGGATCTCGGGCTGGCGGCTGCCGGCCGTCTGCTGTCCCAGGCCGGTCAGCGGTCCGGCGATATCCTGCTGGTGACGACCGGGGCCGGTGTCGCCGACGCCGGTGGTACGGCGGCTCAGCTTAAGGCAGAGGGGTATCGGGTCTCGGCATTGGGCATAGGCTCGCGCGACGGTGCACCGGTGCCGCTGGCTGAGGGCGGCTTCATGAAGGATACCCAGGGCGGCATGCTGCTGTCGCGGCTGGACGTCAAGGCGCTGTGGGATCTGACCCAGGCGGGCGGCGGGCTTTATCACACGCTGGATCAGGCCGGGGCCGACGTTGATGCCGTCCTGACATTCATTGATCGGCGGGCCGAGGCCGGGCAGGACAGTGGCAATGCCGTGAATGTCGATCCGTGGCGGGAGGGCGGTGTCTGGTTACTGCCGGTGCTGCTGCCGCTGGCGGCGCTGGCCTTCCGACGGGGCTGGCTGGGCCTCGTGTTGCTGGTGGCCCTCAGTCCGCTGCCGCAGCCCGCCGAGGCACTGGAATGGCAGGATCTATGGCTGACGCCCGATCAGCAGGCGCAACGCAAGCTGGCAGCAGGCGACGCCAGGGCCGCCGCCGAGCAGTTTCAAAATCCTGACTGGAAAGCCGCGGCGGAATACCGCGCGGGCAACTTCGAGCAATCGGCCAAGGATCTGGACCCCCTCCCCAGCGCCACCGCCCACTACAATCGCGGCAATGCACTAAAGACGTTAAAACGATTAGAGGAAGCGCTTGCAAGTTACAACAAAGTCATTGATATCAGAACAGATTTCGCAGAAGTGTACTG
>JBKCCF010000176.1:0-4197 GCA_046305255.1 Methylococcaceae bacterium
CCTCACAGCCGTACAGCAGCACATCGGCCCCGGGGCTGAGGTAAGGCGCCCAGGCGGCCACGTCGTCGGCCCGCGCGTCGAGCACCGGCCCGTCCAGCTGCTGGCCGGCCAGCAGCACCCCACCCGGGCTGCCGTGGCTGATCAGGTGCAGGCTGCTGACCTGACCCATACGTGCCAGCGCGCTGCCGATCTGGCTCAGCGCATCGCGACGGGGGTCGAGCACCAGCAGCTCGGCATCGGCCCGTTCCGCGGCCGGCAGCCGCTCACCCAGTTCGGGGCTCACCACCACCAGCCGCCGGCCCGCCGTGGCCGCCGGATGAACGGCGGCCGCGGCCGGGGGTGACGGCGGCGGGTTCGCCAGGAGCGGCTGACCGCCCAGCAGGCCGGCCGACAGCACCGCGGCCGAACCCACCACACGACCGGATCGGCTGGAAGCGGTCTTGCCGCGCGCTCTGGCAAACTCGGACGCCACCACGAAGCAGCGGCGGCAGTGACTCCAAACGATCCGGTAAATCTTGTTCATGCGGGTTCACGCAGGTCGGGTGAGGTAAGGGGCGCGAACGGGGCGGACGCCGGACGGCCACAGGGCGGTGTAGAGGCGGCGTTCGGCTCTGGGTGCTGGTCTGATGTCGGCATATCGCCCCCCTGCTGCGGTTTGGTTACCAGTCCGGGCTGGGCGTCCCGATCCTGTGCTGGGGCCTGGTCGATGCCAGGCATGGGGATCGAATC
Source organism: Methylococcaceae bacterium (assembly GCA_046305255.1). Classification (GTDB taxonomy): domain Bacteria; phylum Pseudomonadota; class Gammaproteobacteria; order Methylococcales; family Methylococcaceae; genus UBA6136. Next base: position 730 of record JBKCCF010000176.1, read on the forward strand.
AGCCTAAAGTTGTATCATTTTCTTGCAGAGTATCAAAAAGCTGTCAGTTCTGGTCAAGCGAATAATTCGCCCTTGTAAGACTTGGTAAGTTTTGCCGCGTCGGGCCGACGGCGCGGCAAAGTGGCCGAAAATCGGCTAGGCTAGGTGCCTTGTTTCACGCAGCCGGCGCGCTGCCATCACCCCGACAGGCCCCCGGATGACTGACTCGACCGCCGCTTCCCGCCGCTGCCCACCGGCCCTTCAGGGTTCGCAACCGTGAAGCGGGTGCTGAATGTCGGCGGCGGTTCGCGCCATATTCCGCTGCCGCCGGAATACGCCGGTTATGAGCAGGTGTTGCTGGATATCGACCCGCTGGCTGAGCCGGATATCATGCTGGATGGCCGCGAACTCGGCACCCTGGCGGGGGATCAGTTCGATGCCGTGTACTGCTCGCATAACCTCGAACACTATTACCCCCACGATGTCCCCCGAGTGCTGGAAGGCTTTCTGCATGTGCTCAAGCGCGGGGGCTTCGCCCAGATCAAGGTGCCGGATATGGCGGAGCTGATGCAGGTGGTGGTCAGCCAGTCGCTGGAACTCGATGATGTGCTGTACCGTCCGCCGCAGGGCCCATCACCCCGCTGGATGTGATCTATGGGCTGGGCCAGCAGATCGCGTCCAGCGGGGTGGATTTTTATGCACACCGCACCGGTTTCACCCTGAAGACGCTGAACAAGGCGGTGGTGCAGGCCGGTTTCGAGTACAACTTCTGCATGGTGGGCCAGCTTGAAATCAACCTGCTGGCGTTCAAGGGTGTGCCCGAGACCGAAGCGCTGGCGCGGTTTGGCCTGGGCCCGGCCTAGCGCCTGTGGGCTGGCCTTCCATTTATATCTCCCCTCACGTTCGTTCAAGGAAAGTCGTTGTCATGACCCAGGCTCCCTCCCCCGTTACGCTGCAAGCGGCCATCCAGCTCCATCAATCCGGCCAGCTGGAGGCGGCGCGCGCGCACTATCAGGCCCTCATTGCCGCAGCGCCGGAACAGGCCGATCCCCATCATTACCTCGGGATGCTGGAGCATCAGGCAGGCCAGCCGAAAGCGGCGCTGGCGCACTTCGAGAAGGCTGTGGCGCTCGACCCGGGAAAAGGGTTTTTCTTCATCAATTACGGCAATCTGCTGAAGGATCTGGGGCAGCCGGAGGATGCCGAGCGCGCCTATCGGCAGGCGCTGACGCTGACCCCTGCCGACCCTTTGGCCTACTACAATCTGGGGCATCTCTACCAGGTGTGGGGACGGCTGCCGGAGGCGCTGGCGGCCTTTGTCAAAGCCAGCGAACTACAGCCCGATTTTGCACTGGCCTGGGACAAGCAGGCCGCCATCCATTTGCTGCAGAACGCGCTGGCTCCGGCCCGAACCGCCGTCGACACGGCGCTGAAGTATGCGCCGGAACTGGCCTCGGGCTGGTTTCATCGGGCCGATTGTCTGGGCCGCGAGAAACAGTGGCCGGCCTCGCGCGAGGCGCTGGAACGGGCGCTGGCGCTGCAACCGGTTTTCCCCGAGGCGCTGAACAATCTGGGCATGGCGTACCGCGAACTGGGTCTGGTTGAGGAGGCGCAGCGCTGTTACCACGCCGCACTGGTTCAGTCGCCGCAGTTTGCCGACCCCTGCATCAATCTGGCGAAACTGGCGGAGGAGGCCGGCCAGCGGGACGAGACCGCGCGCTGGCTGCAGGAGGCCTTGCGGCTGGAGCCGAACAGTCCCCAGGCCCATTTTGCGATGGGCAACTTCATGGTGACGATGGGCCGCGAACAGGAGGGGGCGCGCTATCTGCGGACGGCGATTACCCTGAAGCCGGATTACCCCGAGGCGCTGAACAACCTCGGCAACGTGCTGCTGTCGCTACAGCGGCATGATGAGGGGCTGGAGGTGTTCCCGCGCGCGATTGCCTGCCGGGCCGATTATTCGGAGGCGTATGCCAATCTGGGCAATCTGCATATCGAGCAGAAGTTTCCCGATCTGGCGGAGGCGGCCCTGCTGGAGGCGTTGCGGATCAACCCCGAATTTGCCGCCGCCCATTCCAATCTGGGCAATGCCTATTTCGGTCAGGGCAAGATTGATCTGGCGATCGAGAGTTACAAGCGGGGTATTGATCTCGGTCAGGACGAGCGGGACTTTGTGCCGAATTATCTGTTTGCCCTGAATTACAGCACCCGGCTGAGTCAGGCCGAGATCGGCGCAGAGCATCGCCGCCTGTGTCATGAGAAACTCGACCCGCTGGGGCTGCCGGCGCCGTCTTTCAGCAACCGGCCCGATCCCGAGCGGCGGCTGAAGATCGGGTACGTGTCGCCGGATTTCTGGATGCATCCGGTGGCGCGTTTCATGCTGCCGCTGCTGGAACAGCACGACCGCAAGGGCTTTGAGATCTGGGCCTACTCGACCCGACTGCTGAAGGATGGCATCACCACCGAATGTGCGCGGCGGGTGGATCAGTGGCGGGAGGTCTACGGGATGGATGATGCGGCGCTGGCGCAGCAGATCAGGGCCGACGGGATCGATATTCTGGTCGATCTGACCATGCATTCGCGCGATTGCAAGCCGTGGCTGTTCGCCCGCCGACCGGCACCGGTGCAGGTGTCGTATCTGGCCTATGCCGGTACCACCGGCCTTGCGGCAATGGATTACCGCCTGACCGATATCTATCTCGACCCGCCCGGCCCGACGCCGGGCTTCAATGAGGAACCCCTGCGCCTGTCGCGCTGCTGGTGGACTTTTCAGGTGCCGCCGGCGCCGCACGTCAGAATGCCCGAGGTGGTGCCGCCCCCCTGCCTCCGCACTGACCGGATCACGTTCGGCAGCCTGAACAATTTCGTAAAGGTGAATCCGATCGCCCGCAGTGCCTGGGCCCGCATTCTGCGCGAAGTGCCGGATGCGCGCCTGTTGCTGCACATGAAGGAATCACGGGTTCGCAAGGATGTGATGGCCTTCTTTGTCGATCAGGGCGTGAGCGAGGAGCGGGTGGAGATCATCGGCTACCAGAGCGGACCGGACTATATCCGCACCTATGAACAGATTGATATCGCGCTGGATCCCTTCCCCTTTGCCGGTGGCACCACCACCTTTGATGCCTTGTGGATGGGGGTGCCGGTGGTGACGCTGGCCGGTGACCGGCCGGTGGGTCGGGGCGGGCTGAGTATTCTCAGCACCCTGGGCCGGCCGGAATGGGTGGGGCAGGACGTTGACGACTATGTGGCCGTGGCGCGCCGGCTGGCCGCAGACCGGGCCGGGCTGACGGCGCTGCGGACGTCGCTGCGGGATGAACTGCGTCAGTCACCGCTGATGGACTCCGCCGGCTTTAGCCGTGAGGTGGAGGCGCATTTCCGCGCCATCTGGCGGCGCTGGTGCGAACAGGCCACCGGCTGAGGACTCGGGACTGAGGCGGTCGCTCGCTGCGGCTGCGGCAGCCCAAGCCGTTCTCAGGCGGCCCCCATCGC
>JBKCCF010000177.1:0-6130 GCA_046305255.1 Methylococcaceae bacterium
TCGCTTCAAGACCAGAATACGCACCATGGTCTCCGTCGGATAGGCCGGACGGCCACCCTTCGCACACTCCCCACGCGGAGCCACCTGATCCACCGAAGCCGCCAGTGCTTTGAAATCGATACAGGCCTCAATCCCCGCTAGGGAACCTCGAAAAACCCATCTTTTCACCCAAGCAATGAGTCTAACGCACTGATTTATAATGCGTCGATTTCACAATTTTGAGGTTTTTCGAGGTGCCCGCTAGAGGATCACCCATGTGATCAATCTGGCTCTCACGCTGATGAGAGGCAAAGAGGTCGTTTCTGATCGCTGAGCCCTTCTTCATTTCATCCGCACCATATGGCCCCAAATGACGCTAATTTTACCGGAGCGTCCCAAGGTAGGGAGGTTAATCGAGGTGCCCTTAAGGGCACCTCGATTAACCTCAAAATTGTGCAACCGACGCATTATAAATTAGTGCGTTAGGTACATTTTTTGAGTGAAAAGGTGGGTTTTTCGAGGTTCCTTTAAGGGAGCCTCAAATAACCTCAAATCTGTGAAATCGACGCATTATAAATCAGTGCGTTAGGTTCATTGTTTGGGTGAAAAGGTGGGTTTTTCGAGGTGCCCTTAAGAGTTTAAATATAAATAAACGGTTATGGGGGCATTATTCCTATTGACAGAACAGGGCCACCGCAGGAACTCCTTGGTTATAGTTTTCATTTTCATCCGGGGTGTTTGAATCTGGTTCATACCATTTCGTGCATAAATCAACAATACCCTCTGAACCTGCTTCTTCTATTTTCTTCAGGTTTATCTTGGCACCAGTTCCTAATAGTTTAACATTGCCAAGCTTGAACAGCGATGATTCCCTCTGATCTAGATCTTGAAGACGATAACGCATACGAATGACATTCAGTGTCTTATCTTTTGACCTGGTGTATGACATAAGCATGCTGGACGCTGTTTCTGAAGCTAGTTCAATGAGTTCTCCTTTTGGTTTGGTTGCTCCAAAGAGCTGTGCTTTCAAAGGCATAACTAGTGAATTCACTACATTTATTGGATGATCAGCCATTGCAAATCCGGATTCCAGCAATATAGCATCAACCCCAGGGAATGCGTTCTCATGCTCCTTTATAAGATCTCTGCACCCAGGCGAATCGAAGAATTCTAGCAGTTGATCGAATGAAACACCGATTTGTTCGGCAATCTTTGTTAGATTTTCTTTCTTCTTCTTCATGCTCATTTTCATGTTCAATTCAAGCCAAGCGTCTAGCTCTTCATTTGTTGCCTCATTTAATTCGTTCTGAAAGCTTATCTTTAAGTTCTTTTCAAAGACCTCTTTTCTGGCCGCAGCTAAGCTCACATAATACGCATGCTTCCGATTTGCTTCGGGTAGTTTTAAATTCCTTATAGTGAATATTCCCTTTTGGTACCCTAGTTCTAGATTGTTTTTAAGCGATGTCTTGGTCTCGGTGAGTTTAAGTTTGTCTTTGAAGTTTACGTCTCTCAACGCGGTATTGAAGTACTGTTCAAAATATTCACTGTCCTGGATAAGCCTATCCTTTTTATTATCAAGCAGCCAGGCAACAGCGTTGATTATTTTGTCTGGCTGATTAACTATAAGTTGCCTAAGTAAATCACACACTCTAGGTGCGGTTGATTTAGCCAGCCTGCCTTTATTGTAGTTCACCAGCCATGCATCAAAGTCGTCCAGGGCGGCTAACACATTATCCTTCATAATTTCTGCAGCATTAACCTGATCTCCTGGCGTGTATTGATCTAATGGCTCATCAATCTCGTCCTCAATAGGTAGATAACTCCACTCAAGACACTCCTTTAAATCCGCGAGAAGAAATGAACCCCCGCACGATATCCCTGACCCCTTCAGTGATCTACCCTTATTTATTACAGGCCTAGTGCCGCTTTGTCCACGATAGTAAGGATGAATCTTGACGCCAGACGCCCAAAATACAGTGGTCGTTATATAGCTCATGCGGTTAAGTTGGGATGTACCTACTGTCTTCTTGAATTCCTCATGAACCAGAGGTTTGCTTTTATTGCCTGTGCCAGGCCCTGATACGCTGACTGAAGAGTCTGTGCTTGCCAACTTAAAGCTATAGGCTTCGTACAGGATGCGGGTATCTTGCGTCATTACAACATAGCAGCTTTTCCGGGAGGAATTTTCTGTAGCTGGATAGGTTGTCTGATAGCGGAGGTATAGTGGTTTATAAGAACCTTCAATATCCAACAGGCTGTTATCAGTTGTGGCGGTAAAATTTATCAAACCCTTTATGTTTGCGGTAGCCTCTGCATTGGCAGTTAAAGCGGCTTGGCCGGCAGCTCCCGCGGAATAAATTCGAATACTAGTAGCCAACGACGGCATTGCTCCGTCTTTGAAGTCATGTAATTTTTTGGCAAAGAATTCAGCTTTTTCCTTGTGTGCAGGAGAAATGCCTTGCTTGGATCCATTCTGCTCCAAATTCCTGCATATAGCCTCCGTTGTTACATGAGTGTTTCGACCCCAATTGGTTCTTTCGTATGCAAGTGCAGGCCATAAAGAGGGGTATTTCTTGTTCATCTCAGTTATGAATGAGATGGCGGGCTTCTTCATATACTCCTTAAGAGTTTTGGCCTCCATAATTTCTATAATCGTTTCTTTTAGTCGATTCCGTTCGTTGCTCGAAAACGCCAATGGTTGCATATCTTCAGCATAAAAATACTCACCTTCTATGTGACCGGAAGCATTAATACCAGCTGTTGCAGAAACACTTATATCAGCCAGTGGGATACCGGCCTCCAGTTTGACGCCTGCAAATATAGACATCCCCGAATAAACCTTTAGTTTGGTGCCGGTAAAGCAATTTAGAAGAACTGGCGAGTAAACGCTGAAGGCCTCTTTAACTTTTGTAGGGCCAACTTGAACAGTTAATAAAGCCTTTTTTAGAGCGGCGCTATTGGCCGAGGCAGTAATCTCTGTTGAGAAAACACCAGTGTGCAGTCTTGCCGGATCAATAGAGGCCTCAAGTTCAGCCTGTAAGCCTAGTGCGTGGTAACAGGATTGATTGTTTCCCTTGAGATCTAAGCCTACAGACAGGAAATAATTTGCTATATCCTCTCGTGTAATCGAGCCATCTGAATTCTGAACTCGTTTTGCAGACTCAGCAATGCTCTTGAACCGCTTGATGTCGATAGTCATATGGGTAGTCGCCTATGGTCAAATGCCTTATGGGCACCTCGAAAACATATCTTCTCGTCGAAATAATGATCCTAACCAACTGATTTATAATGTTTCGGTTTCACAGATTTTAGGTTAATCGAGGCTATCCAAGGTAGGGAGGTTTTTCGAGGTGCCCTCTAGTATGCCTCGATTAACCTGCATTTTCACCGAAAACACGAACCTAACGTACTGATTTATCATTCGTCGATTCCACAAATTTAAGGTTATTCGAGGTTCCCTCCAGGCGTGATGCAATAAACACCATCCGCACGGTAATGCCGCGATCCGTCTCATTGATACGGTCACCGGGTCGCTTGCTTATCAAGGTATTCAGGCCCAGTACTCGACCATAGCGGTCGAGCAGTGGACCACCGCTGCTGCCGCCGGCCAGCAGGCCGTCGTGGATGATGCAGCAAGGATTATGCTCAAGGACGGTCCCGCTGGAACTGGCAAGGATCTGACGGCCCTGCGGATAGCCCAGCGTGGTGATGCTCTCGCCATTCATGACCTCATCGTCGCGGATAGGTAGTGGAATGCCAGGCGTTGCGGTCGTAATAACGGCAAAGTCGAGATCATCGTTCCGGTAGCTGACCGTGCCCGAGAACGGTGCGCTACCCGTCAAGGCGATACTAACTTCGCGGGCATTGCCGACGACATGGGCGTTGGTAACGATGTGGGTGTTAGCGACATAAAAGCCGGAGCCAATGGTATCGCCGCTGCTGATGCGAACGACGCTGTGAGCATGCGAGAGTGCTACGGCCGTTGGCACCGGGGCTGTAGGTGGAGCCAGTCGTGTGCTGCTGAAATCAGGGCCCGGACTGACCGGCGGGACTATCGTCGTCCCCGGAATTTCAGAATAGCCTGGCGTTTGTGCGACCGTGGGTGGAGGGCTGAGCGGGGTGACCGGCTGTTGCGAGTCGTCCCACAGACTGTCAACGGATTGCTGCGGCATAGCCGGTTCCGGCGTGTAGTCGAGGCCGTTACCGTCGGCTTGGCTGAATGTGGCGCAGTCCAGTGACCGTTTGTTGAGCTCGGTCAAAATCTCCGCCTGCTCCGGCGGGTTTTGCCGGAGCAGGGCGCACAAGTCGCTGTTGCTGGAGCCACGTATGTCGTCGACCGACAACTCGGCGGCGGAAACTGAGCAGAACAGTATCGTTGCCAGCCCGATCACGCACTGCCAGTGCCAGCAGCGCACATTCCAGCCGGCCCGCCGCTGCTCATGGCTCAATCGACCGGAGCGGGCATCACTCATCGGGCGGAGTGTAGCCGCGCCGCTTGCCTTCGAGATCGAAGAAATTCACACCGCCATCACGCTTGGGTACGGCGTAGCCGATGGCTTCGCCCTCGTTGTTGCGGATGATGCGGTCGGAATTGACGTTGCTGCGACTGTTCTCCCAGTTCATGGGGCTGTTGTTGTAGTTGGACGATGAGTTCTCGTAGTTATAGGGGCTATTGTCGTAGTTCAGAGAGCTGTTGTTCCAGAGTGTGGAATCGGCCAGGCCGGGGCCTGCCATGGGCGTCAGGAGCATCAGGCTCATGAGCCTGATTGAGTGGGCGGGGTGGATGGTGCTCATGGATTCCTCCGTTGTTAGATGAATGATTCAGGGGGCTTCGGGGACAGTGTTCATTCACCCTAAACCCATGGCCAAGCGACTCGTAGCGCCGCCACGACATGGCGGGTGGTCATGCCATTGGCAGAAAAGGCTGGTCTTTCCGCAATTGCGCCCAACCTCCGGGGGACTTCTGGCGGATCCCATCCAGTGGGTTGATAAGGTCAATACATCTCAGTGCTACGGCCATGGGGTTGCTCCCGATGTCAAAGCTGGTGACATGACCGTACCACTGCCGCTGCTTCTTGATGCCGGACTCGTGGGCGGCCATCAGTTGTTCGCCAAAGATATGCGTCAGTAGGCCGGTTACTGTTTTGTAGGCGGTAGTTCGGCAGTCGGTGCGGATTGCCTTGTCGAAGGAGGCTGTTTTGATGCGGTTAAGGACGTAGCCGAGCGATTCACGGCCCATATGATGGGCAATGCCGCGGGCCAGAGAGTCGCCGAGATTGATTTGGCTCATGGTAGTTGTCTCTGTCGTGTGAGTAGGCCCAGTAGCTGCTGGCTGAGCGTGGCGCTATGGGGGCTGTCAGCACTCTGTTAAACGCCCATCGTCTTCACCCCTTGTGTCGTACAGAATTGACAGATCACGTTCAGGATAATGGGCCATGGGCTCAAAGAGTGAGCCCGAGTTCACACAATCCGCATCATCCGAAGGCTCGGATCGAATTTTTGGAAATGAGATCCTCTGATGTCTCCATCTCCTGGTCTTTTCAAGCGGTGCTGAAAAGTAGCCATCAATGATCGCCGAGTGGTTTCCCGATGAACGGTAGGTTTATTGGCAATCCGGGTCAAAAGGCGTAGGGGTACCAATGCCAGGGCACCTCGAAAAACCCACTTTTTCATCGCAACATCAAACCTAACACACTGATTTATAGAGTGTCGTTTTCGCAAACTTGAGGTTAATCGAGGTTCCCGCCAGGGGGCTATAGGAAGTGGGGGCGGAGAGGCAGGATCACACGGCATCGTGGGACTTTACCGAGCGCACCATCTCACAGACGGAATCAATCGACTGAAGAGAACTTCGATTAACCTCAAAACTGTGAATCCGACGCATTATAAATCAGGACGTTAGGTTTTGTATTGCGATGAAAAGGTGGGTTTTTCGAGGTTCCCTGAAATGGATCGTCTGGAGGAGGTCACGGATTTCTTGAGGGTAAAAAGTGGGGCTTCGCTCCCCTTTCCAGTGGCCAGAAAACTCTCAGTGTGGCCTCGACGTGGCCCCAGAAAAACAAAGGCTCAACATGATGAGCCCAGGTCTTTGAATTATGGAGCCGGCGAAAGGATTCGAACCCTCGACCCTCGCATTACAAGTGCGTTATAG
>JBKCCF010000178.1:0-5982 GCA_046305255.1 Methylococcaceae bacterium
GCCAGCGCTTTGCCTTCGGCTTCCTTCAGATTCGCAGTTACCCGCGACACCCTTGCCGTTCAGCTAGCTCTTCCCCTTGCCGGGTGAGCAGAGGACTTTCACCTCCACGTAATTGCGCCCTGCCGGGCGCACCAAAAAAAAAGCCCCGTGGAAACGGGGCTTCGTGATGTTGTCTGATTATTCAAATCATTTGCCACGGCGTACTCTCTTGGGCGATGGTTTTCTCTGAATATCGACAGTCGCCATCGCGCTCACAAGAATCAAGCCCAAGATTAAAATTTCCATGATCTATCCCTCTGTTGTTGATGAGGGTATACCATATCAGAAAACAATCGACTTTTTATAGAGGGTATTGTTGTTCCTGAAGAAACAATATGATCCGCCTTTATTGATGCCTGATCACGAGGTTCCGCCTACATCGGGCTTGTTGGCGACTCGCACAAGGTACATTCGAAAATCATCCCGGCGTCTGGTGGCCCCATCCAAAAACGGTTTCGCAGAGTCATATTTTTCAATTAAAACGATAACAATGACTCAACATCCGACACACCTCAGCCGCCAGTAGCACTCATATGGCGCATGATTACTGGCTGCGCCTTGATGTCGAATTGATGGCGCTCGGGCTTCATAGCCATAGCAGCGACGATAGTCTCGGTCAGGCTATCAGGGGAATGACCGTCCCTCAGTACCTGTTTGAGATCGACGGAGTGCTCGTTGCCCAAACACAAGAGCAAGCGACCTTCCGCGGTTACACGGACCCTGTTGCAACTACCACAGAAATTGTGGCTATGAGGTGAAATAAAGCCCACGCGGGTAGCGGTGCCGGCTACACGAAGATAGCGGGATGGACCTCCCGTCGTTTCGGGGCTGGGCAGTAATTCATAAATGCGCTCAAGATCGCGCCGGACATCATCGCTTGAGTAGTATTCCTCGGCCCGGTTATGGCCATCCACTATGCCCAACGGCATTTCCTCTATGAAGCTGATGTCGATTCCCTTTGCTACGGCAAATTGGACGAGGTCCGACACTTCCTCATGGTTGCGATTGCGCAGGATCACGGCATTGATCTTGATTTTCTCGAAACCCTGATCAAGCGCTACATCAATACCATTGAGGACATCCCCAAGGTCCCCCACCCGGGTCATGGTCCGAAATCGTACTGGATCCAGACTGTCGAGGCTGATATTGATACGCTTGACCCCTGCCCGCTTAAGATCCGCAGCATAACGGGCCAGACGGGAGCCATTGGTTGTTATGACCAACTCCCGCAATCCTTCCAGAGCACCGATTCGCGCCATCAGGTCGACTACGCCGTTGCGGACCAGCGGTTCTCCGCCGGTAATTCTGAGCTTGTCAACGCCGAGTGAAACCAGGGCAGCACAGACGTGGTGAATTTCCTCCAGCGTAAGGATCTCCGAGCGCGGCAGGAAGGCCATGTCTTCACTCATGCAGTACAGGCAGCGAAAATCGCAGCGATCCGTTACGGAAATGCGCGCATACTTGACCTGGCGGCCAAAGCTATCAACGAGGCGGGTAGATGGCGGTGATGTTTGATTCATGAAGAATGGGGTTCTTTGTTGTGCCAAAATTCTGCCACGCTCACAGGCAAAAGGCCAAGCTTTCCAGTCAGGATTATCCACGACAAAACCGACTCGGAAACCAGATTTTTGAACGTCAGTGTCAGTCCAACTGTCACCTGCCTCCTAATTTTGTGGATAATCCAATCGGGATCATAAACAGGCTGCGCCAGCCCTGCGGGATCTGGGCAACACTCTGCATGGGTATAGGACAAGCATGAAACGACTGGAGAAATTATTCGAGGGTGCTGCAGCTATGGCTGAAGACAACCTCGGCTTTCTGGAGGATTTGTACGCCCGATTCCTGCGCGATCCCGAGTCAGTCGATTCCAGTTGGCATGACAAATTCCTGTCCCTCGGGGGTGAAACGTCCTCTCTTGGTATCAAAGCCCGCTCAGAAAAAATTGGCGCCCAGTGCGCGGCGCACGATGTCGAACAAACGCTGCGCAAGCAGGCGGCAGTCGATCAACTGATTTACCACTACCGAACCCGTGGCCACCAGGTAGCGGACAACAACCCACTCAAACTTGCACCAACGCCCTATCTCGAAGACCTCTCCCCGGAGGCCCATGGCCTCTCCGATGCTGACCTCGACCAGTTTTTTTACATCGATATCCTCCACAACTCGCGCCGCCTTGTTTTGCGGGAAATACTGTCGCTACTCAAGCAGACCTACTGCGGAAGTGTGGGCACCGAGTACATGCATATTGTCGATAGCGACATCAAGAAATGGATCCAGTCACGGCTCGAAAATACCCGTAGCCGGGGCTATCCCGACGCCACCAGCCAAACGGCATTACTGCGCGCATTGACGGCCGCCGAAGGAATAGAACGCTACCTGCACCGCAAATATGTCGGTCAGAAACGGTTCTCGCTCGAAGGCGCGGAAAGTTTAATTCCCTTATTGGATGAAGTCATTGACCGTTCTTCCGAGCAAGGTGTAAGGGAGCTGGTGATCGGCATGGCGCACAGAGGCCGACTCAATGTACTTATCAATGTACTGGGCAAAAAGCCCAGCACACTTTTTCAGGAGTTCGAAGGTACAACCCACCTCCAATCCCACGCCACCGCCGGTGATGTGAAATATCACATGGGCTTTTCCTCGACCATTGAGACCCGTAACGGGCCGGTGCATGTGGCCCTGGCCTTTAATCCCTCGCATCTGGAAATCATCGACCCGGTAGTCGAAGGTTCGGTGCGTGCCAGGCAGGACAGACGTACGGGCCAGCCTGAAGATGAAGTGATGGCTATTTTGATCCATGGCGATGCTGCTTTTGCCGGCCAAGGGGTCGTTATGGAAACGCTCAACATGGCGGAAACCCGCGCCTACACCACTGGCGGAACCGTCCATATCGTAGTCAACAACCAGATCGGCTTTACCACCAGCAACCCTTTTGATGCCCGCTCGACGCTCTACTGCACCGATGTCGCCAACATGGTTCAGGCCCCGGTGTTTCACGTTAATGGCGACGACCCCGAGGCAGTGCTGTTCGTGACCCGACTGGCGGTTGATTACCGCATGAAATTCAAGCGCGATGTCGTAATAGACCTCATCTGTTACCGCCGCCAGGGCCATAATGAAGCCGACGAACCGGCTGTCACCCAACCAACGATGTATCGTTACATTCGCGAGCACGCACCGGTTCGCAGGCTTTATGCAGATGCCCTGATGGCACAGGGCGTTCTCAGCCGAGAAGACGAACTCGCGATGGAAGAGCAGTATCAGTCGGCTCTTACTGCTGATGCCACACTGTCCCGCCCCGTGATCGAGGATGATACGATTTATCCCAAGCCCTCATGGGACAGGCACATCGGCCAGAACTGGACAGCGGACTACGACTCGAGCATTGCACCCGAGAGGCTCGCTCTCCTCTGTCAAGATATACTCCGGTTACCGGCGGGCTTTACCCTGCATGATCGAACCCGTGCCATTCATGCCAGTCGCGAGGCGATGGCACGGGGCGAAGTACCTCTGGATTGGGGCTTTGCCGAGACACTGGCCTACGCCTGCCTCCTGCAGAAAGGCTATCCCATTCGACTCAGTGGGCAAGATGTCGGCCGGGGCACATTTTTCCATCGCCACGCCATTCTTTATGATCAAGCCACTGGCAGCAGTCACATCCCACTACAAACGCTGGATTCATCTGCCGCGCGCTTCGATATCTACGACTCCCTTCTGTCAGAGGAAGGCGTTTTGGGATTTGAATATGGCTATGCCAGTTCAGCACCGGAAACCCTGGTCATCTGGGAAGCCCAATTTGGTGATTTCGCAAATAATGCCCAGGTGGTAATCGACCAGTTCATCACCTCGGGTGAAAGCAAATGGGGTCGGCTGTGCGGGCTGACGCTTCTGCTGCCACATGGTTACGAAGGACAGGGGCCTGAACATTCATCCGGCAGGGTTGAACGTTACCTGCAACTCTGCGCCGAGCAGAACATTCAGGTCTGCATTCCAACCACGCCGGCCCAGATTTTCCACCTGCTGTGCAGACAAATGCTGCGACCTTATCGGAAGCCGCTGATTGTTATGACGCCCAAAAGTCTGTTGCGTCACAAACTGGCGGTCTCAAGCCTCGCTGACCTGACCACCGGGCGCTTCAGAAATGTCATTGGCGAGGTCGACGAACACGTCCCTGAGGCGATTACACGGGTCGTGCTATGCTCAGGCAAGGTCTATTACGAACTGCTGGATGCGCGCCGGAAACAGGCTTTGAGCCATGTTGCAATTATCCGCATTGAGCAGCTATACCCCTTTCCTGACGATGAATTCATGGCCGAATGGGTACGCTACGATCAGATTGCTGAACTGGTCTGGTGTCAGGAGGAACCTGAGAATCAAGGGGCCTGGCACCAAATCAAGCACCGTTTCATGGCGTTACTCAAGGGCGACATCACACTCAGTTATGCGGGTAGGCCGATGTCAGCCTCACCCGCTGTCGGTCAATATCACCGACATATCGAACAACAAAAGCGCGTCATTGATGACGCATTGCACGGCATCAGAAATGCCCATCCCACTATTGGAATCGTTCATGCGCATCGAAGTACTCGTCCCTAACCTACCCGAATCCATCAGTGATGCCACCTTGCTGGACTGGCATTCGAACTGCGGTGAGATGGTGACCAAGGATCACAGCCTGATTGATCTTGAAACCGACAAGGTGATCCTGGAGGTGCCGGTACCCGCTACCGGCATTTTGCAGGAAGTCCGCCATCACAAAGGCGACACCGTCTGTAGCGGCGATCTCTTGGCTGTAATAGAGACTGAGTCAGCGCCGACTCACGTCGCGACGGAAACCGTCTCAAGCGTAGGAGAGGAAAGACCAGCCCTCACTGAAGTCGCCGCAAGCGCCCCCTCGCCACACCCTCGTGCTCTGGGTTCGGACCAGCCGATTAGCCCAGCCGTGCGTCGGTTGCTGATGGAGCACAAACTCAACCCGGCGGATATCGCGATCAGTGGCCGCATCACCAAACAGGATGTTCTTAACCATCTGGAAAAAACCAACATTTCTCCCACACCGCCCCTACAGCAGGCATCCGTCGCCACACGTCCAGGTGATCGGCGTGTACCCATGACCCGGCTACGCGCCCGCATCGCCGAACGGATGATCGAAGCCCAGCATACAACCGCCACGCTGACCACCTTCAATGAAGTAAATCTCCAGAAGATATTTGATCTTCGTAACCAGCACCGCACCCGGTTTGAGGAAGAGCACAAGGTCAAACTAGGATTGATGTCGTTTTTTGTGAAGGCAGCAGTTGAAGCACTGAGGCATTTTCCGGTTATCAATGCCTCGCTGGATGACAGCGACATCGTCTACCACGACTATTACGACATTGGAATCGCCGTAACAACTGAGCGGGGTCTGGTGGTACCTGTGTTGCGTGACGCCGATCGTCTGGATTTCGCCGAGATCGAAAAGGCGATCACGGCGTATACCCAGCGGGCCAGAGATGGGAAACTGAGTTTCGAGGAATTGACTGGCGGCACTTTTACTATCACCAACGGCGGCATTTTCGGCTCCATGCTATCAACCCCGATCCTTAACCCACCGCAAAGCGCAATTCTTGGCATGCATGCCATCAAGGAGCGACCCGTGGTGGAAGCCGGTGAGATTGTTATCCGGCCCATCATCTATCTCGCACTGTCTTACGACCACCGCATTATTGACGGTCGGGATGCGGTAGCGTTTCTGTTCACCGTAAAGGAATTGCTTGAGGATCCGGTCAGATTGTTATTGCATGTCTAGTTGCTGTGGCGCCGGCGCCAATGACAGGGATATCCTGAATTCGCTGCCTGGTCCCGGAACGGCACTGCTCGCGGCGATGTCTCCCCCCATGGCTCTCAGCAGGCCACGGGCGAGCCCGAGCCCAATGCCGATACCCGTCGCGCCGTGCTGGGGTC
>JBKCCF010000179.1:0-2599 GCA_046305255.1 Methylococcaceae bacterium
TAGGGCAGGTCGCGGGTGTCATGGATCAGTTCAGCCGCGCCGCAAACAGGGCATTTCATGGTTATAGCTCCTTGAAAGACACGATCAGCACGTCATCAATGACCGTCAGCTTCAGGTACACGTCGCCCGCCTGCGTGCTGGGACGGTACACGTCCTGCCACACCGTGTGATCGGCATGGGTGGTCATGCTCTTGTAGAAGTCTGCTGGCGTCAGTGCCATCACCACGTCCAGCATATCGGTGAAGGAAAATCCCATCTCATTTGCGCCAGTACGCGCAGCGTGCGTGGTGTGCACCTTGCCAGCCTCTACCAAGGCTTTGACAGTAGAACTTGGCCAAAATATGAAGAAATGTAATTGTGGAGCGCTGCGCTCTAACTCAGGCGTTCTTGTTCCCCCCTGATGTTTGTCCATAACCCAGCATGATCACCGCCAACCACGCCGCTGCGCTTTGACGAAAACCTGGTCCGGCTGTATCAGGAGATGGCGGATAAAACCGTGGATCAGCGCACCCGGGACCTGTTCAAGGGCTTGGTCAATCTGGAGCAGCAGGAACAGATTTACGTGTCGCGAGCCGCCATGAGTTTGGCGGACATGTTATCAGGCCTTCAGCCGCTCCCTGCTATTGGGTTTTTTTCGGATAGGTGTAGCCCTTCTTCTCCAGGCAGGTCTTCATCTGTCCCTCGCAGGCGGAATTCATGTAGGCGACCAGCGCGGGCATCGCCAGGATGACGGCCAGACCCAGCATGGCCACTTTAAAACTACATCTTGGCTCAAATAGTCCAGTTGCTCCTCCTCTGGATCGCATCAGGCTGGTTGGTGTACACCAGTTACGCCAGTGCATCGGAATCCTTCGCTGCTGACCGAGCACAAAAGTGCAGCCCTGCTGAAGCGCAGGGCTACGTGGGTTGCGGTATCCAGAGCGGGCTCACGTAGCCACTTAATGCACCCATTTTTCCCGAAGTCTTTAATTTCGAGAATGGGCCGCTCTGGATGTGCTCTTCTGCTGATTGCTGATTGCTTATTGAACTGACTTCGGAATCTCGACAGAGATCAGGGTCCCGATGTTGTGCTTACCCTTGGCGGAACCCACGGCCATGATGTATTTGCCGGTGCTGTCCAGCGTGACTCCACCGGTTGTGAGCCCGCCCGTGTTCTTGTTGAAGTTAATCAGGACCTTCGATTCAGAACCGTCCTTTTTCACGGCCACCAAGGTGCCAATTCCATTTTTTCCACCCTTCCAAGTCGCTGCGTATAACCACGCGCCAGAGGGTGACTCGGCAACGCCGCCGTAGGGCATCGTACCTGTCTCGTTGGTGTAATTGAAGATGGGTGTGATTGAGCTAGTGGCAGGGTCAAATTTGAAGATCGTGCCGTCGTTGTTCGCGCCGCCCATCCAACCGTTGCCGTACATGTAGCCGTCCGAAGCCAGCAGCAAGGCACCCATCTGAGGAGCACCGCCGGTCGCCTGACTGAACGATGCACGGAGTGTGTAGTTTGATCCATCTGGGCGGATAGAGAAGATGCCACCTTGGTTGTTCGCAGCGCCGTTGAACGCCATACCGTAGAGCAGGCCATCCTGCGGGTTGAACGTGAGAGCCCCGAACGGCGTAGCCACGTCGGTCTTTCCTCCTTCGAAGTGGTGGAGAACCTTAACGCCGGCAGCATGGTTCTTGCTATCGAATGCCCAAACCGTGCCGACGCCATTTGCGCCGGACTGTCCTGTCACGCCGTAAAGAATGTCACCAACGAGGATAGGCGGTGCCTGAGGGGTGGTTCCGGTCTTGCCGGTAAACGACCCGATCGTGGCCAAAACCCCTGTGGTCATGTCGTACTGGTAGATCGTGCCAGAGCCCGCAGTGCCTGCTTGTGAGGTGGTGCCGAAGAGGAAGTTGCCATCGGCACTGAGCACGGGCTGCTGAGACGGCGTGAGTCCGTTGTTACCAACAAAATTGGCAAGAATGGTGTGCTTGGACCCATCGGGGCGGACCTTATAAAGAGAGCCATAATTGTCGGCTCCACCAAGGTAGGTAGTTCCATAACACCATTCCGGTCCGCTGGACTGAGCGATGCAGCTCGGGGCGGAGGTTGGAGCATTGCCGTTTTTGCCATTCATGGCGATCACTTTGGTTCTGGCATCCGCTGCGGGTGCCATGATCGCAGCGACAAGCACGAGCGAACTGATAACGGCAAACTTCCTATAGTTGGTCATGGGGCATTCCTGATAATGTATGGTTCTTGGTTGATAAGTTGATACCAAAGCGGAGCCCTCATGAAGGGCCTGCTTCTGCGGTGGATCATTCCACTGGGTCAATTCTCCGACGTATCGACCTTCAGGGTTGCGGATAAATCCGAACACCAAATTATTGGCAATGTGCTGCATGGTGTCCACAGTTGCTTAGAGCCTGTTCAAGATCTCCTGTGGAGCATGGCCAAGAAGGCTAAATGAATGAACTGCAGACTAGGGCCTGTTAACACATGCGGAGCGCATCTACGATCAAGGCGAAATGGATGAAGCTAGTGAACATGACATCAAGTTTGTCAAAGCGTGAGAAGACACGGCGAAATCCCTTGAGTCGGCGAAACAGCCGTTCAACCTCA
>JBKCCF010000180.1:0-18075 GCA_046305255.1 Methylococcaceae bacterium
CTTTACGAACAACGCACGACTCGCTACCAAGGCATTTCCCCAGTCAATGGGCTGCTGAATACTCTGGCGATTTTCATCAATGACCCCCACCACCCTGACCTTGCAGCCAGTCTTGAGGGGGTGGAAGCCTGGCGCTGGGAAGACAAGGTGGAAGGTTTGCGCTATGTTGGCGCCCGCTCCAACACCTGGGACACCGGCTTTGTGCTACAGGCGCTTACCGAGTTACCCGAGCCCTCCCCCAACATCATCGCTGCAGCCGGCCGGGCCCTGAATTTTCTTGATGGCGCACAAATGGTCGAGGAACTGCCTGGCTCTGACTGGGGCTGGCGTGACCCAGCACTCGGCGGTTGGTGCTTTTCCGATGGTGAACACCGTTGGCCCGTCAGCGATTGCACTGCAGAGGCACTGACCGGCCTGCTGACCATCTATGAACACCCCGCCTTTGCCGAACTGCCCAGACTCAGTGAGACCCGGCTCCGGCAGGCAGCCGAATTCATCCTGTCGCGCCAGAACACCGATGGAGGATTTGGTACCTACGAACGCCGTCGCGCAGGAAAACTACTGGAACTGATTAACCCCTCGGAAATGTTTGGCCAGTGCATGACCGAACTATCCTATATCGAATGTACCGCATCATCGGTCGCTGCACTCTGTCACTATCGCAAGCATTATCCTGACCTTGCGGACGGACGGATTGATCGGGCCATCGCTGAAGCGATCAAACTGCTACGGTCCAAACAACTGGCAGACGGTTCGTACCAGGGGTTCTGGGGTATCAATTACACCTATGCAATTTTCCACGTGACAAAGGCCTTGCGTATGGCAGGCATTCCCGCTGATGACCCTGCTCTTACCAGGGCTGCCACGTGGCTTAAAAGCAAGCAACGGGCAGACGGCGGCTGGGGTGAACACTATACAAGCTGCCTTGAGAATCGCTATATCGAACACCAGGAGAGTCAGGCCGTGATGACGAGCTGGGCCCTGCTCACCTTGCTCGACAGTGTTCCCGTCCGTGATACCGCAATTGTGCAGGGCATTCAGTGGCTTTTACGCAACCAGGAACCTGCGGGTGGCTGGCGTCGACAATCGGTAAATGGTGTATTTTTCGGCGCTGCCATGCTCGATTACCGTCTATACCACACATACTTCCCTGTATGGGCGCTGGCGCGTTATACTTACCGCAACATTGAGGCTTGATGTTGCCTGGATGCCACAACCAAACGATACGCTCAGTTCGGCATCATTACGCGGTGCGACGCAATCCCCAATCAGTGTGCCAGTTGTAAGTTAACCGCACATTAACAAGGACTTCCTACATTTCAGGGTGAAACCTTCGGATCTTCACCGCAATCTTCAGACACGAGATAGGTATTACGACCTGATGATGAATGCAAATGCGATGAGTCATAGGGATGTCGATGTCCTTATCGCGGGTGGCGGTGTAGCCGGCGCGGCGGCGGCAGCGGCACTTGCTCCTCTTGGCCTAAAAATCCTGATTATTGAGCCCAAGACCTCCCAAGGTCGCCGCCTCGCGGGTGAACTGATACATCCACCCGGGATTGACGGTCTGCGTCAACTGGGACTACTTGATGACGACGCCGAAATCGGTTCGGAAATACGGGGCTTCGCGATATACCCCTATGCGGCCGATCAGGCTACGCACAGTACCGAATCTGTTTGCCTCCCCTATAGTGAGGTTGAAGGACTGAACCACGGCGGGATGGCAATAGAGCATCAAACACTGACCGATCATATGCTGGCAAAGGTCAGGCAGTTTGATGGCGTTGACGTGTGGATGGGAGGGCGAGTCACCCGGATAGAAGGTGTCGATGGAGAAAATGCCTTTGCGGCGATTGTAAGCTCCGAGTCCGGCGACACCCGGGTCAATGCCCAATTGATCATTGGTGCCGATGGCCCGATGTCACAGGTCCGAAAGCTTACCGGCATTCCGCATGAAACCCATCGCTACTCCGGCATGATGGGAGTGGAAGTGGACGATACGCATTTGCCTAACCCAGGTTTTGGCAATATCTTCCTGAATCCCGTAGGGATCTCATACGCTTACAGCGTAACGTCGGGGCGGGCACGGGTCATGTTCGAAATCCTGAGGGGGGATGATCCCAAGGAATCCATCCGTGAACATCTGCGCTTCTTCCCCACCCCGTTCAGGGACGATATCGAAAAGGTGATGGATAAAGAGAAGCCCTTGGCGGCCGCGAACTACAGGATCGTTCCCCAAAGTAGTGTCAAGGCCAATATTGCGTTGTTAGGCGATGCTCGCGGGTGTTGTCATCCACTCACAGCGTCCGGGATCACCACTGCAGTCAAGGATGCCCTCACGCTGCGTGATGCGCTGATTGCCAACGAATTCGACGTTCAGAAGGCCTTGAGGCAGTACGCCATAGCCTGTGGCCGGGTTCAACTCACACGCCGCACATTATCCGAAGAGTTGCGCGAGGCGTTCCTGTCCCATACCGCAGAAGCCCGCCTGTTGAACGAGTGCATCTTTGCCTACTGGCGTAATAATCCCAAGGGAAGGGCTCATTCACTGGCCCTGCTCTCTACTCTTGATAGCAGCATAGTCTCCATGGGCGCCCAGTTTGCTGCCGTGGTGATGCAGTCCTTTCGGATGATCCCGGGCGAAATACGTGAGGGCTCTCTCGGATCCTGGCTGTTATCCCTCTCAAAACTCGCGTTCAAAAGTCTCAGCATCCCGCAGACGGCCTTCCGACACTGGCTCAAGGAGCAATACGCACTCGCCAAATAGCAGCGATCCCGCCTTGCGACGGGTCCGGCGCACAGGTAAAGGCCCGAGTGATCAACCCACTCGGGCCTTTTTTCTGGATTTCAGATTTTCCCCGAAACCTTGATGGCCTGCGTCGGGCAGTATTTCGCAGCAGCCAGGACTTTTTCCCGGACCGCATCTCCCGGTCGCTCGTTCAGCACAGTCAGACGCCCGCTCTCATCAACGTGAAACACCTCCGGTGCTTCAGCCATACAACTGGCGTGCCCTTTACACAACGCCATATCCACCTCGACTCGGAAGTGTCTGGTCGTCTCTGACGCACTCGAAGCGGATGTTGATGGACGTGACGCGGATTCAGACGACAACTGCTCGCGTTTTTTATAGCGAACCCGACAGGGCGAACGAGGTTCCACTACCATCTTGGTATAGTCGTCGCAATACTCCTCGGGTACGCCAACCAGTTCGAATTCGTATCGGCGCAGCAGGATGCAGAAAATTGCCTTGATCTGAAACAGAGCAAAGGCATTGCCCGAGCATTTGTGGCGCCCGCCGCCAAAAGCCTGCCAACCATACAGATTCTTGTCTTCAGCGCGGTCTGGTAGGTAACGGTTCGGGTCGAACTGTTCGGGGTTCGGAAATAGCTCAGGAATCCGGTGCGAAACCGCTGGAGCTGCACAAACGAACTTGCCGGCTTTGATGGTGTACTCCCCAATTTCAAAATCTGTTAATACCTTGCGCATGAGGATAATCAAGGGCGGATGCAGACGTAACACTTCCTTGAGGACGTTTTCGAGCTTGGGCACCTGCCTCAGGGACTCAAATGTGACGGCTCCATCAATGCCAAATAGCCCATCAATCTCTTCTACTACTGCCCGCATGTGTTCAGGGTGACGCAGAAGCTCAATCAAAACCCATGCCGTAGTGCCGGAACTGGTGTGGTGACCGGCAAAAATCGTGGCCACCAGCATACCGGTGATCTCATGTGGCGTTAGCTTGCTACCATCCTCATACTCGGCATCAATCAGGGTTTGGAAAACGTTGGGGCTCTCAGTGCGGGCGGCAGCCCGCCGCGTCATGATTTCGGTGACCAGTCCTTGCAGACGCGCCCTGGCCTTGTCCCTGCGCCGAAAAACCGGTAGCGGCAGGTTGGGAAATACATAGGCAATGGGCTTAATCCCCTGCTCGAGATCATGGTAAATCTCAGCGAACTCCTTGCTCAGCTCATGGCGAAACTCAGGTCCCAGCAAACAATGGCTGGAGGTATAAATCGTCAACTCTTTGGTAAAAGCCAGCAGGTCAATTTCACCGACAGTTCCCCAGTCTGCAATAAGACCCTCGACCTCCTCGACAATAATGTCGGAATAGGTTCTCATCGGCTTATCGCGCAAGGCCGGCATAAGCATCTGAAGTTGCTGATTCTTTTTCTTTATGGGCGCATCGAAAACCACACCATGACCAAAAATGGGCGTCATGATCTTGTAGGCTGCCCCCTGATCCAGAGCCTCATCGGATGCCCGATAAAAAGCCTCGCTGGCCTTCGCCCCAGTCAGTAGAACCATGTCCTGGTGGAACATCTTGAACTCGGCAACATCGCCATAGCGCGCACGGAGCCGCATCATGAAGTCATGCGGATTCTTGCCAAAATCAAGGATATGTCCGACCAGAGGAAGTGCGCCGGGTAATCGCGGTGGGGACTGCTGTTGAATCATGGGCTGGGGCGTTTCGCTGTGCATGGGGCTCCGAACTAATATAGGGCGACGGCAACGGATCGCGGCAGGCGGACCTTCGACCCGGTCGCCAGTCGCTGATGATAACGCATGCCCCGCATTCACTGTACTCTGGGCCAACCGGACCCAGACCAGAAGGTCTGGCATCCCAGCGCGAGCACATAAACGCCGCCAACCCATGCGACAGGCGGCTGGTGTAAGATGCCGGCTTTGTCAGGTCTTGCAGCAGGAACACACAATGCCCGCATATCCACGTCACGAACTTGAAGCAATGGTAGATCGCTGGCTGCAGGCCAACCGCGAATCTGAACGCGCTGGCGAATGGGTTAACCAACTCGGAAACATGTATACCGAGGACGCCGAATACAGCTGGAACATGGGGCCCAACCGGGAATTTGTTGCCCGTGGCCGCCATCAGATCAAGGACTGGGCACTCGGCGCCCACATGGAGGGTTTTGAGAAATGGCGCTACCCCTACGACAGGATCATTATCGACGAGAAACAGGGCGAGGTGATCGGCATCTGGCGACAGGTCGCGCCGGTCACCCGCGACGATGGCAGTGAGTATGAAGTGTCAGGTTTGGGTGGCTCCTGGTTCCGCTATGGCGGCAACTATCAATGGTCCTGGCAGAAGGATTTTTTTGACCTTGGTAATGTAAAGGCGCTCTTCATGGAGCTGGCTGCCGATAACAAGCTGGAGCCGCCAGTAAAACTGAAACTCAGCAAACTTGCCAAAGGTCAGGCCTTGCCCGGCGTTGAGTTGATCAACCCGGAACCTGGATTCCTCCGTAAAATCAGGGGAGTGCTAGCGATGCTACGGATCGTGGTACTGGGGCGATAGTTTTATTTTGGGGACGCAACATTCAAGCAACTGGATAGTCAAACCTTGCGCACACGGGGTGAACCTTTGGCACAACAAGTCCGTAGCCGCATATAACGTGCGGGACTACCGACCATCAAACTAATAGTAATAAGGTGAATGACATGAACAACAAAACTCTATCGTCTCTCGGAGCAGGTTTCTTTGCCGCCATACTCAGCATGAGCGCCGCCACTGCGGCAGAGGACCACAAGGCGGAAGCACTTACCCACGCCACCGCTGCAGCCGAAAGTGGCAAGAAAGGCGACGCTGCAGGTGTTGTCGAGCACGCAACCGCAGCCAAGACCCATGCAGAAGCCGCAGAGAAGGAAAAAGCAAATCCTCACGTTGAGGCGGGTATCAAGAACCTCAATGAAGCTATTGAGCATGGCAAGATGGGGCATGCAGATATCGCCGGCCAAGCCGCTGAGTCAGCAGCAACCCACCTGAAAGCAGCTGAAAAATCCATGTAACCTGCACTTCATCAAGTCGGGAAAAAGCGGCAAAAAGCGCAAGCTCTTTGCCGCTTTATAGTGTGGAAAGAAAATAATCGGTCAAGGCATCAGCATCAAACCGATTCTGGATAAAAAAAGGCGACCGCCCCCAATGCCGACAGTGGCGCATCAACTGCTCACGGCGAGTCAAAAAACGTTCTTTGAACTGCGCCCGCAACCAAGGCCTCATCAAAAGTCTTCTCTGCTGACCTGTCTCGGGGTCTTCCACCAGAATCAGACCCCACTTCGGCAGAATCTCAAACTCTGCGCTATCCCAAAGCACTACCGGCACGACATCATGCCTCACCAGGCCACGCAGCATTGCGTCAAGATCGGCCAGCGGGTAGTGAAAATCGGATACAAGAAAAACAAGGCAGCGCTGACGCCCAAGATGCTGGGCGACCTGCATTAAACCGGCGTGGCTGTCACCCCCCACCCTAATGGCCAGCAACTTATCGCGCAGCAGGGCGGCAGCATTACCATGAAATCGTAGCGGCAGCCCCACGTCATCCCTAATACGACCATCGCAGCCAATAAAGCCAAACCGATCACCGTGGTGCTCCACTGAATATGCTACCGCTGAAGCAAAATCGGCCAGTAACTGCTGCTTGCGACTCACCCCCACATAGCCCATGGATGCTGATAGATCAGCCACCACGACCACCGGAATACTGCTGCGCGGGTGATAAGTCCGCACGGCTAGCTCTCCAAATGGATTCTGTAGACTGGCCCTAAGGTCAAGACTGCGGGGATTGGGGCTAGCCGAGAACGGAACGCTGCCGGCAAAATCATATCCACCCCCGAGTGTTCTGCCGTGGTGGGCACCTGGATGAGCAGCGCTGGAGCGCCAGCCTACCTCATAGTGGAAGGCGTCCATCAAGGCGCCGCCACATGCCTCAAAATAGCGCTGACCAAAGCAGGAATCACAGCTTCGCGTCGCAACTCGTACATCGGCGTCAAAAAGATGCGATGCGCGATGGTTTCCGAGAAAACCGCCTGAATATCCTCCGGTAAGAGGTGATCACGCCCCATAAGCCAGGCGTTCACTCGAGCCGCGCGCATCATCATACCCATACCACGGGGGCTGGCACCCGCCAGAACCAGCCGATCCATATCCACCCCTTCGATACGGATACCCAGCTCGGCCGGGTTGCGGGTCGCGGCCCACAGCGCCAGTGCATAATGCTCTAGGGCATGACTGGCCTGGACATGGGACTGAATCAACGGCGCAATATCGGCGATCTCGCGGTAGGGCAGAATATCGGGGCTCAACGTCTGCAGCAATCGATCCACGTCATGAAAGCGCTGATCAAACATCAACTGACGCTGGACCTCCGCATCCTTTGGGGTCTCAATATGCAGTTCCATCAGGAAACGGTCTCGGGCTGCCGAGGGCATTTCAAACGTCTCCTCCCGCTCGACCCGGTTGCGGTCTGCAAACACCTGAAGGTAAGGAAAATAATATTCACGATTGAAAGCAGAGACGGTACGTTCCGCCATCACCCGCAGCAACAGCGAATGAATCTGTGGGCGGGCGCGATTGACCTCATTGAAGAAAAAAACCGACAACCACTCACCATGCTTGAGCAAGGGGCCGGGATCAACCTGCGGCCTACCGTCAGAGTTAATGTAGGTGTGGTAGATGACGTCGTTGGGCATCAGGTCAATGGTGCCCTCCACACGCTCGTAAGCGCCACCCAGGCAAC
The DNA here is from genome assembly GCA_046305255.1 of Methylococcaceae bacterium. Lineage (GTDB taxonomy): Bacteria > Pseudomonadota > Gammaproteobacteria > Methylococcales > Methylococcaceae > UBA6136. Next base: position 7,533 of record JBKCCF010000180.1, read on the forward strand.
GCGCCACGGCCCTGAGTAAGGTGGTCTTGCCGACCCCGACATCACCTTCGAGCATGACGTGTCCACGCGCCAGAACAGCAATCGTGATCTGGCGTATGGCCGACTCCAGCCCTATGACCGCTTTGCCAATCTCCCGTTCAAAGGCAAAGGCGTGACCCCGCCAATCCGCCAAAACCTGATTCTTATCGCAATAAGCCATGATCTTCACACCGTCGGGGTCTTTGAAGTTAAAAAACCCCGCAATGCGGGGTTTTAAGGGAGTCTATCGGGCTATCCGAAGCCGACATCACATGGCGATCAAAAACTTGAAATTGAGGATTGCCCCCGCCGGCTATCGATTGAAAAGCCCAACAGGTAGAAAACCCTCACAAGCCTCAATCAATCACGCGTCAGCCCCACCGGTCTCTTCAATCAAGCTATCGCAGCGCTTGATCTGGGCATGGCCAAAGTCCACCAGTTGCTTGCCGATATCAACAATAAGCTGACACAGCGCCGGCATTTTGGAAATTTCGATACCGATGTAGCCCACCGCCCCAATCCCGAGTAGCGCAGCGATTGCCGTCGGCAGGCCGATAGCGTGAAAAATTCGCACGATCTGGAACAATACGTCCAACGGCAACAGCACCAACACACCTACATAGAGCAAGGCTGTAAAGGTGAAGAACACGAAGGTTACAAATTTGAAAACTTTCGCAATGGTCTGGTCCACTTTCATAAAATACTTGTCCTGTCTCTCGCAACGCTTGATGCTGGGAACGGCCAGCCTGATTGATGGGGGCTTTCTTTAATCCGGAGCAAGGACTCTCGCCGTTGTCTGACTAGCTAGTCCGCCGGAAAACCCGGTGGATTCTAGCATAAGCGGTCTGCCCTGCCAGTAGACGAGCCGCCATTCACTAACCCGCGCGCACGCCTTAATGCCGTCAAATTATGCAAAATTCAGATGACATAAAGCCAGCCGATATGGATTTTGCATGCTTTTCACCATCAGGCACGCTATCTTTAGGGCTGTCACCCACAGTATGAGACTGGTCACCATGCCTCGAATCATCCCCCTTAGCCTGCTTGTTGCCGTGCTACTGATCTCCGCCAGCAGTTATGCCTGGGTTACCGGACATCATGGAGCGCTTATTACTCATTGCACCGCCCCCCGTTTCTTCGAGGAATTCCCAGATCGGGATGCGAAGGTAGCCCGTATGGACGGTTTCGCCTTCACCGCCTCGGAGAACACCCATGCAGAATCCCTCGAAGTCAGGATTAATACCCAACCTGTACCCATACAGATCACGCCCCAGCGCAGCGGTCGCCTCAGGGTTGAGGGCCAACTGCCTCAACCGGTTGCACAGGGCAGGGTATGGATCAAGGTAACCGGCACCAGTGATGATGGCTGTGACGAGCTGCACACATGGAATGTCTACGTAGGTCAGTAGCGAGTTAGTTCGCCATGGTCAGCCTGATGACCGCATCAAAGACCCCATGACTGTGCCAACCGATGGCGTAAAGCCTGTTCTGCGTAACGTCGTAATTATGACGACTGCAGTTGCCGTAACCCTTGGATTTCTGCTGTGGCTAGTGCTGGATTCAAAGCCACTGCTTGATACCTCGGTCGCCGCACAGGCTAGCGACCGATCACGCACTCACCGCATACTTCAGACCGGCCTTCAACCCGGTATTAGCGACAATCCGCATGAGAAAAAACTGGTACTCACCGCCGAAGATATCACCGCTGCATCCAACTTCATTCTGTCGCGCAAAAAACTGACTGGCCGTGCTGTGTGTGAAATCCACCACGACCAATTGTCATTACGGCTGACCGTTAAACTTCCGGCACTCGGATCACAACGCTATATCAACCTCAGTCTCACGACCCGGCAGCCCCGTCCAACCCTCCACATTCACCGTCTGAAGCTGGGCAGCCTGACACTGCCCTATCCTCTCGGCGACGGACTGGCAAGAATCCTGATCAGGATCCCCCCGCTGGCGCGCATTGGTCGTGCGGGCGAACAGATGATCAAGGAGGTCAATATCGAAAACGATCAACTCCGGGTGACGCTCCACTGGAACCGGGATTTGCTGATGCAAACACAAGGGTCGATAACCGACCTCGCCGACCAGCAGCTCGTGCAGGTTTACCAGAGCAAACTGGCCGACATTGTTAACACGGCGACCGCCAGTCGCTTTGTTCGCCTCGGACGGTTGACTCAAGGCCTGTTTGAACTCGCCAAAAACCGGAGCAGCACGGCCAACGCCGATCCCATCGCTGAAAACCGGGCGATTATCATCGTGCTGGCGGCCTACTCCAACGGCAAGGATATCGCGATTGATCTACCGGGCGGGATAACGCCGCAACGGCGCGGTGTTCTGCTCAACAAACGCATCGACACTGCACAGCACTTTCTAGGCTCCGCCGCTCTCGCCATGTCCGGACAAGGTACCCTGGTTGAAACGATTGGTCTCGCCAAGGAACTCCATGATACCCATGACGGCAGCGGCTTCAGTTTCATAGACCTTGCCGCTGATCAAGCGGGCGCCCTGTTTGGTAAAAATGCCGTACGCAATCAGGAGAAAGCCCGAAGAATGCAGGATATTATGGGGCGGAGCATGGATGAATCGCAGTTCATACCCAAACTCACGGATCTTCCCGAAAGCATGAACGCCGAGGAATTCACAACCCGGTTCCACCATATCGACAGCCCCGCCTTCAATGCGATCAAGCAACAGATCACGGATCGCATCAACGCCCTGACAATTTATCAGGCACTCTGAACGAAACCCTCGCCGTGGAGCACGGCTTGCTCACCTCCGCCGAGGGCTTCGCCTGCAAGCTCATCGACAGCACCAGAATAAAACCCAGCGAATCCACCAAAGCCACCCCTCACTCATCCCGGGTGATGGCAACCAGACGATCCATCCACTCACTGAAGGGCAGCTTGATTGACAAGCCAGGATTTGATTGGAATCATGGACTTTCACTCTGATCAAGCCCACCCCGTAATCACCTTCACATGCCCAGCCTCTGTATAACCTCAGCAGCTAGCGCCGCCGGGGCCTGTCTATTTTGTCTATATAGGGTGGGCACCCTCTACAGAAGCTGGATCAGATAATGGATTCGCGGAGAAATAATCAGCGTGATGGGCGTTAAATCCTGCCTGATGAGCGCGCTGGCGCTCACAATGCTCAGCGCCTGTGCGGGCGGTCTGGTATCGACGGTCGGACCTGACTACACCAGGCCGGACGTACCCGCGGCAGCCTCCTGGCAGACTGCACAGCCGCCAGTAACCAAAGCTCACCATGCCAACCCGGCCAACCTGAAACGCTGGTGGCAGCAGTTCAACGATCCTGCACTCAGCCACTTCCTCGCGGCTGCCCAGAAGGAAAGCGCGACGGTAGCGGATGCCAGGGCCCGTATTGAGCAGGCGCGGGCGGGCATGGTCGGCGCTATCGGCCAGGGAATGCCAAGGCTTGATGGTCAGGTTGACATGCTGCGGTCGGAAAACACCTTTGGGGGCCCTGTCTTTGAATGGGATCGCTATCAGGTCGGACTGCAATCAACCTGGGAAGTTGACCTGTTTGGCGGGATCGCCCGCCAGCGGGAGGCCGCGCTGGGGCAACTGCAGGCGCGTCATGATACCTGGCATGACGCGAGGATAGCCCTGGCGGTTGAGGTGGCTAATGCCTATCTCGGCTTCCGTTATTGTGAAGCGTTGGTCAGAATTGCCGAGGCCGATGCGAACTCCCGTCACGCGTCGGCCCGGCTAACGGACATTGCAGGCAAGGCCGGCCTCAGGGCGCCGGCCGATGTGGCGCTTGCTCATGCCAGTGCCGCTGACAGTCGGGACAATCTGATCCGCCAGCACACCCAGTGTGAACGCGCCGTTAAAGGCCTGGTATCACTGACCGGCCTGAGCGAAGCAGAGGCGCGGCAGCGTCTGACCGGCGTGCCCGATCAGACGGCACAACTACCGGCCCCACCGCCTTTCAGACTGGAAGGAATGCCTGCCGAAGTCTTGCTGCAACGACCGGACGTCGCCGCCAGTGAGCGGGAAGTGGCCGAAGCCAGCGCCAAAATTGGGGTTGAGGAGGCCAAACGTTATCCGCGACTCAGCCTGTCGGGCAACATCACGCCCACCTTGCAGAGCATCAACGGAGCAGCCCTTTATCTGGCCCATACCTGGTCAATCGGCCCTACCCTGAACCTGCCGCTGTTTGATTCCGGTAAACGGGCCGCCGACATTGAGGCGGCGAAAATCCAGTATCAGGCGGCAACGCTGCGGTTTCGCAGTGTGGTGCGAACGGCGGTGAAGGAGGTTGAAGACGCACTGGTGCGGCTGCAAAGCTGCCGTCAGCGACTGCCGGAGGCGCGTGCTGCCGAGGCCGGCTATCAAAAAAATTTCGAGGCCAGCAATACCCTGTACCGGGTAGGTTTTGGCAGCCTGATTGATCTTGAAGCCTCACGCCGCCAGACACTGATTGCCCGCAGAACCGTGGCTGAACTGGAACAGGAGCAAGTCGCCGCCTGGATCGCCCTATACCGGGCTGCAGGCGGGGGCTGGGATGACGGCGCAGATAAACAGCCGACTCTTCGCATGGGCGAAGACCCCTCCATGCCTTTTAACCTTGATCGTTTCACGCTGGACAGCCCTTCATGACAGACCATTTTCCTCACCTGCGACTGCTGCTGGGCTTTCTGCTACTGCTGGCGGCCGGTATCGGTCTGTTGCGCTACAACCGCAACCCTGAGCGTGACGACGCGCACCATTCGGACCCTCATCAGCAACCCGCACTAACCGTCGAGGGGGTCAGGCCGGAACGGGTCGAGCTACCGCTATTGCTGCATGCCCATGGCTCTGTCGCAGCATGGCAGGAGGCGATCATCAGCGCCGAAGTCAGCGGCCAGCGCCTGGTGCAGATTAACGCCCAGGTGGGCGATGCGGTCAATAAGGGGCAGTTACTGGCCGTGTTCGACCGGGAACGGCTGATGGCTGATCTGGCCCAAACCCAGGCGGCTTTGGCCGAGGCCCAGGCTAATCTGCAGGAGGCGCAGATGAATGCAGAACGGGTGCGGCAGGTAGTGGATGACGGCGCACTCAGCGCGCAGCAGGCCGGGCAGTACCTGACCGCCGAAAAAACTGCCGAGGCCCGTATGCGCTCAGCCAGGGCGCTGCTGGATATTCAGCAACTCCGCCTGCGTCATGGCCAGGTGACGGCGATTGATGATGGCATCATCAGCCGTCAGAGCGCGACACTGGGGGCGGTGGCTAGCGAGGGTCAGGAATTGTTTCGGTTAATCCGTCAAAACCGGATGGAGTGGCGGGCCGAAGTTACCGCCGCCGAACTGGCGAGGCTATCGCCGGGAATGAGCGTGGTGGTCGATGTGCCCGATATCGGTAAGCTGACCGGTAAGATCAGAGTCATCGGGCCCAGCCTTGATGATGAGAGCCGCTATGCGCTGGTGTATGTCGATCTGATTGATGCGGCAGCAAAGAAAATCAGACCGGGAATGTTCGCGCAGGGCGACTTCAGGCTCGGCTCACGTCCGGCACTCACCATTCCGCAATCGGCTCTCTCCTTGCGCGATGGCTTCAGCTATGTGTTCCGCATCACCGATACCGCCGAGGGTCTGGCGGAGGTCAGCGATACCAAGGTGGTAACCGGCCGCCAGAGCGGTGACCGGGTGGAGGTGCTGGAGGGTATTAGCGAGTCGGACCGGGTGGTACGCATGGGCGCTGCGTTTCTGGCCGATGGCGACCGGGTGCGGGTGGTACCTTGAATATTTCTGCGGCCTGCATCCGTAGGCCACTACCGGCGCTTATGCTGTTTGTGCTGCTCACCTGCGGTGGCATTTTCAGTTTCAAAACCATGAAGGTGCAGAATTTTCCAGACCTCGACCTGCCCACCGTGACGGTGAGTGCCAGCCTTCCCGGTGCGGCACCACCGCAACTGGAGACCGAGGTGGCCCGCAAACTGGAAAACAGCGTGGCGACGCTACAGGGACTGAAGCACATCAGCACCCAGATTCAGGATGGCGGGGTGGTGCTGACACTGGAGTTTCAGCTTGAGAAGCCGCTTGATGAAGCGCTGGATGATACCCGCTCGGCGATTTCAAAAGTGCGGGCTGATTTGCCTAGCGACCTGCGCGACCCGATCGTCGCCAAGCTTGACCTGGCATCTTCGCCGATTCTGGCTTATACCGTCGCCGCTGGAGACCGCGATGAGGAGGCTTTGTCATGGCTGGTGGACGATACCATCACACGGCGATTGCTGGCGGTGCGGGGTGTAGGGGCAGTCACCCGGGTCGGGGGCGCCAATCGCGAGATTGCCATCAGTCTCGACCCCCTGAAATTGCAGGCTCTGGACATTACTGCCGCCGATGTGTCGCGGCAATTGCGGGCCGTTCAGCGGGAGAGCGCCGGGGGCAGAACCGGCATTGGCAGTAGCGAACAGCCGGTGAGAACACTGGCCAATCTGGTGTCCGCCGAGCAATTCCGGGTACTGCCGATCTCGCTGCCGGATGGCCGGCGGGTAGCGCTTAATCAACTGGCTAGGGTTGAGGATACGGTGGCTGAGCGACGCGCTCTGGCCTCGCTTAATGGCCAGCCAGTGGTCGGCTTCGAGATTACCCGCAGCCGGGGTGCCAGTGAGCTGGAGGTGGGTGAAGGTGTACGAGCTGCCCTTGATGAGCTCAGAAGCCGCGACCCTGATTTGGTGTTCACCGAGGCTTTCAATTTCGTCACACCGGTGGCCGAAGAATTTCAGGCCTCGCTGGCGCTGCTCTATGAGGGCGCAGCGCTGGCAGTGCTGGTGGTCTGGTTGTTCCTGCGCGATCGTCGGGCGACCTTCGTCGCGGCTGTAGCTCTGCCGCTGTCGGCGATCCCGACCTTCATCGGTATGTATGCCCTGGGTTTTACCCTCAACGTCGTGTCGTTGCTGGCGCTATCGCTGGTGGTCGGTATTCTGGTCGATGATGCCATTGTCGAGGTGGAGAACATCGTCCGACATCTCACCATGGGAAAGTCACCTTATCGGGCAGCGATGGAGGCTTCCGATGAGATTGGGCTGGCAGTGATTGCCACCACCTTCGCGTTGATCGCAGTGTTTTTGCCAACGGCCTTCATGAGCGGAGTGATCGGACGCTTCTTTAAACAGTTTGGCTGGACTGCGGCACTGGCAGTATTCGCCTCGCTGGTGGTGGCCCGCATGCTGACGCCCATGATGGCGGCTTATCTGCTGAAACCATCCGACCACGATAGTCCGGCAGATAGCTGGCTGATGCGGCATTACCTGCGGGCAGCGACGTGGTGTCTCCGTCATCGCTGGTGGACGCTGACGGGGGCTGGGCTGTTTTTTGCAGGTTCGCTATTGCTGATCCCGCTGCTGCCCACCGGCTTCATTCCGGCAGATGATAATCCGCAAACCCAGGTTTTTATTGAGCTTCCGCCCGGTTCGACATTGGACCAAACCCGCGCCGCAGCCGAAACTGCGCGTATGCGACTGGCTGATGTAGCGTATATCCGCAATATTTATACAACCATCGGGGCTGGCACAGCGGGCAGCGACCCGATGATGACGCAGACCGGCGGCGAGGTGCGCAAAGCAACGCTGACGGTAACGCTGGCGGATCGCCAGCAACGACCGGTGCGCAAGCAGGTGATAGAGCGGCAGATTCGTAGCCAGCTGGAGGCTTTGCCAGGCGTACGGACCAAAGTCGGGCTGGGCGGTTCGGGAGAGAAGTACGTCCTGGCGCTGAGCGGTGATGACCCCACCCGCTTGCTGCAGGCGGCGCGGCAGGTCGAGCGCGATCTCAGAACCATTCCGGGTCTCGGCAATATCGCTTCGAGTGCGGCGCTGACCCGGCCCGAGATTGCGGTACGGCCGGATTTCGCCAACGCGGCGGACCTTGGAGTGACCTCCGCCGCCATCGCCGAAACCCTGAGAATCGCGACGCTGGGCGACTACGACTGGTCACTGCCCAAGTTCAACCTTGCACGACGGCAGGTGCCGGTAATGGTGAGACTGGCACCGGAAAGCCGCGATGAACTGATGCTGCTCGAACGGCTGAAGGTCCCTTCAAACAAGCCGGGACTGGGGTCAGTCATGCTGGGCCAGGTGGCCCATGTGAGCATTTCCAGCGGTCCAGCCCTGATCAGCCGCTACGATCGTGTCCGCAACATCAACTTCGAGATCGAACTGTCAGGCATGCCACTCGGCGAAGTCACCGCAGCCGTAGCCCGCCTGCCCAGCCTTCAGCATCTGCCGGCCGGGGTGAGGCAGCTGGATCTTGGCGATGCCGAGATGATGGCAGAATTGTTCGGGAGTTTCGGTCTGGCGATGTTGACGGGGGTGCTCTGCATTTTTGTGGTGCTGGTGTTGCTGTTCCGCGATTTTTTGCAGCCTGTCACCCTGCTGGCAGCCCTACCGCTGGCCTTCGGTGGCGGCTTTGTGGCCCTCCTGCTGGCGGGCAAGGCGTTCTCCATGCCTTCGCTGATAGGCCTGGTGATGCTGATGGGTATTGCGACCAAGAATTCCATTTTGCTGGTCGAGTATGCCATCGTGGCGCGGCGCGAACGGGGGCTCGAGCGCATGAGTGCGCTGCTGGATGCCTGCCATAAACGAGCGCGACCCGTGGTCATGACCACTATAGCCATGGGCGCCGGAATGCTGCCGATTGCACTGGGGTTTGGCGAGGCCGATACTTCATTCCGCAGCCCTATGGCTTTCGCAGTGCTTGGCGGGCTGGTCACTTCAACATTTTTGAGTCTGTTGGTGATTCCGCCCGCTTACACAGTCCTTGATGATCTCAAGTTGCTCTTGGCCCCTTATTGGCACCTGCGTGGGGCTGATGAAGACGGGAAAGCTCGGCACTGAGAGGTTCTTATCATTAGATAGCCAAACTCTCGAGCCGTCTGTGCGAGCCTGAAGCGGAGCTGGGCGACAGATTACCTTAAAACTCAAGCTTTACCGGACGGGAGAACAGCCAGTCACAGCCAATTTGGGCCTGTACCTGACTGGATGTTGTACTGTAATCCATGCTCTGGCCACTCCGGTCGGTCACGATAAGTACGCCCGCCTCCGGCGACACTTCAAACCGCAGCCGTTTCAACAGGGGTTCGTGCCATTTTTTGGGGATCTTCTTGAACAGTCCTATCAGATAGTCGCGGTCGGTAACGAGTGTTTCAGGCCAGTGCTGATAGGTGTTAAAAAAGGCCGATACGGTACAGGCCAGCCGGTAGATTTCGCGGTAGCCGCCCGCCTCGAGCGGTTCAAAAGGGATATTCATGACGCCTCCATCGGTTGCGATCACCCTTTGCATCCATCTGATGCACGGCGTTAGGACCGAATTTTGGGCCAGAAGTTGAACCAATCGGGGAAAAAGGCCTACTAACGCATGTTGATAAAAATTAAATGCCTCTCTCGAGTAAAAAATCCGGCCTGAAGCCGGATTTTTTATGTGCCGCGGATAGTGCTCAGATGATACGCGCCATGACGAGCGCGTCCTCCCTGCCCTTTCTGGCCGGATAGTAATCCTTGCGCCGACCGATTTCATTGAAGCCCAGACTTTGATAGAGCTTGATTGCATTGGGATTTGAGGGTCTGACCTCAAGGAACATACTATCAATACGGAAGCGGGAGGCATCGTCGATGAGTTTCTGCAAGATCTGCCGACCATAGCCCTTGCCTTGATGGCCGGGCGCCACACAGACGTTAAGGACATGAGATTCGCCCGCACCGACAGTGCAGATGCCATAGCCCACGACTTCGCCGGCCCTGTCGCCAATCCAGCAGTGGTAGCCCACCTTGAAGCAGTCCCTGAAAGTTTCAAATTCCCAGGGGAATTCGTAGGCGGCCTTTTCGATTTCGGCAACACGCTTAAGATCAGCTCGCGCCATGGGACGTAAAACCAACTCGGCGTTGTCCACTAGACTTGGAAAGTGCTTGTAGTAAAAATCGACCTGGGCATCGTAAACAACCCAGCGTTTGAGCGTGTCAACCAGATCAGCCAAAGCATCCATAAGCGCCCTTGCAATTTACACCAGGCCCTTAAACGTGCGCCTGGCCAGTTTTATGTCGTCCCACGCCCTTCGTTTCTCGGTCTGAGATCGTAGCAGGTACGCCGGATGGTAGGTCACGACCAGAGGAATGCCGGCATAGTCGTGCACAATGCCGCGCAGTTTGCCGATGGGCGTTGTAGTTTTTAACAGATTCTGGGCGGCAACCCTGCCGACGGCAAGGATAATCGCGGGTTTGATCAATGCCAACTGGGACTTGAGATAGGACTCGCAGGCAGCAGCTTCTTCCTGAGAGGGATCACGGTTTTTGGGGGGTCGGCATTTGAGGACGTTGGCGATGTAAACCTCGTCACGGGCGTAACCGGCCGACCGTATCATTTCGTTCAATAGCTGACCTGCCCGCCCGACAAAGGGTTCACCCTGAAGGTCTTCCTGTTCGCCCGGCGCTTCGCCGATGATCATCCACGCCGCCTGCTCGCTGCCTACCCCAAACACGGTTTGAGTACGTGTTTCATGCAAGGGGCAACGGGTACATTGAC
>JBKCCF010000181.1:0-21723 GCA_046305255.1 Methylococcaceae bacterium
AACCGAGTTGCGAATGGGCCACACCCAGTAAAACCTGGAACGCCTCCTGGATCTGCGTGATGAGGTCAGCAAGCAACTGGAAACACTCAAGCGGCAAGCTAAAAAAGCTGAAAAATACATCGCGCTAAAGGCAGAAGAGCAGCTCTACCGCGAGCAACTACTCGGCATCCGCTGGCGCAAATATGATAACCAGCTAAAGTCTCACAAAGCCGCCCTGGCCACGTTGGAAATTCGGTTCCGGGCGCTGTCCGAAGATGAACACCGCCTGAACGAGACATTGGAACGGCATCGCAAGCAGCATGACGCACTGCAGAAAAGGCTGGGTGTCGAACAAGGCCGTTTTTACGAATTGGGGGCTGACATCAACCGCCTCAGCCAAAGCCTCAAACATGCCCGTGAGACGCTGGAAAACCTGTCCCAGGAAGAAATCCGCCTGCATGAGGCACAACAGCAGGTCGAGCAGGACCTCGACAACGACCGGACCCAACTGGAATCCCTGCGTGAAGAACTGATCGAGATAGAACTGGCGCTGGCACACAGTCTTGATCTTGAAGCCGAAGCACGGGTACTTCGAGATAACGCTGAACAGGTGCTGCAATCAGCGCGACAGACTTTCGAAACCGTGAGCAGCGAAATAGGCCGTAACCGCAGCCAGGCCGAAATCCAGCGCGCCCGACTGGCTCAACTTGAGCAACAGTCGCGGCAGATTGATGCTCGACTGGAGCGACTACACAGCGAGCAGAACGAACAGCAGGAGGCGCTGAGCATAAACAGCCTGGAAGAGCTTCAGTTACAGCTTGCTGAACTGGATGCCGAGCGCATCAGCGTGCAAATGCAGCTGACCCAGTCGCAAGACCGGATCCGGGCTGGTCGCGAAACACTGAAACACTGTCAACGGTCCCTCGACAACCAACGGGCCGAACAGCATGCACTCAACGGTCGCATCAGCTCACTGGAAACCCTGCAACAGCACGCCATGGGCAAGGACAGGGCAGCGCTAACGCGTTGGCTGGCCGCGCAGGGGCTAGAGCACAGCCCTCGGCTGGCCCAACAGATTGACGTGCAACCTGGTTGGGAAAGCGCGGTTGAAAGCGTACTCAGCAGCCAGCTTCAGGCCGTCTGCGTCGATGGTGCGGAGGCGTATCTCGCCCCGTTGGCTAACCTCGCTGAAGAATCCATTTCCCTGTTCGAGACCACGCCCGCAACGGCCAATGCGCCGTCGGGCAACGCCCGACTGATCGAGCAGATAAAATCGCCCTGGAATCTTGCCCCCCTGCTTGGCTCAGTCTACTGCGCCGACGACCTACAGGCTGCCCATGCTCTCGGCCAACACCTGGCAGACCATGAATCCGTCGTGACACCCGAGGGCTTTCGCCTAGGTCCAGGCTGGCTGTCCCGGCAGCGGCCTGACGATGGCCAATCCGGCATTATTAAGCGCGAACGCGACCTCCGGGACATGAAAATCGGCCAGGAAGCCGTCGCACTTGCGCTTCGCGAACTGGAACAGCAACAGCAGCAAGCCGAATCAGCCATTCGCGAGGCAGAACACCAGCGCGACCAGCTTCAGTCCGAGGACCGGGACCTTGCCGCCGAACATAGCCGGGTGAAAGCTGAACTGAGTGCCGCCACAGCACGCACCGAACAGGCAGGCAAGCGCTTGCGCCAACTGGCATTCGACATAGAGGATCTCACGGCTCAACTTAGCGAAAACAGCGAGAGCGCCGCTGAATCACGCACAGGTCTGCTGGAAGCTGAAGACCGGCTAAGCGAACTGGAACAACTCGCCATCGACCATGCCGATCAGCGCGGTGGCCTGGAGAGCCGGCTGGCCGAGGCAAACGCCGGGCTACACGGACTGCGGGACCGAATCAACGGTCAGAAAAGCCGACAGGAAAGTCTCAAAGCCAGCGAAGCCCTGATCTTGAAACATCTGGAGCGCGCCCAGATTCAGTACGAACAATCACGCGTCCGGCTCAATACCCTAAGGTCCCGCCTCAGTGAAACGGGACAACCCAACGATGAGCAGCAGGCCGAACTGGAGGACTGGATTGAACAACGCGCGGAAGTCGAACTCGGCCTCGCGGATCTGCGTCAGCGGGACACAAGCCTCACCGCCGAGATTCGCCACATCAGCGAAGCCCGCTTGCGCAATGAGCTCGAACTGGACGGCATCAAGGCTCAACTCGAAGCGATCCGACTGGCATTCTCGGCCGATGACGTGCGGCGGCAGACGGTGCAGGAACAACTTGACGCACTGGGGGCCGACTCCGCGACAGTCGCCGCCACCCTGCCGGAGGACGCCGACGAAAAGCGCTGGCAGCAGCGCGTCACTGACCTTGCGGATACGATCACCCAGCTGGGTGCAGTCAATCTCACCGCGAGCGAGGAATACGCCGTTCAGGAAGAACGCATGGCCTTCCTCGAACAGCAGCATCAGGATCTGACCGACTCGCTGACCACCCTGCGCGAAGCCATCGACAAAATCGACAAGGAATGCCGAAGCCGCTTCAGGCAGACTTTCGACCAGATCAATGCCGGACTTCAGAGCATGTTCCCAAAATTATTCGGCGGTGGTCAGGCCAGCCTGGAACTTACCGATCGCGACCTGCTGAACGCCGGCGTCACCGTCATGGCCCGTCCGCCAGGCAAACGCAACAGCTCCATTCATCTACTGTCGGGCGGTGAAAAGGCGCTCACGGCAGCGGCGCTGGTGTTCGCCATCTTTGAACTCAACCCCGCCCCCTTCTGCCTGCTGGATGAGGTCGATGCGCCTCTGGATGACGCCAATGTCGGTCGCTTCAGCGAGTTGGTAAAGGAAATGTCGGAAAGGGTACAATTTCTTTTTATTTCACATAACAAGGTCACCATGGAAATCGCTCAGCATCTGGCGGGCGTTACCATGAGAGAACCCGGCGTATCGCGAATCGTAGCAGTCGATATAGACGCTGCGGTAGAACTGGCGGCCATCTGACAACCGAGGCACTTGATGGATAGAGATACCGTACGCTTGCTACTGATCCTTGTTGGTGCGCTGATTCTTGTCGGGATTTACCTGTGGGATCGCTTCAGGCAACCCGTCATGGATTATCTGGCCCGCCGCCGCGAGGCGAACGCGTTGGCCAGGGCGGAAGAAACCGAGGAGGCTGAATGGCATCCCGACGCTGACGGGGGTGCCGATCCGGCCCTTCATGGTGGCCGCCGCGAACCACAGCTTTCAGGCCTTGATTACACTGCGAGTGAGCCGGACGATCTTTACGATCTGGACACACCTGATCCCGGACACGGTACGACCGAAACCCATGTAGACCTGAGCGCGGAGGGCGCTCCCTTCCTTATCCAGATCAGCGTCGTAGCAGGACCTGGCAGATTCTTCAACGGCACCGCGCTTTGCGAGGCGCTGCTGGACGTAGACCTGATACATGGGGACATGGGCATTTTCCACCGCTACGACCGTGACCTCAAACAGACCTTGTTCAGCGTCGCCAGCCTGGTGGAGCCTGGTACGTTCCCCATGGATGACATGGCAACCTTTGAGTGCCCCGGCATCGTTCTCTTCTTCCAGACAGCCCGGGTGTCGGACCCCCTCGGTATCTATGACGATCTGGTGTCCACCAGTCGTGATCTGGCCAGCCGGCTTCATGGTATTCAGTGGGACGAGCGCCGCCAACCGCTGAGTGCCAGCAAAATCGCGCACATGCGCCATCTGCTGAAACACGCCAAAGCCTCGGACCACTGATCCCTCTCCGCACCATGCGCGCAGAACAGACTCCTGGGGAACGGGTCGCCGAACTGCGGCGGCAAATCGAGTTTCACAACCTCCGCTATCACCAGCTGGATGCGCCGCTGATCAGTGATGCCGAATATGACCGGCTGATGCAGACGTTGCTGGCATTGGAAAAGGCCCATCCAGAACTGGAAACGGCTGATTCCCCAACCCGGCGGGTCGGCGCCGCACCGGTCAAGGATTTCGGCAGCATCCGCCATGCGGTCCCGATGCTGTCACTGGATAACGCCTTCAGCGCGGCCGATATGGCCGACTTCGAACGTCGGCTGCAACAACGGCTCCAGCATGAGCCGCTCAGTTTTATAGTGGAGCCCAAGCTCGACGGACTGGCCATCAGCCTCAGCTACGAACACGGGGTACTCCGTCGGGCGGCTACCCGTGGTGATGGTCAGACAGGCGAGGACATCACCGCCAATGCCCGCACCATCCCCAGCATTCCGCTCAAATTGTCCGGCAAGGGCTGGCCTGAGCACTTCGAGATTCGCGGCGAAGTCTTCATGCCCAGACAAGGCTTTGAGCGGCTCAACGCCCGCGCACTCGAAAACGGCGACAAAACCTTTGCCAACCCCCGCAATGCCGCTGCCGGCAGTCTGCGGCAACTTGACCCCACCGTCACGGCATCGCGACCGCTGGACTTTTACTGCTACGGCTATGGCCTGTATCCGGATGAACGGCTACCCGAAACCCAAAGCGCACTCATGGCAGCGTTTCGGGACTGGGGTATTCCGGTGAATCCTGAACTGCATCTTGTCACGGACGTCGCCGGTTGCCTTGACTACTACGCCGACCTGCTGACCCGCCGTCACGCCCTGCCCTATGAAATCGACGGTGTGGTCTACAAGATCGACCGCCTGGCCGATCGTGAGACGCTAGGCTTTGCCTCGCGCGCACCGCGCTGGGCCATTGCCCCTAAATTTCCGGCCGAAGAAGCGAACACCCGCGTCATCGCCATCGACGTTCAGGTAGGTCGCACAGGCGCACTGACCCCGGTCGCCCGACTGGAACCGGTCTTTGTCGGCGGCGTCACGGTCACCAACGCCACCCTGCATAATGCCGAGGAAGTCCATCGCAAGGATATCCGTGTCGGTGACAGTGTGATCGTCCGGCGCGCGGGTGATGTGATACCCGAAGTTGTCAAAAGCCTGGCGGAGCATCGTCCACCGGGCACATCAGCCTTTCAACTTCCCTCCCATTGCCCCGTTTGCGGTGCCGAGGTGGAAATCGTCGACGGCGAGACCATCGCCCGTTGCAGTGGCGGCCTGTTCTGTCCTGCCCAGCACCGGGAGGCAGTCAAACACTTCGCCTCCCGCAAAGCCATGGATATCGACGGCCTCGGTGACAAACTGGTCGATCAACTGCTGGACCGTGGTCTGATAAAGACAGTTGCCGACCTCTACCGTCTTGAAGCGGATAGCCTCGCCGCGCTTGATCGGCTGGGCAAGAAATCCGCACAAAATCTGGTCGATGCCCTACGGAAGAGCACCCACACCACACTCGCCCGCTTCCTGTTTGCTCTGGGTATCCGCGAGGTCGGTGAGATCACCGCACAGACGCTAGCCCACCATTTCCGCGATCTGGAACCGCTGATAGCGGCTGATATAGCGACGCTCCAAACCGTCCAGGACGTGGGCCCGACCGTTGCGCACCATGTGCATACTTTTTTCAGGCAGGATCACAACAGGGCGGTGATCCACTCCCTGCTGGCAGCGGGTATCCACTGGGACCCGCTGCCGGAAGCTGCACCTGCGACCTCTCTGCCACTGTCAGGCAAAACCTTCGTGATTACCGGCACACTGGAGACACTGACCCGGGACGAGGCCAAGGCAAGAGTCCAGTCGTTAGGCGGCAAGGCGGCAGGTAGCGTATCAGGCAAAACGGATTATGTCGTCGCCGGTGCGGACCCCGGCTCCAAGCTTGGCAAGGCAGAAGCATTGGGGGTTCGTGTTTTGAGTGAGGCGGAGTTTCTGGCATTATGCGAACTTGATGGGAGCTGATACTGAGCCGGACTACAGCCGGAATAGGCACAAAATCTGCCTTATATAAAGCCATAACGCTGACTGCACCTTACACCTGGGTGAACACCTCATGAACGCCGCGCTCCGTCACCTGCCCACTCTCTTGCTGGCCCTGCACCTCGGGGGCTGCACCATGGTCATGATTGAAAAACAGGGTAAACCCCATCATGCCCACTACAAGGACTGCCCGACCATCTACCCCCTCTCCCGCATGGAACTGTCCTCTATCGAGTGGGCCTTCTCCGGCAGCCAGACCCCCACCGACACCTGTCTTGCCCACTACTATCCAAAGGCGGCCAGGGACACCCTCTACCAGACGACTAACCAATGGATGACGCCGCTGTATATCCTCAGCCTGCCGGTCGATGGCACCGTTGATACGCTCACCCTGCCCTTCGCGGCGCTGTCCAATTGAGCATCAATCACCGCCTAGGCCATAGCCATGAGGACGCAGGCTAATGCGGATTTACGTGGATGCCGATGCTTTCCCCAATTTTATCAAAGACATACTGTACAAGGCAGCCGAGCGGGTACAGGTCAGCCTGATCCTGGTCGCCAACCAGTCACTGCAAACCCCGCCCTCGCGCCATATCAGCAGCCTGCGGGTTGGTCGTGGCTTTGATGTTGCTGACAACGCGATCATCCTGCGACTGGAGGCTGGTGATCTGGTAATTACCGCTGACATTCCGCTGGCGGCTGAAGTGATTGAGTTGGGCGGCCATGCCCTGAATCCAAGGGGTGAGTTCTACACCCGAGACAACATAAGATCGCGCCTCAATATGCGTGATTTCATGGAAACCTTGCGCGCCAGCGGAATCGACACCGGCGGCCCAGCCGCTCTGAATCAGGCCGACCGGCAGGCCTTTGCCAACCAGCTTGATCGCTTCCTGACCCGCGAGGCCCCGCGCCGATAATCACGCACCGAACGATCGGCTGATCTGCGGTAACAGCCGGGTGAACGCCACCCCTAACCGCTGTTCAAGCCGCTGGGCCACGGGCATCAGCTTCGCCATATCCAGTGCCGGCATTCCGGCCGCAACACCCAGACCAATCACATTGCCCCGCCCCATTACCTGCAGCCTCAAACTTCCCTCCCCGAAGGTCTCTTTAAGCAGGCTCATGCTTTCGCGCAGGGCTGCCACCGGGTTACTCCAGAGATTGATGGCCAGTACTCCGGGAGCCGTCAGCCGTTGCCGCAGGGCTCCGAAAAAGGTCTGATCCAGTACCCCCGCAGCCATACCCTGCTCATCGAAAAGATCAACCATGACAAGGTCGAAGTGTTCGCATTCACCATTCGGTGGCCGGGTCACCCACTCCACAGCATCGGCCTGATGGATGTGCAGACGAGAACAGTCCGGCAAATCAAAATAACGGCGGGCGATTGCCACGACCATCGGCCGCAACTCCACCACGTCCACATGGCAGTCGGGAAAATGCCGCAACAGACAGCGCGCCAGCGTACCTCCCCCCAGTCCCAGCATCAGTACCCGTCGGGGCGTTGGCTGAAACAGCAAGCTGGCCAGCATGGCACGGGTGTAGGGCAGTTCCAGCCGGTCCGGTTCGTCCAGCGCCATAGCACTCTGCTTGGGTGATGCGCCGAAATGCAGTGAGCGGATCCCATAGGCGTCAACCACATCAATCAAGCCTTCCTCGTCCCGAACCTGATACACCAGTTCACCGGCATGTCGTCGCATCCACCCTCTCCTTGATGGTTCACTTAAGGTTACAGATTCCCGGGCAGTCGCCCGCGCTAAGGCTATAATGCTTTACAGCCGGACCGACCGGGGCAGAACATAGACTCTCGACAGCATGACATCACTCGCCATCCCTGACGATAGCAACCATTTTCAGGCTGATCACATCACTCTCCTTCGTCGCAGCTTCCGTCACTGGACCCGGCGTGATCTGGTCAATCCTCGCCTGAGCAACGCCGATGCCGCCCGCTATATTTATACCGCGCCTTTCGTACTGCTATCGCATGGCACCCAGACCGACCCCATTTTCAATTACGCCAACCGAACAGCACTCGGCCTGTTCGGCATGAGCTGGGAAGAAATCACAACGTGTCCATCGCGACTTTCCGCCGAAGCACCCAATCGCGAAGAACGGGAGCAACTGCTGAAGGAGGTGGCTGAGCAAGGCTACTCTGAGGGCTACCGCGGCATACGTATCGGCAAGCATGGGCGCCGCTTTGAAATTGAACAGGCTGTGGTCTGGAATCTATGCGACGAGCGCGGCATTTACCGGGGACAAGCCGCCAGCTTTCGCCATTGGCGCTGGCTCTGAGCTTGCTGTCCCGGGCGTTCCGAAATTAAATACTTACCGCAGCAGCAAGCCATGCCCATCACTAACCGAATAGCCACCCTGCCGTCCACTGCCTTGCGGGTAGCGGCATTTCTCATCGGCCTCCTGGTCCTCGGGCCAGCCTTTCCCGCAACCGCCGAGCCCAGTGAATCTCTGCTCCAGGACAAGGAGCAGGAATTGCTCACCAAGCGTCGGAACATAATAGAAAAGACGCTTGACCTTTCACCGGAAATCGCCAGCAAATTTTGGCCGCTCTATGATCAGTTCCAGGCTGACCTAAGCGTAGTCCGCGCAAAACGCTGGGAAATTCTGACCGATCTTGGACATGGGGTTGATGGCATGAGCGAGGAAGAGGCCAAAGAGTATGTACTCGATAAACTCGAGCACGAAACCAATCGCAGCCGGATCACCCGCGAGTATTTCAACAAGCTGGCCCGCTTCATGAGTTACAAAACGCTAGCCACCTATATCCAGGTCGAAACCAAGATACGGGTTTACATTGAGGCGGGCATCGAAGAATCCATTCCGCTGATTCGATGAGCCCCTAACCGTGCACCCAAGGTCCCCCCCCTGCGCCGGCGTCCCGCGGCTTCCATTCATTCTGCTGCTGAACGCTTGCCTCAAGATCTCAATGGCTGCGACGCCCGCAAGCCCCGCCCAAAAGCCGGAAGATCCCTTCATGGCATTCAAGCGCATAGGGCACGAGATTGGCCAAATGATTCAGAAGGAGTTCAACATCAAGCAGTCAGCCGATGGGGCTGGGGGGGGCACTGATGCCAATGCCACCATCAAACGATATTCGCTCGCCGTCAGCACGGCTGATCAGGCTTACTTTTTCAAGGGTCGCTATGACAGGTCAAGAGCACGCCTTCCAGAAAACATCGACGCATGGCGCGAAAGACCTGATATTGCCAACCCTGGCCCGGACCTGGCCAACTGGCCAAATAGCGCTTTCACGCTGCCACAAGGGCGGGCTTACATTGAGTTCGAGCCGCTGAGTTACACGGCAGCAACCAGCGGGCCTTCTCCGCAGGCAGGCCAGTATGGGATGGATTTCCTGCTGCGCTACGGGCTGACTGACGACGTTGAGCTGCGGATTTTCGGCAACGGCCCAACCCGAACCCTGGGCAACGTGCAAGCCTGGAATTTCTCGCCCCTGGCCTTCGACACCAAAGTCCATTTATGGGGAGAGCAACAAGATATATTCCTGCCCGCTGTCGGAGTAGAGGCCTACATTCAAACCCAGTGGCTGGGCAATACCAACACCAATTCAGGGACCCAACCCAGTATCAGCTTTAACTTCGACCAGTCGCTGCCATGGGAAATTGACTTCGAATACAACCTGGGCTGCGTCAGAACCCGGCAGCAACTTGATGGAGAAACCGTAACCGCCTGGGAACTGGGGGTTCAGTGGTCGCTGCAGCGTGACTTTTTCGATAAGGATATCGCCCTGTTCATCCACGGTTACTGGAATACACCCAGCCTGCCCAGAGTGCCTGTTAATGGCATCCAGAGCACCACCACCCTCACCGATGGCGGCAACTACAACCAGAATGTCGTGGGTGCAGGCTTTATCTGGACCCTCAATTCCCGGGTTGCCGTGTGGGGCCAGAGCAGCGCCGGCACCAATAGCTCAAGCCCGTCACTCCTCAGCAACCTGGGCTTCGCCGTTGCCTTCTAGCGTGAAGCCATCAACAGCCGGCGGCATTAATGGGCGCTCTGAATCTGCTCAAGACCGCTCGTACCGCTGCAATTGCCCTGATGCCAGCATGTGATCGAGCTCTGCGACCACCCGCCTGTCCTGCGCGTCCAGCAGGTTATAGAGCTCGCGTAACTTTTTGCGGCGCTGACTGACTTCGAAACCGATAGCGGCGAACAACAGGACGCCGAACACACCGGTGATGGCCTGGTTAAACTGTTCCATGAGTCCTCCGTTGGTATAACACTGTACAGACGGGTGAATAGCGGTATCGACGACCGATTGCAGGAGATCAGCCTACCATGACTTCGCTACCCGAACGCAGCACCTCAATGGCGCCATTCAGGCCATCGCGGTGAAGCTTTTTGCGAATGTCCCTGTCGATATTGGCGCTATCGCGATGCGTCGTCAGAAAATTAAGAAATTGCCGCAACACCTCGGCGGTCTTTTCAGACTCCCACAGCACACCCATATTCAGATGGAAGCCATGGTAGTCATCCGGCCTCCCCGCTCCTCTCACGTTCATGTCCCGCGCCATAAGTATAGGATCCTTGCCTATGAGATGCGGATGCCGCTTCAAGAGAGCGACCGACTGCTCGCGGTTAAGGACATAAAGCGGGTCGTCATTCTGAAATTCGGTGATCATTGACAAATTCTCCCGAACAATCCTGGTGCACGTGGTATTCCATCCGGAATCAATCAGGAAAAACTGGAACCTGGCACTGTTACCCTGAGTCTGCATGTCGGTCATTCCACTATTGGCGGCTTTATCAGCGTCCATGATGTTCTCCCGGTTGAGGATTGAAGTTAAGATTCACGCTAGCAGGGCGGTAGGTTCAGACGCCTGGATCCCGATTCCCAGCCCGCGCATCGGGATAGGTTTAGCTCTTTGTCCAAAGACACGGGCGGTCCGACCGTCTACCCCAGGGTTGTAATACGCCCCGTACTACTGTCGGAAGAATAACAGATTCAGGATGACTCCCGGATTCTCCAAAAGGCCTTGCACCCCGGTCGACTGGGGTATCTGCTGAAAGACTCGCCCCATGCCGATTCGAGAACAACCCATACACCGGCAGCCGTTTAATTGCCCTGCGCCGGTATTGAATGATAAAAACTGTCACAGTTTGTGGGCGCATATTGCCGCACAACCAACCCCTGAAACGGGAGCCGCGCGCTCATGTCACCGGTCACGCCGGTACAGCGCAACCCGTCGCGCTCCAGCCCTACCCTTGAGTCCGATCCGTATGCTTTCAGTACCCCGCTTTTTTCTGACATGCCAACTCCTTACGATTGTGGCCGGTTGCTGGCCCATGGCCCCGGTGTGGGCCAGCAACCCGGCCAATCTGGATGACATTCTGCAACAAATCCAACAGCTAAAAGCGAGTTACGAAAGCAGAATCACATCCCTTGAGCAGCGCCTCAAGCAAACAGAAAAACAGAAAGCCGAGGACACCGAGCACATCCGCACGCTGGAAAGGCAGGTCGAAGGGCTAAAGGGCAAGGCATCGCCAACTGCGCCCATATCAACGCCCACCGCACCAGCCTCTGTTGCGGTAGAGCTCAAGAATGGCGCACCGCCCAAACCGACGGAGCAGGATCCACCAAGAGCGTCATTGACATCAAGCCCGATGGTCAGCGAAGGCCCCATCATGGCACCTACGCCCAAGGGATCGCACCTCAAAAAACATGGGGCGGTGCTCATAGATGAACCTGACGCCGACATTCCGTTTTCCATGAAGGCCAATTTATCCATGGAGGGACGTTATTCCTATTTCGGACGGACCAAGGATTACTGGACGCCCAACAATCAACCCGCACAGGCCATTGAGGATTACAGCATCATCGAACTCAACCGGTTCATGTTTATGGTGTCAGGTTATGCCTTCAATCCGAAACTGAACTACGCCTTCATGATGTTCGGATCCTCGGCCGCGGGCGCTTACATGCCACTTGGCTATGCTGGCTACGACTGGATGCCGGAAATCAAGGGTCGTATAGGTGTCTGGAAGACCCCCGGAACACGCGAATGGACAGACTCTTATAACGCCACCCTGGGTGCTGACAGAACCATGGCCACTACCTACTTTAGACCCAACTGGACACCAGGAGCGTGGCTGGAGGGGAGCCTTGAGAAAACCTTCTATTACGAATTATTCGTCGGCAACTCATTCGGTGGTGCTGCCACTAACTCAACAGCAAACCGGGCAGGTACCGGAATGCTATATTCCATTAACGGCAAATGGGAGCCACTGGGGGAAATGGGTTTTGGGATATCGGATCTCGCCTGGCATGATGACTTTGCGATGCGCCTGGGAGGTTCAGGGACATATATGGATATGATTGATACCCCTGGCTATTACGGTAATTCAAACCCGGATTACACGGTCGGCCGACTATCGAACGGTACCCCCCTGAATGCCGAGGGTGCACTGGGACCCGGTAGTCAGGTCGATTCCGGCGACGTTTTCCTGGGTACCCTGGATTGGGCTTTCAAATACAACGGTTTTGCACTGGCAACAGAATTCATGTACCGCAATCTATCCCACCTGGGCTGGAGAGGAGCACCGGGGATTATCAATACCTTAAACGACTACGGCGGGTACCTTCAGGGCAGCTATTTCTTACTCCCGAAGAGCCTTGAGCTATTCGGGCGCTCATCAATTGTAAGCGGGCGTTTTGGTACCCCCTGGGAAGCAGGCGGAGGTGTTAACTGGTATCCGATCGCCATGGTGCCTAACTGGATCATTACCTGGGAATCCCTGTTTATCCAGAACTCACCCGCCCAAAACCTGTTGACGCCCTACCGGGCCGGCATGAGCGGGGTAGTGGGTCAAATGCAGATGAAACTTTCATTCTAGTACCACGACAAGACCCCGCCATCCTTGTGGGAGTCCCCGCCCTCACTCCCCGCCGCCAATAAGGACATGCAGCACCCCCTTTAAAATATCCTGAAGGGGGACAGCAAGCGCCAGAACCGGAATAAAGGGCAGAAGGATCGCAACAAAAAGAGACACCAGACCCTCCCGGGTAAAAGGCAGAGTGATCATTTCTCTTACCCCCCTCACCATCGCATTCATATCCGTTATTGAGGAAAATTCAGGCGCAGCCAGTTCACCTACATTGGTTGCCCCTGCATGGGGATTATTCCATTTCTGATCAAATGCCTGACAATATCGCTGGGCAAGCCCCTCATAATTCGAGAGCGCTTCATCCTTGGCTTCTACCATGGGTGTTATGAAAAAAAACAGTGGCGCGGTGAAGATCAAAAAAATGAACCCTGCGCCGCCGGCGATAAAGCCCTTCAAGCCTACCTCAGTCGTGCCTGAGGAAATAAAATATTCAGCCACTGCACCTGCAACACTCGCACTAAACGCCAGGGCCAGAGGAAAGAATGCCTGCACAGCATCCCCGATAAAGGCCAAACCGCCCCTTCGATCCGGATGAGCGGGCTTAATGATCAAATCAAGCCTTGCCACGCCGTATAAAACCCGCCACCAAATCAGCAATCGAAAGAGCCAGCGGAACATCAGGAACTGCAAAAAGGGTTTACTAACACCGAAATACCACATGCCGGCCCAACTCAGGGAGGTCCCCACCAGGGTCCAGTTCTCATGAGCCATCTCTCGCATTAATTCAGCTACCGCCTGCGCCTCGAAGATGGCCAGCAACAGTAACGTGATTTCAACCGCCCTGGACTCCTGCCATTTCAGGGCACCGGCCAAAAGATCGACATACGCCTGCCGATCTTTTGGTGAAACCACGCCGGAGACCAGCGCATGACTCAAGGCTTTTTCGAGGCGGGCTCTCACCGCCGTTTCACTGAAGATCAGCAGGGGTAGAGAGACAAAAAAACGCGCGTAGGTGGGCGTATGGGTCAGCAAGTCTCCATCCAGAGAAAGGCCGGCACCATCCTTGATGAGTAGCGGCTGGAGCCAGCACAGAAAGAGCAAGGGTACCCAGGTCAGTCCGATACCGGTCAACACCTGTCGCCCGAGAGTTTGACGACCTTCATTGATAAGGCGAAGGGAGCACCGGAGGCGGTAAAACGGACCCCCTGCGCCCAAGGGGAAAACGATCGAATGGTCTTCGCGATAATTCATTCACTATCCTCATCTTCTGGATATTTTCTGAGGGTGCCTCCGGTCAGCTTTTCGAGTGAATGGCCGCCTCTCAGGGCAAAACTTCGCAACCAGCACTGCGGGGGTCTATAGGCCTGACTCGCTAAAGACCGAAAGTACGTGTCTGAACGGCTCATTACTGACAGTAAGATCGCCTGAAAACGGCGAGGCAAACATGACAACCAGAAACAGATTGATCGCTATCAAGGTCGCTAGCATGGTGGTTCCGATTAATTGCACAAACATGCTGTCCATGACGAACATATAGGAAAAAAGAATCATCAGGACACCGCCTACGCAGAGTGCAACCCATTCAATAGTCGGGATTTCATGCATGGACAAATCCAGCCTTTCGCGCCTTGCCTTCCACAGATCATTGACGATAGTCAGCATCTCCGAGGCTACATCCTGCTTTTGCCGCCTAAGCTCGATAATCTCGGCGAATAGCTTCAGCATTTGACGGTGCGACCCCTGATCCCGTCGTCCATTGTCCATCTCCTTCCATTCCTTGCCCAACACTGATTGAGCATATTCCCTGCAAAGGGTTTGTATCGTGCCTTTATCCGCAGGCGGAAGCGCCTCCGCAATCATGTAAAGGGAGATTAGATTACTGGTTTCAGAGAGCACCGTGTCCTGTGCATTGGAAAAGAGGGTAATAGCATTCACCACCACCAGTCCCAGTAATACCCCATAAACACTGCCGGCGACGGGAAAGAAATACCCCATGACCTCATGATGTTTTGTCATGCGTTGCAGGCCGTCTATGCGTCGGAGCAATAGCACACCTATACCGGAGCAGGCCACAAAGAGCACTATAATCGCCGGACCTATAACGTAATTATCAAAGTTCATACTACCGCACCCGATGATTGATGATGCCGACCATGGGAAGGGGCCGGCGGAGTCCTGAAACGCAACTGAATAAGCCGCACCGGTCTACAAAACCAGGGGACACCTTTTGCCGCCCATTTCGCAGGTATCCCGTTGAGCAGAGTATGCCCCACTCAGGTATCACTTAACAGATTCCGGAGTTGGGCGAGGGAGGCTTGACCCCGCTCCTTTTTGAGCGCGGGATCAATGGCTTTGCGAGCGGGCCATTCGAGATCAGCCTCGGGTAATTCGTCCAGAAAGCGGCTCGGTGTGCGGCTTTGCAATTCGCCGTGGCGCTTGCGATGGGTACAGTAGCTCAAGGTCAGGTGTTGCCGGGCGCGAGTGATGCCGACATAGGCCAGGCGCCGCTCTTCCTCAATGGCGTTGTCCTCGATACTGCTTTCGTGCGGCAGCAGGTTTTCCTCCATACCGACCAGATAGACATAGGGAAATTCAAGCCCCTTGGCCGCATGCAGGGTCATAAGGTTAACCCTGTCGCCACTCTGCTCCTCCTGGCTGCGATCCAGAATATCCAGCAGCATGATGCGGGCGACCACTTCGGCAAGGCTTTTTTGCTCGCCCTCGGTTTCACCGGCAATACGCTTCAGCCAGTCGAGCAGTTCGCGTACCTGGCCCATTTTCCGGCGGGCTGTTTCTTCACTGGGGCTGATTTCTCGTAGCCAGCCCTCGTAATCAATCGCGACAATAAAATCCTCGACGACGGCAAAGGTATCGCCACGCTGGGCTCTATCGGCAACATCGGTGATACGGTCACAAAAATGGCGCAGCCGCTGCAAGGCAGACCCCTGCAAGACCGATTGCAAACCCACCTCATGGCAGGCAGCGAACAGGGTGATATGGCGGCGATTGGCGTAGGCACCAAGCTTCTCCAGCGTGGTGGGTCCGATTTCCCGACGCGGCACATTGACGACCCGCAAAAAGGCCGCGTCATCATCAGGATTCACCAACAGGCGCAAATACGCCATAACGTCCTTGATTTCGGCATAGCCGAAAAATGACATGCCGCCGCTGATGAAATAGGGAATGCTCGACTCCCGCAAGGAGGTTTCAAATAACCGGGCCTGCTGGTTGCCGCGGTAGAGACTGGCGTAATCCTGGAACCGTGTGTTGTGGCGGAATTTGTGGTGGATGAGGTCGGATGCAATCTGCCGCGACTCGGCGACTTCCTCCTTGTGATGAAGAACCCGCACAGGGTCGCCCTGACCGAGCGCGCTCCACAGGCGTTTTTCAAACACATGCGGATTGTTGGCGATCAGGGTATTGGCCGCGGTGAGAATACGGCGGGTGGAGCGATAGTTCTGCTCCAGCTTGATGACGTCAAGTCGCGGATAGTCCCGCTGCAACTGCGCCAGATTCTCCGGCTGGGCACCGCGCCAGGAGTAGATCGACTGGTCGTCATCGCCCACCACGGTGAAGCGACCCAGCGCCCCCGCCAGCAGCTTGACCATCTGGTATTGGGTGAGATTGGTATCCTGATACTCGTCCACCAGCAAATAGCGAATTTTGTTGCGCCATTTCTCCAGCACCTCCGGCTGGGCCTGAAACAGCAAAACCGGCTGCAGAATCAGATCATCGAAATCTACCGCATTGTAGGACTGCATGTGGCGCATGTACTGGGCGTAGATATCGGCTGCACCCGGCACACCCTCATGGACACTGCCGGCCGCCTGTTCGGGTGTCAGAAACAGATTTTTCCAGCGGCTGATCTGCGCGGCATGACGTTCGGCGTGATCAATATCCCATTCCGGCCTACCGTGCTTGATCAGTTCCTTGACCAGCACCAGCCGGTCATGCTCGTCAAAGATGGAAATGCCCTTCTTGAAGCCCAAGGCCCGGTGTTCCTGCCGAACGATGTCAAGCCCCAACGCGTGGAAGGTCGAGACTGTCAGGCCCCGGGTGGCCTTGTCCTCGACGATCTTGCCCACCCGGCTTTTCATCTCCCGTGCCGCCTTGTTGGTAAACGTCACCGCAGCAATATGGCGAGCGGGCATCCCCTGCCGTATGAGATAAGCGATCTTCTCGGTAATCACCCGGGTCTTGCCGCTGCCGGCACCGGCCAGCACCAGTAGCGGTCGGTCCACCTGGACCACGGCGGCCTGTTGTTGGGGGTTGAGTTGCGACATCACTTGCGGCTTCAGAGTGGAGGGAGTAATGGGAGGCCGTCAGCGTGCCGCCGGCGACTGCCGGTCCAGCCGCCGATAGCCGATGGCTTCGGACACATGGGCCGGACTGATATGCTCGCTGCTGCCCAAATCGGCAATGGTCCGGGCCAGTTTCAGAATCCGGTGATAGGCCCGGTGGGAGAGCCCCAGTTTGTCGATGGCCATTTCCAGCAGACGGTGGCCCTCATCGCTGACCTGACAAACCCGCTTGAGTTGTTGCTGGTTAAGCCAGGCATTCGGGCGGCCGGTACGGGTCATGGCAACGCTGCGGGCAGCCATCACCCGCGCCCGAATGCTGGCACTGCGCTCCTCCCCGCCTGCAGTACCGTGTCGGAGTAGATCCTGGGAGACCCGCGGCACATCGACATGCATGTCGATGCGATCCAGTAGCGGGCCGGAGATACGACCGCGATAGCGTAACACCTGATCGACCGTACAGCGGCAGCGGCCCGATGGGTCACCCTGATAGCCACAGGGACAAGGATTCATCGCGGCAATTAACTGGAATCGCGCCGGAAAATCGACCTGCCGGGCCGCACGGGAAATGGTGATGATGCCGGTTTCCAGTGGCTCACGCAGCACCTCCAGCACCTTGCGCTCGAATTCCGGCAACTCATCCAGAAACAGCACACCATTGGTCGCCAGCGACACTTCACCAGGCTTGGGGTTGCCACCCCCCCCGACCAGAGCAGGAGCCGAGGCTGTGTGATGGGGGGAGCGAAACGGCGGCTGGCGCCAGCGTAGCGGATCGAAGGGCGTATCACTGACCGAGGCTATGGCCGCGCTCTGCAACGCCTCTTCATCACTCAACAGCGGCAATATGCCGGGCATGCGCGAGGCCAGCATTGATTTCCCTGTGCCGGGTGGCCCCATCAGCAGCATGATGTGTACAATTATTGACATTTAGCAGAAGTGAGAACGACGAAATGCGTAAAGCCTATTCATACATTAGGATGTCAACAGATACGCAACTTAAAGGTGACTCCTTGCGACGACAGATGGAGCAGTCAAAGAATTACGCGGATGAGAATAACCTAACACTGATAGAAAGCATAGATGGTCGACGGCTAGAAGACATAGGTGTCTCAGCTTTTAATGGGAAGAATGCTACTGATGGAGTTCTGTCCATTTTTCTAAAACATTTGGAGTCTGGAAATATTGAGAAAGACAGCGTTTTGCTTGTTGAGAGTTTGGATAGACTTTCGAGGGATAGAATAACTGGTGCGATGAGTCAGTTCATAAGCATAATCAATAACGGCATAGAGATAGTCACCCTCATTGATGGGCAGGTCTACAACAAAAAAATTATAGATCAGAACCCCTACCTTATAATTATGGGATTAACTGTAATGATGAGAGCAAATGAGGAATCAGAGACTAAATCTATTAGAGGAAAAGCGGTGTGGTCAAAAAAAAGAAAAGAAGCGGAAGAGAAGGTTATTACTAAAAAGCTTCCCGGATGGCTTACTTATGATGAAGGTCAAAAAAAAATAAAAACTATAGAAAGCAGAGAAATAGTTGTAAAAAGGATATTTGATCTTTATTGCAAGTCTATCGGTATGGAAAGAATTGCAAGGACACTTAACGAGGAGTCAGTACCAGTTTTCGGTAAGGGAAAAATGTGGCATAGATCGTACATAGGAAAGATTCTAGAGAATATAGCTGCATATGGATCTTACCAACCGTATTCACTTAGAGGTGGACACAGATATAAAGCAGGTGAAGTATTAAAAAACTACTTCCCAGCAGTTGTTACCAAGGATATTTTTGATAAAGCTAATGCTAATATTGCATTGAGAAAAGACAGAGGCAGAGGCAGAAAAGGAAAGACAGTAACCAATTTGTTTTCAGGAATGATCTATTGTTTTGTATGTGGCTCTAAATTACACATAGTTAATAAAGGAAAAGGAGTCAAGGGTGGCAGATATCTATATTGCATTAAGAGCAAGGCAAAGGCTGGCTGCGAATCAATAGCTCTTAGGCTCGATAAGATAGAAGAAAAGATCCTTGATCATTTGCATGAGATAGATTACTCGGAGGTATTCGGAGATGAGGATTCTCGCCTAAATCCGCTAAATACAACAAGACTAAATATCCAAGGGGAAATTAAAAGACTAGAATTATTGGAAGGTAATCTTCTTAGTATGCTATCCCAAGGAAAGCTAGATGAAAGAAGTATAGAGAATATCTCCAATCAGTACAATAACTTACTAAGAGATAGAGAAAATGCTTCCAAGGAACTAAGAGAAACCGAATTAAGCATAAAAGATATAGTTTCAAGTAAGAATGCAATGCTCTCAAGTGAAATAAAAAAAATAATAGGGGAAGTAAAGTCATCCGGAGCGAGTTATGAACTAAGAGCAACAGTACAGTCTATGTTACTAAAAGTAGTGGAAAAGATTATTATCAACAACTCGAACATTAGTTACTATCCTTGGGAATATTCTGACTCAAGCATAGAAGTCATTAATTTCAAAAAAATACACCCGAGCTATAACAAAATAAAGATCAACGATCTATGCAAACTCAAAAGCTTCAGGCTTTTTGCAACAGATTATGAGCGCGAAATACGCATACACTTCAAAAATGGTGAATCAAGAAACATATATATAGGACACGATATTTCCTTTCTACACAGCCCTATAGCTCTAGAAAAGTTTAGACAAAACAAGAAAAAGCATAAAGATTAGGCCCAGTATAATCCGAAGATTACAACCACCCCATCCAAAATCTTATTCCGCCCATTTTTGTCTTTCAAAAGACGCTCTCCCCTGAATAAATCCCATCAACTATC
Organism: Methylococcaceae bacterium; assembly: GCA_046305255.1. Taxonomy (GTDB): domain Bacteria; phylum Pseudomonadota; class Gammaproteobacteria; order Methylococcales; family Methylococcaceae; genus UBA6136. The sequence continues at coordinate 19,768 of JBKCCF010000181.1, forward strand.
ATAGTAGTTTGCGATTACTTGACAGTAATAGCATTTGCTTCATCTGAAAGAAAAACCTCTCCACCTAACTACATTCAATCATCAAGAGTATGGAAAAAATAGCTGATTGGAAGCAAGCTATATTACATAACCTGCATTTCACGAATTCAGTAGATTAAAATAATTTATAATTATTTCATTTTTTTACAAAAACGACTGCTTTAGAGGTATGACTTTATATAAATAAAGATGAGGGGATGAATGTCGCAATAGATAAAAGAAACAATTCCAACCAAGGAATCTCAATTCTAAAGAGCTATTACCCAAATCCCCTCATCTTTTGCTAGGAGAATAGCTCCAGTTAAAGAGAAAATAAGAGCATTAGCTCTTATTGTTTTACCTTGCCCAAAGAAAATGCATCATCCATACAACAAAATAACCCAATAAAGACAAAAACCAACTCTATGAATAATAATGAATGCATTAAGACCGAATAGGATTAATATAACCTACAGAGTAGATACTAGCCTAAGTCAGATAATGCATCGAGTGAACATATTGATGCATCCAGCACCAATGAAAAAATAATTTATATTAACCAAAAATAAGGATTGATACATGAATGCAAACAGCTACATCAATGAACTAACAGATAAAAATTATAAACAATATGATATTACTATGTGCTTCTTCAAGAGTGCATTAAATAAAATCCATCTAGATGAAGGTATATTCTATTCAAATACATCATCATCAACAGCATCATCATATGATTCTAGACTAGAAAGAATAATAACAAACCATTGTTCATCCATAGAACTATTAGCTAGAAAATCTTTTGGTGCAATAAGTGCCTTTCTAGCTCATCCAAAAAGAACAACAAGAAAGAATTAAAATCCATATCTTCCTTTATTTTTCTATCAATTCGAACTAATGAATAAAAAAGAATTCATAAAAAATACAACAAGCTCTGGTGGAAGTAATATTTCACCAATACATCTTCATGGATCAGCATTCATACCAGAGAAGTCACTAGATAAATGGAAATTATTTATTGGAAGAAACACTATCCTAAAGGATCATGATGGAAAAGCAATAAAAGGGATTCAGGCTTCATTTGTTGATGAAGTATATAACCACGATGGATGGTTTAGATACTCCAACAAACAAGCATTAGAGTTGACTGGTAATTGGTGTCTGTCCTGCATGAATAGTAATTATGATTGGGCTTATCCATCTTCTTTTGTTCAGAATCCAGAACTATTCCTATCCTATTGATAAATAACGAATAGATTATAATTCTATCAACATTGGAACCTGTAAATGGTTAACCAGATATTGAGATAAGCATCATGCCTTTCTTGATCATCTACAGAATTCTTGAAATTGCTGTAGTCGATATGCATAGCTCTATCTGCAATCGCAGCAGCAACTTTTTTTCGATCAATACTGGCTCTGTATTTATAATCTGTCCTCAGATTTTCAATTACTTTTGCATCTGGAAATACAGCTTCAATATCACCACTTCTTCTTGAGCGAACAAGTAGTAGGTTAGGAGTATTTCTATCGGATACGATGGATAAAAAGGAGTCGTTCAGGCAAATCCACATAGCAACCTCACAGCACAATGAACATGGAGCTGCTATTTGGTGATAGGGAAGTGGATTTTCAAGCCAAGCCATCGATTATTTTCAGTAATCTATCAGTCCGCCTATCAGATCCTATAAATAGTGGAATGTAAGACAGCGCAACATCATACGCATGAAGTGGGTTGAAGCATTATTAAAAACTTTAAGACAAAATAGGAGATTCTATGGGCAGAACATCAAGGTACAGATGGGCACCTCGAAAAACCTCCCTACCTTGGGCCGCTCCGGTAAAATTAGCGTCATTTGGGGCCATATGGTGCGGATGAGATGAAGAAGCTCTCAGCGATCAAAAACGACCTCTTTGCCTCTCATCAGCGTGAGAGCCAGA
>JBKCCF010000182.1:0-2165 GCA_046305255.1 Methylococcaceae bacterium
TTCACGGTCAGCGGCGTAGCCGGCCAGCTGGCGACGCTGTCGCTGCAGAATGGCAGCGGCACCGTCGGCGCCGATACCGGCCCCGGTCTGGAATACTGGGACGGCTCACGCTGGATTGAGTACACCGCAGCGGTCGCGATACCGGCGGGAGGGCTAAAGGTGCGCGTCGCCATCACCAATGATGGCATCTATGAGGGTTCGGAAACCGTCACCCTGAGGGCGACACCCGCCGGCGGCACAGCGGCCAGCGGCACGGCGACGATCACGGACGACGGCACCGGCACGATCTTCAGGGATGACGGTACCTCGGACACCATGGCGATAAAGGATAACGATACCCCTACCCTGAGTCTCGGTTCGATAATCGTGAGCGAGGCTTCGACCCATGCGGTGGTCGAGGTCAGCCTATCGAATGCCTCGGTTTCGGACATTTCGTTTACCCCTCGCCTGATCAGCGGCACGGCCACGGTAGGCGTCGACAGTGGTGCGACACTGGAGTATTTCAATGGCGCGAACTGGGTCTCGGCGGCAGGTGGCGTGACCCTCGCGGCGGGGAGGACCCGGACGTTGCTGCGCACCACGATCATCGACGATCCTGTGTTTGAGGGCAGTGAAACCTTCACTCTCCGTGCCGATAACATCGGCGGGATGGTGAGCAACAGCTGGGCGGCCACAGGGACCGTAACGATCAAGGACGACGGCAGCAGCCGCGACGTCTTCACCCATGACAGCAGCGCCGCCACACCGGTCAGCGGTAGCAGCAACGACGACCGGTCACTGACGGTCAGCAGCCCGATCGTCAATGAAGCATCCCCTTTTGCGATTTTCAAGGTAGACGGATTTACCGGCCAATCGATCACGCTGACGCTTGGCGTTGGGTCTGCCACGGCAGGTATCGACTATACGACGACCCTGGAGATCTCCAGTGATGGGGGTACCGGTTGGTCGACCTATGGTTCAGGCCCCGCTGCACTGAATGGCAACAACGGCAGCTTGCTGGCCCGAATACCGATTCGTAACGATAGTGTTTATGAGGGGCCTGAAACGTTCTCCCTGACCGCCACAGTTGTGGGCGGCACCAGCAGTATTAGTGTGGCGACGATCAATGATGAGGCAGGGGGCACCATTTTCAGGCCTGACGCCTCGATTGATATCTCGACGCCCCGGGATGATGACCGTGACGTGGATGGCATTGAACACGTGGTCGAGGAGTCTCTCGCGACACAGGTGGCGGACTTGGGGATTTCACCCAATGCCAGACCCGGCGACCTGAACGGTGATGGCATCATGGATGGCAGGCAAAGTGCCGTTACCATTCTGGCCTGGATCACGGTTGATAAATTCGAGGCTGCGGTCAACCGGACATTGGTGGATACCAAACCGATCATCAGCATCATTGTCACGCGACCCGATGGTGCTGTGGAAGACACGGCTCAACTCTCGAATGTACGGGTGCTAAATCCCACTGACCGTACTGTGGGTGGTAGCAGGCCGATCGGGCCCAACCTATCGACGGCATGGGATCCACTTCAGTTCTCGATCACCCCGGAAGACGCCGCCGCCAGCCTCAGGGATAGCGATGCCTCGCGGTTGGGTACCCAGACCGAAGTCGTGATTGATGTGTCGAGGAGTGGCGTCACCACCCGCGACTTCAATGGCTACATGAAGTATGTCGCTCAAGACGTACTGGATGCCTACGCTGCCCAGGGTAAAACGCTGGTCGACTGGATGGCACAGCCTTAACTGCACCCGGCTGGTATGACTTTACTCAACGAACAGCGGGCGGTGATGGTGCCCGTCTTGTGACTGACGCCAGCGGTAAAATCACGTCCATCAAACTGGTATTCACCGACAATGCTTTTGGTGACAGCGATGTGACCCTCAACCGGATTGAAGACCCGGGGCTTCCTGTGTTCTTCAAGGCGGACAAGGTTACGACTCCGGGCATCACCTGGAGGGGAACCAGTCGCAAGGATATCCGCCAGGGCAGCACCGGCGATGATGTCCTGAGCGGCCTGTGTGGCAATGACATCCTGTACGGGAATGATGGTCATGACGTCCTGAATGGTGACATGGGTAAGGATGCCCTGTACGGGGGGGCTGGCGCTGACCGGCTGAATGGTGGCCGGGGTAGCGATCGCCTGTTTGGGGGGGCAGGTGAGGAC
>JBKCCF010000183.1:0-30028 GCA_046305255.1 Methylococcaceae bacterium
AATTCGGGCGGCAAGGTGGCCGATAACAGAATGACTGACGAACCCAGCGCCACCAGCCAGCGCACTAACTGTTCGAGAAGCGTGCTGGTGTAGGCATCGTAGGCATGAATTTCGTCAATAATGACAACTCGATTAGCCAGACCCCACATTCGTACAAATTGATGGCGTACCGGCAGGATAGCCAATAGTGCCTGATCCACTGTGCCGACCCCGTACTCCGAGAGCAGCGCGCGCTTCTTGTGCGTGAACCAGTCGGCGGCGCGCACCTCTCCGCCTGATGCCGTGTCGGTTATGCCTGTGAAACGCAAATTAGCAAAGGTATCGTTGAGCAAGGCAGCGCCCTGTACCAGTTGCAAGTCCAGCGTACGCCCGGCGCGTGCTTGTTCAGAAATGACAGCGTGCGTGAAAACATCGCATTGCCGGTTGCCTGGGTAGGTAACGCCACATACAAACCGCGATGATCGAACCTCCTCTGAAGTTCAAGGTGGGCATAGTACGCTGCCTCAGTCTTACCTTCGCCCATCGGCGCCTCAACCAGCAATACCGCCGGAGCATTAAGTTCGGTGAGCGATTGCGCCACAGCAGCCTGCAATGGGCGCGGGACAAATCCGAAGACAGTCTGAAAGTCTTGTCGCTCCGCGCACAGCGGAAAGCGCGACAGCCAACCCACTGCATCGAGTGCCTGTTCGGCCAATTTACGGCGGCCAGCGTACCAAGCTGGCAAGTCCTGGCAATCGGCCGGATCGGCATAGGGAAACCAGACTTCGTTAGAACCCATCCAGTCAGAAAAGCTTGTCAATCCGGCTATCAACATGAAACCCTGGCCGTCGAGCGTTTCGCGAGTCGGCGGCGCGGAGGGACTGAATACTTGCTCCAGTGCCGTGAACAGCGCACAACGTGCGTCGTACCACTCCTGACCGCCCATGACCTTCGCGCCGGCATTCTCATGCTTATAACGCTCCATGTTCGTCGCTCTATTGCCATGATGAGACGCTACTGCGTCGGCTGCCAATTCGGCTAAATCATCTGTCCAGCCCCGGTCGCGTAACAAAGCAAGAAGCAGCACTTGTCCAGCTACGCCGTGCAAGGATAGAAAATCAGGTTGCCGGGGCAAGGCGAATATCCTTTGGCCTGGCCATCCTTGCCATTTTCGCTGGAAGGCCGGCGTCGCCTTGCCCAAATCATGTGCCGCAATTAATAACAGCAACCATGGCTGTGCTTCGAACCATGACAATCCCAATACCACCGCCAGTTTTTCACGGGTTGCCGCCGGTTCACGCGCCAACAGGGCGTCCGCGATGGCCGCGACGTCCAAACAATGGCATATCAAAGGATGCCAATGCTGCTCTCCGTCGTTTTGGCTAATCGCACCGGTTTTCCCCCATAAGCTGAAGAATTTGTCTCTGATATCAGCCATTACTTGCTTCTCATCCCAGTGTTATCAATGGGGTTATTCAGGATGCAACAGACCCGAAATGCCCCGGACTTGGCTCGGAAAACGCCAAAAGAAACGTAGCTCGACAAGATCGGTCGTTAATTGGAGGTGCTCTTGATGGCCTCATCGCAGTAAAAAGCGGATTAACCCACAGGACCGTTCTGATCGCAAGATATTGAAATATTTGTAATTAAATCTTATGTGCTCTGAGCGACGTGAGCGGCTATGTGGGGGAGCCCTTTGCCCGAAGTGTGCGGGAAATCCTGGGCGAGGGAGTCAGGGTGCACACCACCAAACGCAGTGAGTTACACACGTTTGCGATAATCCCCAAACGATGGGTGGTCGAACGCAGTTTTGCATGGCTGGAGAGAAACCGACAACTATGGAAAAACTGCAAACGTTAGCTAGATAGCAGCTTGCAGTTCATTTAAAAATCGTTGCCGGTCAGCCACGCCGAGATTTTGAATCTATTTGGCAGACGCCGTAGCCACCCCCCCCCAGGCGTCTCAATCTGGACCAGGTCTCCTGTGGCCACCTGTACTGTGGTTCTTGATCCGAGATTCTCCACAGTGCCATCCGCCCGCATTAGCGTATTGCAGCCTGTGGCGCCGGGCGATCCCCATGAAGGCCAAATGGGCCGATCAGCCGACGGTTGGAGAGTATGCTCAGGGTCATCGGTTCCAGAAAACGAATACGGCGGGTGACACCGTTACCACCTTGATGTTGCCCCTGGCCTCCGCTGTCGGGACGGATTCGGAAAGCATCAAGTTCTACCGGATAACGCCATTCCAAAATCTCGGGATCGGTGAGTCGCGAGTTGGTCATATGGGAATGTATGGCATCAGCACCCTCAAAATCGGGACCGGCGCCAGTGCCACCACACAGGGTTTCGTAATACTGATACTGCGCATTGCCAAAGGTCAGGTTGTTCATGGTGCCCTGGGATGCCGCCATGATCCCAAGGGCGCCATAGAGCGCATCTACGATGTGTTGCGATGTTTCGACATTGCCGGCAACCACGGCAGCGGGCGGTACCGGATTCAGCAGGGATTGTGCCGGGATGAGGATGGCAAGAGGTCTGAGACACCCGCTATTCAGGGGAATATTGCCCCCGCCAGCGTTCTGAAAACATAAAGAACGGCTGCTTTGCAAACCGATGCCGGGGCATTCTGATTATCGGCCTGTTGGGGGGATGTACCGGAAAAATCCAGAATGGCGGTTCGTTCTGCACGATTGACCTTGATGGCGACGGCGATGACAGCGCCGCTATCCAGACTGACGCTAAAATCACCACCATCGAGTTTCTCGATGCAGCGGCGGATGGTTTCCTCGGCGTGATCCTGGACATAATCCATATAGGCACGCACGACAGGCAGCGAATACTGTGCCATCAGTGCCTTAAGACCGTTCATGCCGCAATTGTTGGCGGCAATTTGAGCGCGGAGATCGGCGATATTCTGATCAGGGTTTCGGGCTGGATAGGGCCCTGCCAGCAGCCAATCACGGATCGCGCTTTCATTTAATCGCCCCCCTTCAACGATACGAAGGCCCGGACTCAGGGCGCCCTCTTGCTCAATGCGGGTGCTGTTGGCTGGCATTGAACCCGGGGTGATGCCGCCAATATCGGCATGGTGGCCACGAGAGGCCAGATAGAAAAGGATCTCGCTCCCCTTTGGATCATGCAGCGGGGAAATCACGGTGATGTCGGGTAGATGAGTGCCGCCGGCGTAGGGCGAATTACTGAGCCAGACATCGCCAGGTTGAAACCGGCCCCGTTGTGCCTCAATCAGGCACTTCACACTCTCGGCCATGGAACCAAGGTGTACCGGTATATGGGGTGCGTTGGCGACCATCTCACCCTTCGCATCAAACAGGGCGCAGGAAAAATCGAGTCGTTCCTTGATGTTGACCGAGTGAGCCGTGTTCTGCAGGGTATAACCCATTTCTTCGGCGATACTCATGAAGCGGCGGTTGAAAATCTCCAGCCGCATAGGGTCCAGCCGCAGGTCCGTCAAAACCGGGCGGATCGCGCGACCGATGCGTTCAAGAATGAGGTCACCCTGAGGGGTCAATAAGCCCTCCCAGCCGGGTTCTATGAGGGTTGTTGAGGTGGCTTCCAGCACCATCGCTGGCCCGATAATGCGGGTGTTGGGGGCTGAGGCTTGCGCGGGAGTAGACCGGGGCTTTACGGTAGTGACCGCCGCTGTAAAGCTCGATCTGGCGCATGATGGCCCCATCTGCGGGCGGAGAGGCTTCGCTGAATATGGAGGTTACTGATGCCGCTGCAGTGGCCCAGGCTTCGACAATCGCAGTTTCAACCACCACACCCTTGTTGGGGTAAGTGAAGCCGAAACGTTCCAGATGCCGGCTTTCAAACTGGCTATGCAGGGTCCTCAGTTCAAGGCAGGGGAGTTCAAACAAAGTCTCTGTCCCTTCATAACGCAGGGCCAGACGGAACTCCAATGCCAACTGTTCGACCTGGACAGATTGGCTGATGAGGTCGGCGCGGGCCTCCGTTGCCAAGGTCTTGAGCAGGGCAGGGAGTCTGGGTAATGCCGCTGTAAGCGATTCCAGCACCACGGATTGATGAATCACTCTCTGTTTGGCAAGCCCCATGCCATAGGCCGACAAAACGCCTGCCAGCGGGTGCAGAATAATGCGATCAATGCCCAGCTGTTCCGCCACCAGACAGGCATGTTGACCGCCAGCCGCACCGAAACAGCAGAGGGCGTAGCCGGCCAGGTCATGTCCGCGTTGGATCGAGATCTTGCGAATGGCCGCTGCCATCTGCTCGATAGCTACGGTGATGAAGTTTTCGGCTACTGATTCTGCGGTGTAGTTGAGTCCACTTGCAGTGGAGACCGTTTCAGCCAAGGCAGTGAAGCCGTCTCGTACTATGGCCGCATCCAGCGGCAAGCTACCATCAGGCCCGAACACGGAGGGGAAAAACTCGGGCTGGAGTTTGCCCAGCATAACATTCGCATCCGTCACGCAAAGCGGGCCGCCGCGTCGGTAGCAGGCCGGCCCGGGGTTAGCGCCGGCAGATTCAGGGCCGACACTGAAACTCAATCCGTCAAAGCTCAGGATAGAGCCGCCCCCGGCAGCGACCGTATGGATATCCAGCATCGGTACCCGTAATCTGACGCCGGCCACACGGTTGTCCAGGCTGCGTTCCAATGTGCCGGCATAATGGGCGACATCGGTGGATGTACCCCCCATGTCGAAGGTGATGAGCTTGCGATACCCGGCACGCTGAGCGAGTTCGGTAGCGCCGATCAGGCCTCCGGCTGGGCCGGAGAGGATGCAATCCTTGCCCTGGAAATGCCCCGCTTGGGTCAAGCCGCCGCTGGACTGCATGAACAGCAGTTCAGGTGGGGTCGATTGTCCACGGCTATGGGTCAGGTCAGCCAGCCCCTGAATGACCTGATCAACATGGTGACGCAGCACGGGCGAAAGATAGGCATCCACCACGGCCGTATGCCCCCGCTCAACCAGACGGATGGCGGGACTGCAGCGATGCGAAAGGGAAATCTGCCGGAATCCCACAGTTTGGGCCAGTTGCTCAAGTGCGAGTTCATGCGCGGGATTGCGCCAGGCATGCATCAGTACGATGGCCAGCGACCGGTAGCCGAGCTGATAGCACTCGCGCAACTCTCGTTCAGCCACACTCACATTCAGCGGTCGCAGTTCGCTGCCCTGAGCATTGTGTCGGCCATCAATTTCTACTACCCGGGCATACAGCGGGGCCGGGCGCTGAATGTGCAAGGCGAAAATGTCAGGCCTGTCCTGGTAGCCGATCAGGAGGGTATCAGCGTGGCCTTGGGTGATGGCCAGTACGGTGGCTTCACCCTGTCTTTCCAGTAGTGCATTGGTGCCGACGGTGGTGCCCATGCGAACAACACCGATAGTCGCATGCTGGCCAGGGTCGTGCCGTTCCAGCAGGTCGCGGATACCCTGTATGGCAGCAAACGTTCAGGACATTCCGAGAGCAGTTTGTGGCTGAGCAACTTGCCGGATGGGCTTCGGGCAACGATGTCGGTAAAGGTACCGCCCCGATCTATCCAGAATTGCCATGAGTTGGATGTAGGCATGGCAACATGATACGACGAGTGTGGCGGGACGGGTGTTGGATTGGCGTTCGATATTCTTCGATGTTTACGAGAGCAAGAGTAATATCGCCAAGATAATGCCTGCCAGTCACCCTATGATGCCAATGAAACCCTATCGAACCCTCCCAATCATTGAATGCGGTGAGCCTCTGTTGGCCATTCCCGCTGGACAGTTTCTGCTGACTGATCCCGCGCCCTATGCGGCACTGGGTGCGCCTTATGGCGAGAGCCAGCCCTGGATGTTGCGCTCGGCAGTGCTGGCAGCACTGGATTCGGCACAGCAGACACTGCACCAGCAACAGCCAGGCTGGCGACTGAAGTTATTTGATGCTTATCGGCCCAATGCTGTGCAGGCATTCATGGTTAAGCACGAATTTCTGAAGCTTTCCGGGGGACGTCCGCCCGAGTCGGTCGATGCTGAAGAGCGCAACGCACTGTGGGCGCGTACTTTTCGCATTTGGGCAGAGCCCAGTGCCGACGATTTGACGCCGCCGCCGCACAGTACGGGTGCCGCACTGGATGTGACGTTGGCGGATGAGCGCGGCTGTGAAGTATTCATGGGATCTCCGATAGACGAGAACTCGGATCGTTCTACGCCTGACTATTTTCTGGGTCGCGACGATCGCATTCATTGCCGTCGCCAGCTTTTACTGGACGTGATGACGGGGGCCGGTTTCCTTCGGCATCAATCTGAGTGGTGGCATTTCAGTCTCGGTGACCAGATGTGGGCCTGGCTGTCACTGCAACGCGATCCTCAGGGTGGTTATCAGGCTCGCTATGGTAGGGCCGATGTGTTGCCATCCTCCAGTATTAGCGGATGATCGGTTCTACCGATGGCGGATCCGTAATGTCCGGCAGCTGTGGATAGCCTTGATGTCGGGCGTGCGATTCCCTTGTTTTACCTTAAATCCACATCACGGAAATATGATCTACCCAGGTTCTGGGGGAGGCTGGATTTGCTATGATTTCCGGGTTTCCAATCGGTAGTATCGTTACTGATACTGTTGAAGGGATGCTGGCAGCGGTTCGGTGTAGCGGATTGGCCTTTACCTGTAACGCTTCGACAGGGATCTTCGGGGGCAGTGCTCCCGGGATTGCAGCCCGGTTGCCGGATGTGATGCACGCCTGCTGGATTACGGGAACAGTGGTGATCAATGTGTTGACCGCGCTATTTGTCATTCGGGAAACGGAGTTCCTTGCCATCAAGTCAGCGATGGAGCCCCGCCTTTTTCTTGCTTCGATACGCGAAAGGATAGTTATTGTCTATGACCTCTAAATGGTTGCTGATTTTTGTTCCGATAGGTATTGCGTTAGCCTGGCTGAAGCTAAGTCCGGCGCTGGTTTTTTTCGCCTCTGCCCTGTCGGTTATCCCTCTGGCTAATTTGATGGGGGATGCTACGGAGGAGTTGTCCGCTTCCATGGGGTCTGCCAAAGGCGGGTTGCTTAATGCCACGATGGGTACAGTTCCGGATATTATTATCGGATTCTTTGCTCTGAAACATGGTCTGGTCGATATGGTAAAGGCATCTATTACCGGGGCTATTCTAGGCAATCTTCTGCTCGGCCTTGGTCTTGCCATCCTATTGGGTGGGCTGCGGGTTGAGAAAGCGCTGGGTTATGATATGAAGGCAACCCATCAATACGGTGGGCTATTACTATTGGCTACCTTCGGCCTTATTATTCCTGCAGTATTTGATTATAGCGCCCATGCCAATGAAGAAATCAGTCTTGAAATATCGCTGGTTCTTTTTCTGACCTACATAGTCAGTGTTCTGTTTACGCTGACTGACAGGATGACCGATACCGATTATCCACGTCTCCCAATTGCTGTTAACCACGAGCATGATAAAACCCACACGAAAAGCATTAATCCCTTGTTCCAGCTGGCTCTGGTGATGATAGGGCTGGCAGTGATGAGTGAAGTGATGACCGATTCAATTGGTCCTGCGGCTGAATCCTTCGGTTTTACCCCCTTGTTTGCGGGTATCTTCTTGCTGGCACCGGTTGGCATGGCATCTGAAATGATTAACGCTGTTCGCTTTGCCCGTAAAAACCAGTTGGACATTTCTCTGGCCATTACCCAGGGCTCAAGCACTCAAATGGTTCTGCTGGTTGCGCCTTTGCTGGTGTTTCTCGGGTTGGCGATGGGGAAGGAAATGAACCTTCTATTCAGTAAGTTTGAGGTTATTGCCATCATTTTTTCCGTGGCCGCAGCAAACAACATATTGAACCTTGGAACGGTTCGTTGGGTATCAGGACCCAAGTTGATCGCGATTTATACTATGCTGGGCTTCGGGTTCTACTATGCCCCTTTGCCAGCGTAGTTGTGAGGTGTTAAGCAAGCCGTAATTCTCCTTGAATGCAACTGACGATTTATAACAGACTCCAGTGAGAACCTAAATCATGCTGATCAGGACGAATAAGTACTCAGAACCTAATGCCTCCGAGATTACCGATCCCTCCCATTATGTCGATAGGCGTGATTTTTTGAGGCTCTCAGGTTCCGCTGTTTTAGCCTCGACATTTTTTAGCCGTTCTGCATACGCTCTAGTTGAAGGCGCGCCGCCTGGCATTGCTCTGGGTCCGGTTCAAAACGGATCATTCAGCACATCCGAAGCCAGGACGCCTTTTGATGACGTGACGCAGTACAACAATTTTTACGAGTTTGGGACGGACAAATCCGACCCTGCTAAAAACGCTCATACACTGACTACCCGTCCCTGGACGATCACGGTCGAAGGTGAAGTTAACAGACCCAAAACGTTTGATATTGATGAAATCCTCAAACTCGCGCCATTGGAAGAACGCGTCTACCGTCTGCGCTGCGTCGAGGCCTGGTCTATGGTTATTCCGTGGGTAGGGTTTTCTTTAGCGGAGTTGATCAGGAAAGTCGAGCCTCGGGGCAATGCCAAATTTGTTGAGTTCACCACGCTGAATGATGCCTCCCAAATGTCGGGTGTGCGCAGTCCTGTTCTTGACTGGCCTTACACCGAGGGGCTGAGGATTGATGAAGCCATGCACCCCCTGACGATTCTGGCGGTCGGCTTGTATGGCAAGGTTTTGCCCAATCAGAACGGCGCCCCGGTCCGAGTGGTGGTGCCATGGAAATATGGCTTCAAGAGCGCCAAGTCGATTGTGCGCATCCGCCTGACAGAAACTCCGCCCGCCACTAGCTGGATGAAGGCCGGGCCCAATGAGTACGGCTTCTACTCCAACGTCAACCCCGAGGTTGATCATCCTCGGTGGTCACAGGCCAAAGAGCGTCGCATTGGCGATTTTCTCAAACGGCCCACCCAGATGTTTAACGGTTACGCCGAGCAGGTCGCCAGTCTTTATGCGGGTATGGATCTGCGGAAAAATTTCTAGGCTATGCCCCTGATGGTAATGGACCAACACAGGACTTTATCGCCCCCCGTCTTTTTGTGGCTAAAACGTATCATTTTCATGCTGTCCTTGACTCCATTCATCGCTCTTGGATTACGAGCGCTGGGGGGACAACTTGGGGTTAATCCCGTCGAGACACTCACTCGCAGCACAGGCATCTGGGCTCTCAATTTCCTCATGATTACGCTGGCCATTACACCCGTTCGCATGTTTTTCGGTTGGATGTGGCTGGTTCGCCTGCGGCGCATGCTGGGTTTGTTCTGTTTTTTTTATGCCAGTCTGCATGTGGCCACCTATTTGATTTTTGATCAGTTTTTTGACTGGGCGGGCATGGTGAAGGATGTGATCAAACGCCCCTATATCACTGCGGGTGTTTTTACTTTCGCTGTGCTGTTTCCTCTGGCGTTGACCTCAACCGATGCAATGGTCAGGCGTCTAGGTAAACGCTGGAAACGGTTGCATAGGCTGGTCTATCTCGCTGGTATTGGGGGTGCCCTGCATTACTTATGGCTGGTCAAGCGGGATATTACCGATCCCGCCTGCTACATCCTCGTTCTGTGCTTCTTACTGTGTACCCGCATGATGTGGCCAAGAAGTGCGGGCTCAACGACTCCTACTTCTCACCTGCAAAAGCAGGGGCGATCAGCGCAGGGTTAACAGAAAGCCCTGTCCGGTCTTGATCGCCGGGCACGGGATAACCTGATGACCGATCCGCAGGAAGATATCCGGCTTGGGCTGGGTTCAGATATGCCTACACCACATCAATGATGTGAACCTAGGCATGTATTTCGAAGACTGATGCCCCGCAGATTTGGCACTGCAAGGCATCGGTTAAGAGGACATTTGAAGGTTTGAGGTTAGGCTAGCGTGGTAATTCGCTGCTGCCCATCAGGTATTCATCGACTGAGCGGGCGCACTGACGACCTTCGCGAATAGCCCAGACTACCAGCGACTGACCTCGGCGCATGTCGCCAGCGGTGAAGACCTTGTCCACCGAGGTGCGATAACTGACGGTATCGGCTTTAACATTCTTTCTTTCATCCCTCTCGACCCCTAGCTCTTCCAGCATGCCCTCGTTGATTGGATTCACAAAACCCATAGCCAACAATACCAGGTCGGTCTCAATGCTGAATTCACTGCCGGGGACTTTATTCATGACCCACCGTCCGGCCTCGTTGGTCCACTCGACTTTGACGCAGTTGATTTTGGTGAGCTGACCATTTTCGCCCTCTAGCGATACGGTATCGACGCTCCACATCCGCTCACAGCCTTCCTCATGTGAACTGGATGTTCGCAGTTTATTTGGCCAGTTTGGCCAGGTAAGCGCTTTATTTTCCTTCTCTGGTGGTTTAGGCATGATTTCCAGCTGGGTAATAGACTCAGCCCCATGCCGTTTTGATGTGCCAATACAGTCGGACCCAGTGTCGCCGCCGCCAATGACCACAACCCGTTTGCCGCTTGCGCTCAGGCTGATGGTTTCGGGAATGATGTCGCCGGCATTGCGCTTATTCTGTTGAGGCAGAAAATCCATGGCAAAATGCACGCCCTTAAGTTCGCGACCGACTACACCGAGGTCACGGGGTTTTTCCGAGCCACCTGCTAGTACCACGGCGTCGAAATCACGAAGCAACTCGCTGGCCGGAATGTCCTTGCCGATATGCAAGTTAGGGCGGAAGACCACCCCTTCGGCCTGCATCTGTGCGATGCGGCGGTCGATCAGGTGTTTCTCCATCTTGAAGTCGGGTATGCCGTAGCGCAGCAAGCCACCGATGCGGTCATTTTTTTCGAATACAACCACATGATGGCCGGCACGGGCTAACTGTTGCGCTGTTGCGAGACCCGCAGGTCCGGAACCTACGACCGCGACACTTTTACCGGTACGGTGCTGCGGAATTTGCGGCTCAATCCAGCCCATCTCCCAAGCTTTGTCGACAATGGCACACTCGATTGATTTGATGGTTACCGGTTCATCAGTCAAATTCAGGGTACAGGCTGCTTCGCAGGGCGCGGGGCAGATACGACCTGTAAATTCCGGAAAATTGTTGGTGCTATGAAGCACGTCAATAGCTTCCCGCCAGTTCCCCTGGAACACCAGATCGTTCCAGTCCGGGATAATGTTATTGACTGGGCAGCCATTGTGACAGTAGGGAATGCCGCAATCCATGCAGCGTGCGCCTTGCCGTCCAAGTTCTTCGGCGCTAAGAGGAACGACGAACTCCCGGTAATGCTGCACACGGTCAGCCACCAGTGTATAGCGTCTGTCCTGACGCGAGATTTCCATGAAACCCGTGGGTTTGCCCATGTTCTTATGACCTCATGAGTGAGCCTTTCGGCCCGCTGTTAGCTAAATCGCCAGACTTTGGCCTTTCCCGAGCAGAACCGTTACCGGCCCCGGTTAGGGCTGTTAGTGACTGACCTGCGATACTTTGATCTGAGCCGCCTGCATTTTTTCCAGAGCAAGACGATAGTCGACCGGCATCACCTTGACGAATTTGGCGGCGTAGTCCTCCCAGTTCTCAAGAATTCGCTGGGCTTTCACGCTCCCAGTATAACGACGGTGTTTCTCGATCAGGCTACGAAGGCGCTGTTGATCGTGACGGGTCATGTCATGCATCACGTCAACCAAGCCGTGTGCCTCCATGTCGCCGCCCTGGTGGTCTCGACGCTCCAGTGCCTGATCTTCATATGGGATAGGCTGCAATTCGACCATGGACAGGTTGCAGCGACGATCAAAGTCGCCGGCTTCGTCCAGGACATAGGCAATACCACCTGACATGCCGGCCGCAAAGTTGCGACCAGTTTCGCCAAGTACCACCACAACACCCCCTGTCATGTACTCGCAACCGTGGTCACCAACACCTTCAACCACGGCTACAGCGCCTGAGTTACGTACGGCAAATCGTTCGCCGGCGACACCGCGGAAGTAACATTCACCCTGGATGGCGCCGTATAGAACGGTGTTGCCCACGATGATGTTGTTCTCGGCTTCGATCGGACATTCCGTCGGAGGGTAGATTACGATGCGACCGCCGGAGAGTCCCTTGCCGACATAGTCGTTACCCTCGCCGGATAGTTCCATCGTTACGCCGGCGGCGAGAAATGCGCCGAAACTCTGGCCCGCCGTACCGTGCATCTTGATATGAATGGTGTCCTCAGCCAGCCCGGCATGACCATAACGCTTGGCAACCTCACCAGACAGCATGGCGCCGGCGGTACGGTTGAAGTTGCGAATGCCTGTTTCAATGCGAACGGGGGTTCGTGAATCGAGTGCGGGTCTGGCCTGTTCGATCAGGTTCTTGTCCAGAGCTTTATCAAGCCCATGATCCTGAGTCTCGGTGTTATAGATGGAGACACCAGGTTCGGGCGTTGGCTTGTACAGCAAGCGTGCGAGATCTATCTTCGATGCCTTCCAGTGGGCGACCGCCTTGCGCATGTCAAGGCGGTCGGTTTGGCCAATCATCTCGGCAAAATTTCGATACCCCAGTTTGGCCATCAACTGCCTTACTTCTTCGGCGATGAAGAAGAAGAAATTGACAACATGTTCCGGCTGGCCGGTAAAGCGTTTGCGCAGTTCGGGATCCTGAGTGGCCACGCCGACGGGACAGGTATTCAGATGGCATTTCCGCATCATGATGCAACCTTCAACGATTAAGGGCGCCGTTGCGAAACCAAATTCGTCGGCACCTAGCAGAGCACCGATTACCACATCCCGTCCTGAGCGCATACCGCCGTCGGCCTGCACGCAGATACGGCCGCGGAGCTTGTTGAGTACCAGCGTCTGGTGGGTCTCGGCCAGGCCAATTTCCCAGGGAAGCCCGGCGTGTTTGATTGATGTGATCGGGCTGGCACCGGTTCCTCCATCATAGCCAGCAATAGTCACATGATCGGCATGGGCCTTGGCAACGCCGGCTGCGACGGTACCGACACCGACTTCGGATACCAGTTTGACGCTGATTCGAGCATCGGGATTGACGTTCTTGAGGTCGTGAATAAGCTGGCCTAAATCTTCGATTGAGTAGATGTCATGGTGCGGCGGCGGGGAAATCAGCCCTACGCCCGGTGTTGAATGACGCACCTTGGCTATGGTGGCATCGACCTTATGACCCGGAAGCTGACCACCTTCGCCCGGCTTTGCGCCCTGACTGATCTTGATCTGGATATCGTCGGCATTCACCAGATACTCGGCCGTAACACCAAAGCGACCGGACGCAACCTGTTTGATTGCCGACCGCATTGAGTCGCCATTGGCCATCGGCTTGAAGCGTTCCGATAGTTCGCCGCCCTCACCGGTATTGGATTTTCCACCAATCCGGTTCATCGCGATGGCGAGAGTGGTGTGAGCCTCGTAGGAAATCGAACCGAACGACATGGCGCCGGTAGCGAAACGCTTAACGATCTCTTTGGCGGGTTCTACTTCATCCAGCGGAACCGGCGGGCGTTCGAACGTGAACTCAAGCAGGCCTCGCAGGGTCAACAACCGTTCGTTCTGTTCGTTGATGGATCGGGTGTAGTCGACGTAGGTATCCCAGTTGTTGGTACGGGTCGCCAACTGGAGTTTTGATATGGTCTCAGGCGTCCAGACGTGATCTTCACCCCTGACCCGGTAGGCATATTCGCCGCCGACATCAAGCGCATGGCGATAGATCGGCGCATCGCCATAGCCTTGGCGATGCCGACGAACGGTTTCTTCGGCGATTTCTTGCAAGCCGGCGCCGCCTGTCGTACAGCTGGTTCCCGTGAAGTATTTTTCCAGGAAGGCATCGCTGAGACCGATCGCATTGAAGATTTGCGCACTACAGTACGACTGGTAGGTTGAGATGCCCATCTTGGACATGATTTTCAGCAGCGCCTTGCCGATCGCCTTGATGTATCGCTTGTGAACTTCATCTTCCGATACCACCTGAGCGAAGCCGCGTCGAATATCAGACAGGGTGTCGAAGGCGAGGTAGGGGTTGACGGCTTCAGCGCCATAACCTGCCAAAAGGGCGAAATGGTGAACTTCCCGTGCCTCGCCTGTCTCGATTACGAGACCGACCTCGGTTCGCAGGCCGGTTCGGATCAAGTGATAATGTACCGCAGAAGTCGCCAGCAGTGCCGGGATGGCAATGTGCTCGGCATCCATTTCCCGGTCTGACAGGATGAGGATGTTGTTGCCATCATGAACAGCCTGCTCGGCCTGCTGACAGACCTGTTCAATGGCCGCTTCCATCCCCGTGGTACCTCTATCGGCAGGGTAGCATAGGCTCAGGGTCACGGTTTTGAAGGCACCGCCGGTGCGGGCTTCAATTCTACGGATTTTCTCCAGATCCTTGTTGGTCAGGATGGGTTGGTGAGCCTCCAGCCGCTTGTGACTCCCGCCATGCTCCAGATCCAGCAGGTTGGGACGTGGCCCGATATGTGTAACGAGGGACATGACCAGTTCCTCTCGGATCGGGTCAATTGCGGGGTTGGTGACCTGGGCAAAGCCTTGCTTGAAATAGTCATAGAGCATGCGGGAGCGACTGGATAGTACGGCCAGCGCAGCATCGGTGCCCATGGAGCCTACAGGCTCCTGACCGCTCTCGGCCATCGGCGTCAGGAAGAATTTGATGTCTTCCTGGGTATAGCCAAACGCCTGCTGGCGGTCGAGCAGGGTGCGGCTGTCCGGTGGCATGGCTGCTACTTCCGGTGGCAGTTTCTCCAGTTGAATCTGGGTTTCGTTGAGCCATTGCTGGTAGGGGGCCTTATTAGAGAGTTCAGCCTTGATCTCGGTGTCATCAATGATGCGACCCTGCTCAATATCAATCAGGAACATCTTGCCCGGCTGCAAGCGCCATTTCTTGACGATTTTCTCTTCGGGGATAGTCAGTACCCCCATTTCCGATGCCATGACGACGTAATCATCGTCGGTAATCAGGTAGCGGGCGGGACGGAGACCGTTGCGGTCGAGGGTAGCACCAATCTGACGGCCATCAGTGAAGGCGACCGCTGCGGGACCATCCCAGGGTTCCATCAGCGCGGAGTGATATTCGTAAAAAGCGCGCCGTTTCTCGTCCATCAGGGGGTTGCCGGCCCAGGCTTCCGGGATCAGCAGCATCATGGCGTGAACCATGGAGTAACCCCCCATCACCAGCAACTCCAATGCGTTGTCAAAGCTTGCTGAATCGGATTTGCCTTCACCGATGAGTGGCCAGATCTTGTCAAGATCTTCACCCAGCAGCTTTGATGACATCGAGTGCCGGCGCGCTGCCATCCAGTTGATATTGCCGCGCAATGTATTGATTTCCCCGTTGTGGGCAATCATCCGGAACGGGTGTGCGAGATCCCAGGTGGGGAAAGTATTGGTTGAGAATCGCTGATGAACCAATGCCAATGCGCTCACCATTCGCTCATCGGTCAAGTCACGATAGAAAACGCCGACCTGATCTGCCAGCAACATGCCCTTGTAGACCAGGGTTCTTGATGAGAAAGATGGAATGTAGAACATTTTGCCTTCATCCAGCTTGAGGTTGCGGATCGTATTGTCGATCTGCTTGCGAATGACGAACAATTTTCGCTCGAAGCTATCCTGGTCGCTGCAGTTGATACCGCGTCCGACCAGAATCTGGCGGATGCAGGGCTCAATCAACTTGACTGACTCGCCTAGATCTTCACTCTGCACCGGTACGTCGCGCCAGCCGAGTGCAATTTGACCTTCGGCTGTGACGAAGTCTTCGATAATTTTTTCACAGGTTGCCCGATGTTCGGGTTTGCGCGGCAGAAACACCATGCCGACGCCGTACTGTCCTGCCTCCGGCAGAGAAATACCCAGATGGGTGCATTCGGCCCGCAGAAACGCATCTGGTATCTGGATCAGTATGCCAGCACCATCGCCCGCTCGCGGATCGGCCCCTACCGCACCTCGGTGGGTAATGTTCTTCAGAATTTCAAGGCCCTTGCAAACGATGTCGTGGCTTTTCTGACCCTTGATGTGGGCAATAAAGCCCACGCCGCAAGCATCGTGTTCATTGCGGGGGTCGTACAGACCCTGCTTTGCGGGAATTGCATTGAAACTCATTATTTACCTCAGTCTAGGATGCAACGCATACGTGACCCAAATTGCCGGCTTGCTTCACACCGTGGGAACGACGCCCGAAGTTCAGGCAGAATTCTGCAATTCAGGTTGCGAGAAACCCCGAATGCGTGACCATCACGCAAACAGAAGCTTGCAAATCATCAAGCAAATGGCCAGAAAATATAAAGAATCCACCACGTTTTTTCAAGACTGCAGTTCGACAGGACTTACAGTTCCATCGGATGGCTAGGGCCCACCATACGTGGTCAGAATATGTTACATATAGTTCAAGCAAGAATTAAGCCTGGGTTGGAGGTCGTCTCCTGCACCGAATATTGGATGGAGGGGGCTGGAACTTGCAGTCGTGAAGTGGGTGCTGAATGGTGGATAATCCTCGCCGGGTCTGGAGGAACAGCTATGAATGATGACTATGATGTCCTGATCGTCGGTGGCGGAATGGTTGGGGCTACGCTCGGGTGCGCTCTGGGAGGGAGTCGCTTGCGGGTAGCCGTGCTTGAAGATGCGCCGCCGGAAGCGTTTGCTGCCGGGCAACCTTACGACCTCAGGGTGTCCGCAGTAAGTGTTGCTTCTGCCAGCATTCTCAAAACCATCGGGGTATGGTCAGGGATTACAGCCCGTCGCCTGTGTCCTTATCGGCGGATGCGGGTGTGGGAGGATCAAGGTGATGTCGAATTTCGCAGCGAAGAGGTAAACGAGCCCGTATTGGGCCATATCGTCGAAAATAGGATCATTCAGCTTGCTGCGCTGGAACGGCTGGGAGACTTCCCGAATGTTAACCTGTTGTGCCCGGCAAAAACGCGACGTATTGACTACAACCCCGACGGATCCAGCGTAGAACTGGAGGATGGTCGAGTGCTCAGGGCAAAATTGATGGTAGCAGCGGATGGCGGCTTTTCGCGTGTTCGCCAGGTTGCCGGTATGGGCGTAAGTGGCTGGGACTACGAACAGCAGGCCATGGTCATGACAGTCGCGACCGAATCCGGTCAGCAGGATATAACCTGGCAACGATTCACGCCCGCCGGCCCGCAGGCGCTGCTGCCATTGCCCGGCGCACATGCCTCGCTGGTCTGGTACAACACACCGGAAGAGGTCAAGCGGCTCAAGTCGTTGCCGGATGAGCGTCTTCTCGCTGAACTTACCGCTACCTTTCCGGCTTGTCTTGGTCAGATCCGCTCCATTTCGGCCCGTGGCAGTTTTCCGCTCAAGAGACAACACGCCCTCAGTTACGTCAAGCAGGGGATTGCCTTGATTGGTGATGCAGCCCACATGATTCACCCACTGGCAGGGCAGGGCGTCAATATCGGTTTGCTGGATGCCGCGGCCCTGGCCCAGGTCATCCTTGCGGCCGAGGCTGAGGGTAAGGACTTTGCGAGCATTGAGATACTGGAAGGCTATGTCAGTATGCGGCGTAACAATAACCTGATGATGATGACTGTGATGGATTTGTTTTTTCGTACCTTTGGAAATGCCAGAAAGCCCCTAAAATTCATTAGAAATCTTGGTCTTGGCCTGGCTGAACGGGTCACGCCTGCCAAGAAGTTGGTCATGCGCCATGCCATGGGGATTAGTGGGTCACTACCCAAACTGGCCCGTGGCGAGGCGATCGTTGGCTAGATGACCGGCGCAGGCATGACCAGGTCTGATTCGGTTGGGTTTACTCAGTAAACGGAGGAAAAATCATGAAGGCAAGAAATGTTCTCGTACCAGCGACGTTCGTGCTGCTCAGTGCCTGTGCAACATACGGCGGATGGGAGCCCGTGGTGGATAGCTACAATGATCCTAATGCGGCCCGAATTCCTCAGGACACCCAGCAGTGCAAGGCGTTGGCCCAGCAGGCTGGCTCTGCTGGAACTGAAGCGGCCAAGGGGACTGCCGTCGGGGGCCTGTTGGGTGCCGCAACCGGCGCAGCTGTAGGTGCGGTGGCCGGAAACCCTGGCGCCGGAGCCGCTATTGGCGCTGCAGCCGGTGGTATCGGCGGCGGTACCTATACCGGCATCTCGGGTGATGAAGACTACAAGCGCGCTTTCTCGACCTGTATGCGCAATCGAGGCCACAAGGTCATCAATTGATCCATTCCCTCATCCGGCAACCCGTCGGGTGGGGTTCTCGAACGCTATTGTTAATGACTCTCCAGACCTACCAGCATGTCTACGCTGATTGACCTGTTCCGAGCCAGCGCCTGCCAGTGGCCCGATTTGCCCGCCATTTTGACGCCCACGCTCACCCTGGATCATGGCCATCTTGCTGAAATCTCGGACTGTGTTGCGGCGGGACTCGCTGAGCGCGGTATTCTGCCCGGCGATCGAGTAGCGCTGTATTGCACCAACGGCCCTGAATTCGTCTACGCTTACGCCGGTATCATCAAGGCGGGCGCAATTGTTGTACCCGTCAATCTTCTGATCAATCAGGCCGAGATCACCCATATTCTCGCCGATGCCGGCGTTGCTGCCATTATCTTCCATCACTCACTAAGCGCCATGGTGGAGCAGGTACGGCTGCTATTGCCTCAACCAGTCCTGGGCATCACTGTAGGTAGCGGAGGGGAGGGTGATATCGCCTTTGCCGAACTTTGCATGTCGAAAGCGCCAAAACCAGAGCCGGTTCTGGTGCCAGAGCGTGATCTGGCCGCGATTATCTACACCTCCGGTACGACCGGTTTTCCTAAAGGCGCCATGCTGACCCATGCCAACCTGGTGGCCAATACCCGCAGCGTGTTTGCCGCGATGCACTGGCGCTCCGGTCTGGACAGGGTACTGGTGGTGCTGCCGATGTTTCATGCTTTTGCTGCTACGGTTGGCATGTTGACGCCCCTGACGCATGGCTGCGCGCTGATTCCCCTGGCGCGGTTCGAGCCTGAAGCGGTCGCTGCGGCTATCCAGCAGCAAAAGGCGACCATTTTTCTCGGTGTACCCAGCATGTACAGCGTGTTATTACGGCTCAAGGATGACAAGGTTGAGCAGCTGGCCTCGCTTCGCTATGGCATTTCTGGCGGTGCGGCCATGCCGGTCGATGTGCTTCGGCGGTTCGAGGCCCGATTCGGTCTACCTATCTATGAGGGCGATGGCCCAACCGAATGCTCCCCGGTCACCTGCGTGAACCCCATCGGGGGCCTCGCCAAGCCTGGCACCGTAGGTTTGCCGGTTCCGGGGGTGGAGATGATGATTGTTGCCGATGACGGCACGGCATTGGCCGATGGCGAAGTAGGCGAAATTGCCGTACGCGGGCCCAATGTCATGAAAGGCTACTGGCACCAGACCGAAGCCACTGCCGAGGTTTTCCTCGGAGACTGGTTCCTTACGGGGGATCTCGGGACGCGGGATGCTGATGGTTACTTCAGTATTGTCGATCGCAAGAAGGATCTCATCATCGTAAACGGCATGAACGTCTATCCTCGGATGATTGAGGAAGTGCTTTATCGCTATCCGGGGCTTCGTGAAGCGGCAGTGGTGGGGGAAGTCAGCGAACGGCATGGCGAGATTCCCGTGGCCTATGTCGTGCTTGATCAGGCTGTGAACGCTGAAGAATCGAATCTCAGGCGCTACTGCCGGGAGCAGTTGGGTCGGCACCAGGTTCCCCGGCGTTTTGTTATGCTCCCGGAACTGCCTAAGAATGCAGCCGGAAAAATCATGAAGCGCGAACTCAGAAAGCACGGTGAGATTGAGCGGGGTATACAAAACCTCAACTAGTCGTGTCAGTTGCGGCTGGCCTGATGCCGTGTTGCGTTGTCACCGCAGATATTACCTAAACCGGATGATATGTTTTCTGTCCAATTGAGCCATGGCCTCAATACTACTCGGCTAAGTCCTTCACACGTCAGCATGTTTTAGAAGTCAAAATGCACGTTACTCTGGTCCACATTCACGTCAAACCCCACTGCCTGGATGCCTTTATCGAGGCAACCCGTATCAATCACCAGTCATCCGTTCTGGAGGCGGGTAACTGTCGCTTTGATGTGCTGCAGAATCCATCAGACCCCCATCGCTTTGTGCTCTACGAGGCTTATGTCTCGGCCGATGCCGCTGCTGCCCACAAGCAAACCGCCCACTACGCCGTGTGGCGTGATGCTGTGGCCGAGATGATGGCTGAACCCCGGCAGGGCCTTGCCATGCTGGGACTGTTTCCTGCAACTTGAGCGATGTACTCATTTTCCATTGGCCGGATTCCCCGCATTGAGTTTGGTCGCGGCAGTTTTGCCAAGGTCGCTGAAATAGCAACCCGTTACGGCCAACATGTGTTGGTGGTCACAGGTGCCCAATCCTTTCTGGCGTCTCCTGCCTGGCAGCAATTGCAGGGTGATATGGCCGCGCGGGACTGCCGTTACAGCCTGCTGCAGGTTACCGGAGAGCCCTCACCCGAGTGGGTGGACTCGGCGGTTGTGGCGTGGGGTGGAGCCAATGTCAACGTCGTCATCGGCATTGGCGGCGGCAGTGTCCTTGATGCTGCCAAAGCCGTGGCCGGTCTGTTGAGACCTGGCGATACCGTGATGAATTACCTTGAAGGTGTCGGACCTGAGCGACCCTATCATGGTCCGGCCACGCCCTTCATTGCCGTGCCAACCACGGCGGGTACAGGTTCGGAAGCCACGCGTAATGCTGTGCTGACCCGCCATGGTGTTGATGGTTTCAAGAAATCCTTCCGGGACGAGCTTCTGGTGGCCGAATACGCTATTGTCGATCCGGATCTACTGACCGATTGTCCACCGCCGCTGATTGCCGGGAATGGTATGGACGCCCTGACGCAACTGATTGAGGCCTATGTCTCTATCCGCGCCAACCCGCTAACCGATGCACTGGCATGGTCAGGAATCAGGGCTGTAAGGGAAGGGCTGTTGTGCTGGTATCAGGGTGGAATTGATGTGGCTGATGCACGGGCCCATATGGCCTATGCAGCGCTGCTCTCGGGGGTCTGCCTGGCCCAGGCTGGCCTCGGATCAGTGCATGGTCTGGCGCAGCCGCTGGGTTCATTGTTTGCCATTCCTCACGGCGTCGTCTGCGGGACGCTGCTGGCGGCGGCCACCCGGGTCAATATCGACGCCTTGCTGATGCGTGATCCGCGGCACCCCGCTTTGGCCAAATATGCTGAAGTTGGGCGTTTGCTGTCAGCCTGCCCGGCGCTGGATGACGACGCTGCCCGCCATAAACTGCTTCAGCAACTGGATGACTGGACAATCCAGTTGCAGTTACCCGCGCTGAGTTCGTTCGGCATTACCCAAGCGGACATTTCGCGGATTGTCGCCAACTCCCGCGGTTCCAGCATGAAGACCAACCCTGTCACGCTGACGGATGCTGAAATCGAGGCCATCCTCCGGCTGCGGTTGTTCTGATTCCGGTCTCCCTGCCTGGCCTGTTTCGGTCTTTTTGCCCTGTCGGCAGGACGTTGATATTCGGACGATCACAGGGATAGTGCAGGCGCTACCACCTACCATTTTCACTGACAGTTCATGAAACTCCCGCTTAGCCGCTGGCACTTGCCCATTTTATCCGGCCTTCTGATCGGCACCAGCTATATTCCTTTCCCACCCTGGGCCTCGCTGTTCTGTTTTGTGCCGCTCTGGCTATTCTGGCAGCGCCAGACCCGGCTGATGCCGGTGGTCATCGGTGGTTTCATTACCTCATTCGTGTTCACGCTGATTGGCTTTAACTGGGTCACCCACCTGATGCACGAATTTGCTCAGCTGGAATGGCCTTTTGCCGTAATGGCCATGCTGGTTTTTGCCTTGGTCGCGCATCTTTATGTACCGCTCGCCGGTGTGTTGTGGTTCCTCGGGCAGCGCCGATTTAAGTGGCCGGAGCGGTTGTCGCTGGGTTTGATGGCACTCCTCACTACCCTTTGCGAAGCGCATTCGCTGACGTTGTTTGACTGGAATTTTGGCTATAGCTGGTATGGTGCCGGAGTGCCGGTTTATCACTGGGCCGAGATGATTGGTTTTAGCGGGCTGAGTGCCGCAACGCTCCTGTGCAATTTGCCGTTGCTATACGCCTATCGCCAGCGCAGGCTGGCCAGCGGAAAAAAACTGATGGCTCTGGTGGTGATGGGATTCCTGTTATTGAACGCGGGCGGGCTGTGGTTGAAGTATCGGCTGCCGGAGCCGGATGCCAGATTGAGAGCCGTCTTGGTACAGGGCAATATCGGCAATGCTGAAAAAATGGCCGCTGAGCTGGGGCAGGGTTATCAGGATGCCATCCTTGAGGCCTACATAACCCTGACTGAACAGGCGCTGGCCGATCCAAAAGGGCACGTCGATTTCGTGCTGTGGCCGGAAACAGCCTTTCCGGCCCTGATGGGCGAGGACCTGAGGGATAGCCGCTATACCGTGCGCCTACGTCAGTTTCTGGGCGAGAGGCAGGTTCCTCTGGTGACGGGTTCCTACGGGATGGATCTCAAGTCGGGCTTGTTGACCAACTCGTTATTTGTCCTTGACCGCCAAGGCACGATAGTCCCGCCTCACTACAGCAAAACCATACTGCTGGCCTTTGGTGAGTACATACCTGGTGAAAAGTTGTTGCCGCAGATTCGCGAATGGTTACCCCCCATAGGCCAGTTTTCCCGGGGGCCTGGGCCTACCCTGCTGCTGCAGTTCAACGGCTATAAAATGGGGCCGCAGATCTGCTACGAGAGCCTGTTCCCCGGATTCAGTCGCTCGCTGGCGCAGCTCGGTGCTCAGTTCATTGTCAATACGACCAATGACTCCTGGTATGGGACCTGGCAGGAGCCTTATCAGCATATGATCATGACGCTGGCGCGCGGCGTCGAATTTAGAAGACCAGTGCTAAGAGCCACCAACACCGGTATCTCGACCGTGTCATTGGCGAATGGCGCAATCCTGCAGCGCTCACCGCTGCATGAGTCATGGTCAGGCGTATATGAGGTGCCATACCTTATCGACCCACTTCCAACTGTTTACCAGATCTGGTTCTGGTTGTTGCCGTCGTTGCTCTGGATAACGTTACTGCTAATGATGGTCTATGGGCTGCGACGATCATCCGCCTGAATGCACCCCCTGAAGGGTTCATCTCGCCACCGATTTATTAAGAAAATAACGACTATCGCCACCAAAAACCGAGTAAAATGCTAGGTTGAAAGGTTTCCAGAAATAGCCACAACGAGTAGAATTTCGCGCCACACCGCTACCAACAGTCCCGCCTGGCCGGGCAGGATGATTATCCAGGGTGGCTACCAAAAGTGGATGCGTCAAGAGAGAGTGACATGACAGAGCAGAAATGGGACATTGAGGGTGTCAGGACGATTGTGGCCGGGCTCAAGGATAAGCCGGGTGCCCTGTTGCCGATACTCCATGGCATACAGGACAGCCTTGGCTATGTCCCCCCGGACAGCGTGCCGCTGATTGCCAGCGAGTTGAATCTTTCCCGGGCTGAGGTTCACGGCGTGATCAGCTTTTACCATTATTTCCGTTCTACCCCGCCGGGTCGCCAGACCGTCTATATCTGCCGGGCAGAGGCCTGCCAGGCCATGGGCTCTGACACGCTCGAAGCGCATGCCAAGCATAAATTGGGTATCGGCTACCACGAAAACACCGCCGACGGTCAATTCAGTCTGGAGCCGGTTTATTGTCTGGGTAACTGTGCCTGTTCGCCCTCGGTGATGATAGGAACCGAGGTGTATGGCAAGGTTACTCCCGATCGTTTCGATGAGATTATTCACGCAGTGAAGGCCAACTCATGATTAAGGTTTATGTCCCACGTGATTCCAGCGCCCTCGGGGTGGGGGCCGAGCAGGTTGCAGTTGCCATCCAGATTGAAGCCAGTCGCCGTGACGCAAAAATCGAACTGATACGGAATGGTTCGCGCGGGCTCTATTGGCTGGAGCCGATGGTTGAGGTCGAAACGCCCGCAGGCCGGATCGCTTACGGACCTGTTACTCCCGATCAG
This sequence comes from Methylococcaceae bacterium, assembly GCA_046305255.1. GTDB lineage: Bacteria > Pseudomonadota > Gammaproteobacteria > Methylococcales > Methylococcaceae > UBA6136. Next base: position 23,872 of record JBKCCF010000183.1, read on the forward strand.
GTGCCGGCGCTGTTTGATGAGGGCCTTCTCACGGGCGCAGGTTCGCACCCGCTATCTCTGGGGCCAACTGATGAAATCCCTTATCTGAAGAGGCAGGAGAGGCTCACTTTTGCCCGGGTCGGCATCACCGATCCGGTCAGTCTTGACGATTACATCGCCCATGACGGCTATCGTGGGCTGGCGCGCGCCCTGGCCCTTGCTCCCGCCGCGATTGTCGACGAGGTCACTGAATCCGGTTTGCGCGGACGTGGCGGTGCGGCATTCCCCACCGGTATCAAATGGCGAACAGTACTCAACGCCGCCGCTGACCAGAAATACATCGTCTGTAACGCCGATGAAGGCGACTCCGGCACCTTTTCTGATCGAATGATCATGGAGGGAGATCCGTTCGTACTCATTGAAGGGATGACGATTGCGGCCCTAGCGGTCGGTGCCACTCAGGGTTATATCTACCTCCGGTGCGAGTATCCTCATGCCCATGTTGCGCTGAACCAGGCCATAGCGGCCGCTTATGCTGCCGGCTATCTTGGTGCTGATATTCGTGGCTCAGGCCGGCATTTTGACCTCGAGGTGCGTCTCGGGGCCGGTGCCTATGTTTGTGGCGAAGAGACATCACTGCTCGAAAGTATCGAAGGCAAGCGTGGACTGGTTCGCTACAAGCCGCCGTTACCCGCGATTGAGGGCTTGTTTGGTCAGCCGACTATCATCAACAACGTCATTTCTCTGGCCTCCGTACCCATCATTCTGGACAAGGGCGGTGCCTTTTACAGAGATTACGGCATGGGTCGCTCGCGTGGCACCCTGCCTATCCAATTGGCAGGAAACCTCAAGCACCCCGGCCTGGTGGAAAAAGCCTTCGGGGTTACGCTTCGGGAGATTCTTTATGACTTCGGCGGTGGTGCTGCCAGCGGTCGCCCCATCCGTGCCGTACAGGTTGGCGGGCCATTGGGGGCCTATCTGCCCGAATCACAATTCGACACCCCGCTCGACTACGAGGCCTTTGCCGCCAACTGGACGGTGTTGGGTCATGGCGGTGTGGTGGCGTTCGACGATAGCGTCGACATGTCGAAAATGGCCCGCTATGGCATGGAGTTTTGCGCTGTTGAATCCTGTGGCAAATGTACGCCCTGCCGGATTGGCTCAACCCGCGGCGTCGAGGTCATCGACAAAATACGTGCGGGTATTGATCGTGAGCAGAACATTGCTCTGCTACGTGATCTAAGCGACACGATGCTGGGAGGTTCCCTTTGCGCGCTGGGAGGCATGACACCGTACCCAGTGCTAAGTGCGCTGAACCATTTCCCCGAAGACTTTACCGGTGGAGCGCAACCGCCCGCGTGAGCACGGGCGGTTGAAGCGCCATAGATTGGAGACCCCTCTGATGGGTCAGGTGGACCGACCCAATGTGTGTGGACAAGGTCGCATCCATTACACGCGATAAACTGAGCACTCTGTAAATCTGGAGGCATATCATGGCTGTACGCGATTACGACTTTGGAACACCCGCGAGTGAGTCCAATAAAAATGTGACCCTCGAAATTGATGGCTTCAGTGTTAGCGTACCGGAAGGTACGTCCATCATGCGAGCAGCAGCCAGTGCCGGAATCCAGATACCCAAACTCTGCGCGACCGACAGCCTGGAGCCGTTTGGCTCCTGTAGACTTTGTCTGGTTGAAGTCCAGGGCGGACGGGGTCTCCCGGCATCCTGTACTACCCCAGTCGGTGAGGGTATGAAAGTGTGTACCCAAAATGAACGGCTTGCCAGCGTCCGTCGGGGTGTCATGGAACTCTACATCTCCGATCATCCACTGGATTGTCTGACCTGCTCAGCTAACGGCAACTGTGAACTGCAGGATATGGCCGGAGCTGTCGGGCTGCGGGAAGTCCGTTATGGTTATGAAGGTGAAAATCATCTCAAGGCCGAAAAGGATAAAAGCAATCCCTACTTCCAGTTCGACCCTTCCAAGTGCATTGTCTGTTCTCGTTGCGTTCGTGCCTGTGAGGAAGTGCAGGGCACTTTCGCGCTGACCATAGATGGCCGTGGTTTCGACTCCAAGGTTTCGCCGGGTCAAAATCAGGACTTCATGGATTCAGAGTGCGTATCCTGTGGTGCTTGTGTACAGGCCTGCCCAACCGCGACGCTGATGGAAAAATCCGTCATCGACAAGGGGCAGGCCGAGCACAGCGTTATTACAACCTGCGCCTACTGCGGCGTTGGCTGCTCCTTCAAGGCGGAAATGAAAGGGGCAGACCTCGTACGAATGGTGCCCAACAAGGATGGCCACGCCAACCACGGCCATTCCTGCGTCAAGGGCCGCTTTGCCTTTGGCTATGCGACTCACAAGGATCGCATCACCAAGCCCATGATCCGAAAGAATATTACTGACCCTTGGCAGGAAGTGTCCTGGGAGGAAGCCGTTAACTATGCGGCCTCGGAATTCAAACGCATACAGAGCCAGTATGGCCGCTATTCGGTCGGTGGCCTCACCTCCAGTCGCTGTACCAATGAAGAAGCTTACCTGGTGCAAAAACTGGTTCGCGCAGCCTTTGGCAACAACAACGTCGATACTTGTGCCCGCGTCTGCCACTCCCCGACCGGTTATGGTCTGAAACAGACGCTGGGTGAATCGGCAGGTACCCAGACCTTCGACTCGATTCGCAAGACCGACGTCATATTTGTGATTGGCGCCAATCCCACCGATGGCCATCCAGTATTCGGTTCCGCCATGAAGCGTCGCATTCGCGAGGGTGCTCGCCTGATTGTGGCCGACCCGCGTGATATCGACCTCGTCAAGTCCGTCCACGTCAAGGCCGATTATCATCTCAAACTTCGCCCCGGCACTAATGTGGCGCTGATCAACGCCATGGCCCATGTCATCGTGACTGAAGGGCTGGCCGATGACGCGTTTGCGCTGGAGCGTTGCGAGGTGGAGTCCTATACCAAGTGGAAGGCCTTCGTGAGCCAGGAGCATAACTCCCCTGAAGCCATGGAAGCCACCACCGGCGTACCCGCGAGCAGGGTTCGCGAAGCCGCGCGACTGTTTGCCACTGGCGGCAACGGCGCCGTGTACTACGGTCTCGGTGTGACTGAACATAGTCAGGGCTCGACCACAGTGATCGGCATCGCCAATCTGGCCATGGCCACCGGCAACATCGGCCGTGAGGGCGTCGGTGTCAACCCGTTACGGGGCCAGAATAACGTGCAGGGTTCGTGCGATATGGGCTCATTCCCCCACGAATTACCCGGCTACCGCCACGTCTCCGATTTTGAAACCCGGGCCCTGTTTGAGTCGGTCTGGGGCGTGACGCTCGAATCTGAACCGGGTCTGCGCATTCCCAACATGTTCGGGGCGGCGATGGACGGCACCTTTAAAGGCCTCTACTGTGAGGGCGAGGATATCGCCCAGTCAGATCCCGATACCCAGCATGTCATGGCTGCGCTTCGGGCGATGGAATGCGTCGTGGTTCAGGACCTGTTCCTGAACGAAACTGCCAAGTTCGCTCATGTATTCCTGCCGGGTGCTTCCTTCCTTGAAAAGAGTGGCACCTTCACTAATGCCGAGCGTCGCATTTCACCAGTGCGTAGGGTCATGCCGCCATTGGCAGGCTATGAAGACTGGCAGGTTACCCAGCTACTATCCAATGCGCTGGGTTACCCGATGAACTATGGTCATGCTTCGGAGATCATGGATGAGATTGCCAGTCTGGTACCGACTTTCACCGGCGTCAGTTTCAAGAAAATTGATGAACTGGGCAGCATCCAATGGCCCTGTAACGATAGGGCACCAAACGGCACTCCCACCATGCACATTGATCAGTTTGTGCGGGGCAAGGGTCGTTTCATGCTGACCGAGTATGTGCCAACACCCGAGCGCACCACCAGTCGCTTCCCGCTAATCCTGACCACGGGGCGAATTCTGTCCCAGTACAACGTAGGTGCCCAGACCCGGCGTACTGCCAATTCGGTATGGCACAGCGAGGACAGGCTGGAAATTCATCCCCATGATGCCGAAGTGCGTGGTGTTAACAATGGCGATTGGGTCGGCATCAAGAGCCGAGCGGGTGAAACCGTGCTTCGGGCAACACTGACTGATCGCGTTCAGCCCGGTGTGGTCTACACCACGTTCCACTTCCCTGAGTCTGGTGCCAATGTCATCACCACGGATAATTCTGATTGGGCCACCAACTGTCCTGAATACAAAGTAACGGCGGTGCAGGTCACCAAGGTCAGCAAGCCTTCAGAGTGGCAGCGCGATTACCAGGCCTTCAGTGAGGAACAGGAATCACTATTGGAAAATCGCCTGCATGACACGACAGTCTAGTCGGTCACATGATGGCAGCGCTCACCCCGGAGCTTGGATGGCCCAGTTACAGGCTTAGGGAGGTTGAGCGCTGGCGCAACGGCCGCAGCGAAATTTACGAGGACTGCATCGCTGAAGAAGCTCCGGTCGCCCTGATGTACAACGGGGAACCCCATGTGGTCATGCTGGCCACGCCTCTTGATCTTGAAGACTTTGCCCTTGGCTTCAGTCTCACTGAAGCGATAGTGCCCCATGGCCGCGAAGTCGAGTCAATCCGCGTATTCCAGAGGGCGGAAGGTATGGAGGTAAGGCTCCGTATCCCAGCAGCGTGGTGCGCAAGCGCAGCAGATAAGGGCCGCAATATGACTGGCCGAACCGGCTGCGGACTTTGCGGTGCGCGGACTCTACAACAGGCCATCCGTCGTCCTGTACCTGTAACCTGCCATCTCCGTCTACCCGTCAGTGACCTCATTGCGGCCCTGGCTGGGTTGCGCACTCACCAGCGGTTGAACACGCTTACGGGCGCAGTCCATGCTGCTGGTTGGGCGGTGCCCGACCAAGGGCTGTTGCTGGTGCGTGAAGATGTGGGGCGGCATAACGCGCTTGATAAGCTAATCGGCGCACTCGCCCGCAAAAATACCGATTTCAGCACAGGCTTTGTTGTCGTCACCAGCCGTGCGAGCTACGAAATGGTGCAGAAATGCGCAACTGTCGGCATAGGCTTTATGGCAGCCATCTCCGCTCCTACCGGTCTCGCGATAGAATTGGCAGAGGCGACGGGGCTGACGCTGGTCGGCTTCGCCCGTGATGAAAATCATGTGGTCTATGCTCATGGTCAACGTTTGCAACACGCCGATCAAGCTCGCGATAATCACGACATGACCGACGCCACTGTGTGAGCCTTGGCATAGGCGTCTAAGATAATATCTAAATCAACCCCCGAACCAACTGCTGATCTCACGCTATGGATAACCAAAATCTTGTCAGGATGGCCAATAGTATTGGCGACTTCTTTAATGCCGAACCCGATAAGTCAGTAGCCGAAGCCGGTGTCGCTGACCACATGCGCCGCTTCTGGGAGTCCCGGATGCGTGTTGCCATCATTGCCCATTATCAGGCGGGCGGCGAGGGCATGAGCGAACTGGTCAAAAATGCTATCGGTCGCCTGGCTCGGGAAGCCAACGATCTTAAACAGGCCGGCAACGGCTAACGGTGTTGCGGCCGACCTGAATAGCATTCGGTCTTACGCCATGGTGTCATAAAATATACTATTATTCAATTGGTTATAAACAAGCTACCGACATCGTGGATGAGGTCAGGCCATCAGTTTGTGAAAGTAGAGAGCAACAGCGTAAAGATCTGAGTTGACGCAAATCGTAGCGGATTGGAACAGGAAGTGAGCGCTGGTTTTGTTGAATTGGTCACGGGCTCAGATGTCTGTACTCCATCCACCTGGGTGGTCACCCCGGCCCGCCCTTTAAGGGGCTGGTTTAGCCTGATGAGGTCCCCTTTTGAGCAAGCCATACCTCCCGTACCGTCTCACAGTAAAATTCCATTCAAATATCCCTCAAAAATTAAGAGGGTGGAAGATTGAAGGTCGGGAGTTTACGCGGGAAGGTGTATGGGCTTTCTCTTTAGTAAACTCCCCATGAAATCGGTCCTTAGAGCCTGTTCACGATTTATCGAAAATACCGGACAATAGGCTGATGAGAAAACCATACGCAAGCGACATCAGTCGCGAGAAATTTGAAGAGATCCTGCCGCTGCTGCAAAGCGTGAGGAAACGGACCAAGCCGACGACGGTGGATTTGTATGACGTGTTCTGCGGGGTGTTGTATCTGCTGCGGAGCGGGTGT
>JBKCCF010000184.1:0-9094 GCA_046305255.1 Methylococcaceae bacterium
GTCCCGGGCCAATGGACCTGGGCCTTACTTCACGCGGCCGTTACCTGCCGATTTCGTTTCGGCTGTCTGTAAATCGCCCACGGCAAAACGGTAGTCGGCAAGCGACTTGTGGACGCTGCTATAGGCGTCAGCCACCAGCACGGCGGCATCGCCACTGGCAAGTTCGCGCTGATTGACGAACATCAGATTGCTGTCACCCAGTTCATAGCGGGTGCGTTCGCCTTCCTCCATGAGCATGGCGGTTTCACGATGCTTTTGGGCAATTTCCAGCCGTTTAAGCCCGGCCTTTATCGCCGATAGGGCATCCCTGACCTCGGCCGTGATACGGTCACCGAGGAGTTGGTAGTCGGCCGCGATCCGCTCCAGATTGGCCTCGGCGCTGGCAATCTTGCCGGTGGCAACGCGTTGCTGCACGGGCAGGTCTATCGAAACGCCAAGATACATCTCCGACCGGTTGATCTTGTAATACTGGGTTTCGGGGTTGATGCCCAGGTCCTGGGCACCGCTCAGCGACAGGTCAACGCCGGGTTGACGCTGGTTGCGGGCCAGATTCTGATCAATTTCGGCCGTCTTTCGCTGCTGCTCCAGCCGCTTCACCTCCGGTCGCCGACTGAGGGCCTCATCCACCACCGCCCGCAACTCCAGCCGCTGTGGCAGGCTCGGTTCCGGAAAGCCTGCAGGCAAATCCCCGGGCTGCGGCAGTTGTGGTTGGCCGTCCGGGCTGCGCAGATACAGGGAAAGCTGAATGGCGGCCTGCTCCAGCAGACGTTCGGCGGCCACCACCCGTTCCTGCCGCTCGAGGATGGCGCGCTGATTGTCGATGGCCTCAATGGATGGCAGGTCACCACTGGCAACACGAGCCCGCAAGGCGGTGTCCCGGGATTCTGCGATGCGGAGCAGATCCTGCGATGCCGCCAGGCGCCGCCCCGCCAACACCCAGTCCCAATAGCGCTGCGAGGCAACCCGCTGTAATTCAAGCAGCTGGGCGTCATAGTCGTGGTGGGCGATCAACTCGGACAACTCCGCCTGAGCCAGGCTGGCCCGACGGCGGTCGATAGTGCGATTGCGCCATAGCGGTACGGTGACACCCGCGCGAAATTCGCCCGAATCTGCCGTCTGGCTTTTGCCCTCATACACCGGGTAATTGCCGGAACCCAGCCGGTAGCCGCCAAAGAAGGTGGCCCCCCAGTAGGGTGTGGGCTGCTCGAAACCGATGTCGACCATCTCGTTTTCGTAAATGCCCGCGACAGACGAACGGCTGAGGAGCTTAAGATTGGTATCGAAGCCGCCTTCAGCCGCCAGTTTTTCTCCGGCCGCCATATCCTTGCGCTTGGCCGCCGCGATCAGGGAGGGAAAACTCTCCAACGCCGATTCGATGACTGTTTCGAGGGTCAGGGTGCGGGACTTTACCGGTACTTCGACGTCATTGAGTGCCTGCACCTTGAGATGCCGGGGTTCCGCTCCCGCACGATGACCCGCTGCCCCGGCGTCGGCCAGGCCAAATGCGGTACACAAACAGGCTGCCCACCACAATCCAAGGCGTTGGGCCGTCATTTCGCGTCCTTGTCAGCGTCACCGGATGCGGATTTCGATCCGTGTGACCCGGCTTTCTTCAGCTCCGCATGGCTGGGCAGGTAGACCGGCGGGAAGCCGTTGAAGATTCGCCATAACTCAAAGCCGAGCATCACCCGATTCAGCAGGACCCAGCCATTGGTTCGCACGCCCTGACGGATGAAGCGTTCATCAGGCCAGGGCAGGTCATCGGGATCGGGCAATATGACGATGCGAAAGTTGCCCTGTCCATTGTCGGTCGAGTCGATCAGTGACACCACGCCACCGAAAGTGCCGACCGCCACTTCCGGCCAGCCCGAAAACTGGACGGCAGGATAGCCCTCGAACTGTAACCGCACCTTGCGCCCGGGTGTGATCAGCGGGATGTCGTTGCCATCCATCCACAATTCGACGGCGCGCTCTGCTGCAGAGGGCACCAGCACCACCAGAGGATCGCCAGGCTTGACCACTTCGGCTTCCGAACTGACCGCCAGCCGCAGAATGGTGCCCGCCCGCGGGGCCTTGACCGTCTGCGTTGACTGTCGGGCCAGTCGGGTATCCAGCTTCAGCTTTTCGGCCTGGGCGTAAGCCAGTTCCTCACGGCTTTTGGCCAGATCGGCATTGGCCTTGGCGATCAGGGCCTGGGTATCGGCATTCGATTTCTGTCGATCAGCCCGAATCGCCTCCACTTCACTGGCCGCGGCCTCCAGTGACGCTCTGGCCCGATCAGTCTCGGTCCGTCGCTGGGTGAGTTCAAGCTGAGCCAGCTCGAAACTCCGCGTCGAGGACAGTCCCTTGCTCTGCAGGATGTGCTGCCGGTTGAAGTTCAACCGGGTCGTTTCAAAGGCAGCCTGCGCCGCTTCCAGTGCGTGACGCGCGGCCGTCAGGCGCTGCTCGGCCATGCGGATGCGGGAGTCGGCGCCCGCCAGCGCCATGGTTCTGGAGTCGACCGCCATGGTGGACTGGCCCTGCAGGGCCGTGATGCGGGTCTGTATGGTCGCGATGCGGCCCGCCAGGGTTTTCTGCTCGGTCTCCAGTCGCTGCAATAATTCGGGGTCGTAGTCGCTGATGTCGGCGATTTTATCGCCCTGCCTGACGACCGAACCCTCCTTTACCCACCAGTGCAACACCCGACCTTCGACCGGGGCTTGCAGGGTTTGCTGGCGTTCTGTCGGGGCATAAGCCATCACTCGACCGATGCCGGCCACATTCTGCTGCCAGGGCGTCAGCGTAAGACCGACCATAAGCAGCACCAGGATGCCGATCAGTGAGCGGGCCAACCAGCGCGCAGGACCGGTGGTCAGGGTCAGTGCCAGAGCCGGTAGTACCGGAACCGCCCCCTGCCGGGAATCATAGGGTTCTGGGTATGGTGTGTGCTCGGTTTTCATGTTCGTGGCTCGTTTCGACGCGGGCCTTCGAGATGACCCAGCAAATCAAGGGGCGACAGTTCCCTGAGACTGCCATGCTCAACGCGCCAGACACGGTCGCAACGACTGATCACCGCCGGGTTGCGGGTCGCCACCACGGCGGTCCAGGGTGCGTCGGGACGCAGGATCCAATCGAGTACCGCTTCGCTGATGCGGGCGTCGAGACTGTCGAGAGCGTCGTAGATCAGCAGCAGCCGCGGCTGACCGGCCAGGGCGCGCGCCAGAAGCAGTCGCCGGACCTGTTCCGGCGGCAACGGCATCCCGAGCACATTCAGGCGGGTGTTGAGTCCGTCGGGAAGGGCCCTGATCGCATCGGTCAGGTCGAGACCCGATAGCGTCTCCCTGAGCGTATCCAGGCTGATGTGTTCACGCCCCATGCGCAGGTTGTCCAGCACCGTGGCGTCCAGAATGCCTTCATCCTTTACCAGTGCCATGTGCTCCCGGAGCCGGGCCAGATTCAGGTCACGCAGATCGTAGCCATCCAGAAGAAGCGCGCCGGCGTCCGGCAAGCGCAGCCCCATCATCAGTTCCAGCAAGGTGCCCCGTCCCGCCCCGCTCTGGCCCACCAGGGCGATTCGCTCACCGGCGGCGATATGGACATTCATATGGATCAGGGCCGAATCGGTCGCATGCTCGCCCGGATAGGCGTAGCCAAGGTCATGAAGGGTGACTGTGACCGGACCAACCCGATCGGGCAGGATTTCGCCCCGGTCGGATTCAAGCGGCAAATCGAGAAGGTGGCTGAGTTTGTCCATACCCGCCATCAACTCGTAGTAGCTCGTCAACGACTTACCCAGGCGGCTGATCCCGCCGAGCATGGCGCTGACGACCAGTTCCGCCGCGATAAGTTGCCCCAGCGTCAGTTGGCGCTCGATCACCAACCAGCCGCCCAATCCCAGCAACAAGGTGCTGGCCAGGGTATGCAGAAACAGGATGCCGACCTGTTGCCGCATCACGATAGTGAAATGTCGGCCGGCCGCAGCCAGATATTTGCGTGCCAGCCGGTCCGTGGTGGCGGCGACGAAGGCCGGCCCCCCCGCCCATTTGACCAGACTGACATTGCCGGCAAGCTCTTCCAGCCAAGCCGCCACCGCGTACTTGGAGCGGGATTCGTCGATCGCGGTCGGAATGCCGCGCCGGCCCATCGCAAAGAATATGAACAGGACGGCCAGAACCATCAGCAGATCGAATGTCAGCAGGATCGGGTGATAGAACGCCAGCAACAGCATGCCTATCAGGGTCTGCAGCCCGTAGGCCAGACCATCCAGCAGCAGGAAGGCGGCGCTTTTCTGAACGGTCATCACATCAAAGAACCGGTTAACGAGTTCCGGCCCGTTCCGGCCATCAAAAGCCTCCAGCCTCACCCGTTGCAGACGCCCCGCAATATCCCCCAGTAGCCGGACGAAAATCCGGCGCTGCAGCATTTCCACGACGTAGATCTGAAATCCGATCAGCAGATTGTTGAGTGCCAGACACACCAACAGCACCAGCACCAGCACGATAAGTGGCTGCAGCAGCATTCCGAAGGCTATCGTGTTGACGAGGGACTGCACCGCGACCGGCGTGGCAAGGGCCATCAAGCCTGCGCCTACGGAGAAAGCCACAATCGCCCACAAATCGGCGCGCTCAAGCGCAATGAGCCGGAGCAGATTCTCCTTCGCGTTACGATGATGCTGGCTTGTCATGGTCATTGAGCTCAATTTAAGAAGGCAGTTGGGCCTGATGTCAGGTGTCTCACAGCCTACGCCTCAGCCTGTGTTGCGCATGCCGGCCGCGATGGCATTGATGCTGCGTAACAGCGGTTTCAGCCATGGGCTGGCTGCAGGGTCAGCCGTTGCCCGCACTTGCCGAATCAGGCGAACCTGCAGAAAATTCAGGGGGCCGAGGTAGGCCTCCCGACGCCCCAGCGATGCCGCCAACGTGGGGTTTTCGGCGACTAGCCGCTCCTGTTGAGCCACCTGCAGCACCCAGTCTACGCTACGCTGGTATTCACTCGCTACTATTTCCCAGATTCGCTTGCCGGTGTCCCTGTCTTCGCACAACCCGGCGTATTCCCGGGCAATACTCATGTCGGATTTACTCAGGGCCATCTGCGCGTTGCTGAGCAGGTTACGGAAAAAAGGCCATTCCCGGTACATCTGACGCAACAGTTCCAGACGGTCGGCCTTGCCGGCGCACCAGGTGGCCATGCTGGCCCCAATACCGTACCAGGCGGGAAAGGTCTGGCGGGATTGCGCCCAGGCGAAGACCCAGGCGATAGCCCGCACCGAGTTTTTGGAGCGATCCTGCTTCTTGCGGTGAGAGGGGCGCGAGCCGATGTTGAGCTGGCCGATCTCGCCGACGGGCGTGGCTTCGTAGAAATAATCCAGGAAGCCTCCGGTCTGCTCGGTCAGATCGCGGTAACTGCGTTCACCCAGGCGAGCCAGTTCGCCCATGACGTCCAGGTGTTCCTGTGAGGCTTTTGGGACGGGCTGCACCAGACTGATGCTGGCTTTCATCAGGCCCGTTAACCCCATGGTCAGCTCGTATACGGCGGTTTCCATGTTGTTGTAACGGTAAAACAGAACCTCGCCCTGCTCGGTGAACTTGATCTGGCCGCGCACCGTATCCTCGGGTTGAGCCAAAATCGCCTCATGGGTGGGGCCACCCCCCCGGCCCACGGTGCCGCCGCGGCCATGGAACATGCGGCATTTCAGGCCATGCCGCTCGGTAATGGCGATGACCCGCTGCTGGGCGCGGTAAAGACCCCATGCCGAAGCCATGATCCCGCCGTCCTTGCAGGAGTCGGAATACCCCAGCATGACTTCCTGGCGGTCGCCATAGGCGCCCAGCAGGTCACGATAGACCGGTTGATCAAGCAGGTCGGTCAGAACCTCCTCAATGCGGTTGAGGTCGTCGATGGTTTCGAATAACGGGCTGATGCCGATGTGGCAATACCAGTGTCCACCCAGTCTGCCGGCCAGGCCGCTTTGCACGGCCAGCAACATGACCTCCAGCACATGACTGGCATGGTGGGTCATGGAGATAACGTATTTGTCGAAACATTCACCGCCGATTTCACGCCGCATTCGGGCCATGGTCTCAAATACAGCCAGAGTGTCACGGGTCAGCGGCTGAAGCCTTGAGCGGTCAAACAGGAGCCCGCCGGGTGCGGCGATCGTTTCGCCCAGTAATGTCAGCCTTTCTGTTTCGCTCAGCGCGGCATAGTCAATATCCAGCGCGATCCTGAACAGGTCGGCCACGGCCTCGCTATGGCGGCCTGATTCCTGCCGGACATCCAGCTGCATGAGATGAAAGCCAAACGTCTCGACCAGCCGGATCAGGTCATGCAGCTCCTGACCGGCGATATCGGCATCGTTGTGGCTACGCAGCGATGCGTCGATGGTCTGCAGGTCGCCCAGAAATTCCGTTGCAGAGAGATAGGCCAGCATGTCCCGTGGCTCATTTTCACCCGCAATCAGCCGCTCAACCCGCCGCAGGCTGCGCGTCATTCGAAACCGCATCAAAACCAGCTTGTGCCGGTAGGGCTCCTGCAGAAACGGCCGCTCCAGTTCGGTGATGGCACTCCCGAGTTCGGTGCGGTCGTGGTCGAGGCTTTCACGGAATTTCGGCGACAGCTCGCAGAACCCCCACGAGTGCGACAGCTGGCCCTGCAATTGCTCCAGACGCTGCACATATTCCTGCAAAATAGTCCGGGCCTGCAGGCGGATAGCCAGTGCCGTGGTTTCAGGTGTCACGTTGGGATTACCGTCGCGGTCCCCACCAATCCAGGAACCGAACCGCAGAAAGCTGGGTACCCGAATCCTTTCGGCGGCTGCTTCGCCGTAGACATCACGCAGCGAGCATTCAAAGTTACGGTAGACCCGGGCCGTGGCGCGAAACAGGGACAGGGGAAAATAAAACAGTCCCGTATCAATTTCGTCGGCGACACCCATGCTGCGTAGTCGTACCTCGTCAGTTCTCCACAGCAACTGAATTTGCGACTGCAGGCGCTCGATAGCCTCTCTGCGGAAGTAGCCACGCAGGCGCCCGTTGGACAGTGCCTCCTGCGAAACAAACACATTGCGCAGGGCGTTCTTGACGGTGCGGCGCTTGGCTTCGGTCGGATGCGCGGTCATCACCGGCAGATAAAGCAGTTGATTGAGCAATTGCTGGAGCTGGTCCGTCTCTACACCGCGCTCCCTGAGGATTAGCAAGGCGTCGTGAAAGGAGCCCGGCCAGTAGTGGCCGCCCTGTTCAGCCTGGCGCTGTCGTTGCCTCAGATAAAAAGATTCCTCGGCTATGTTCAGTAAGCTGAAATAATGGTTGAAGGCCCGGATGACTTCGCCGGTGCTGTCGGCATCCAGTTCGTCCAGACATTCCAGTAATTGCTGACGGCGAGCGGGATGGTTGTCCCGCAGCATGTTGGCATAACGCTTTTGGAGCTGCCCGACGTGTTCAACCACCGCCTCCTTTCCCTGGATTTTGAGCACGCGGTTAAATACGGAGTTCAGCAACCGCAGTGAGCGGCGCAGTTCGGATTCGTCTAGTTTTTGTGTCATGGGCAGATACCGGATGTATGGAGCGGGTTCGGGAGTCGGTCCCCAGCTGGCGGCGGCCCATTCCTGAACCGCCGACTGGCCTGATGATCGGGTCTCATCGGAAGAATACGGAAATTATTTTGATTAAAATAATTGAATGTTTTTAACTAGATGATAGATATAATCTATAAATTGAGTGGTCATGCAACGATTCAACTACAACCATCTCCACTATTTCTGGATCGTCGCCAAGGAAGGAAGCGTTTCCCGTGCTTCGGAGAAGCTGCACGTCACTCAGCCCACCGTCAGCACGCAGATTGCCCAGTTCGAAGCCGCGGTCGGTCAGAAACTGTTCGAGCGGGTGGGACGGGGGTTATCTCTTACTGATACCGGTCGGGGGGTGTTCGAATATGCCGAGGAAATCTTCGCGCTCGGTCGCGAACTCACACAGTTCCTGAATGGCCGTAGTGTGGGGCGGGGCTCCCGCCTGAGCGTGGGTATTGCTGAAGCCTTGCCCAAGCTGATGGTGACTCGTTTACTGGAGCCTGCGCTTCGTGGCCCCGAGCCGATTCACCTGACATGTCATGAGGACAAATCGGAACGTTTGCTGGTCGATCTCTCGGTCCATGCCCTGGATATGGTGCTGTCTGATGTTCCAGCCACCCCTCATTCAGGAGTGGGGTTCTTCAATCACTTGCTCGTCGAAAGCGAGGTCAGCGTCTTTGGCACGCCTGAACTGGTGCAGCGTTATGGGGCAATCATGCCGCAGTCACTGAATGGGGCACCGGTATTGTTGCCCAGCGCCAACCAGTCCTTGCGACGGGTACTGGACCAATGGTTCGACAGTGAGGGCATTTGGCCGGACGTGCGTGCCGAAATCGCCGACAGCGCGTTACTAAAGACTTTCGGCAGCCAGGGTGCCGGGCTTTTTCTCGCACCCAGTCTCGTCAGCGAGGCGATTTGCCGACAATACGGTGTGGAAAATGCCGGTACATTGCCCGGTGTGCATGAGCGTTTCTACCTGATTACGGCCCAGCGCAAAATACAGCACCCGACCATCGTGGCCATTTTGGAGCAATTTCGGCGGTTTCCGGTTACGGGGACAGCTGAAGCCGCGTCAGGCCATGGCTGAGATTGTTAGAACGTGTTCATGATTTTCTGAGCAGCATTGCCACTTCGGAAAATCGTGATCCCATTCTTAATACAGAATGATTGCAATTCCGTATCATCCGTGGCCCCAAAGATGCGCAACGAAACCGTACCCAAAAAAACCTGTGATCTTTTGTGCTTTCAGTGATGGTGTTTGGTTTGGAAAGCGACGCTACTTTTCGGGAGTTCCACCACCTCTTCTGAACTCGATTATGAAAAAAACGCTCATTTTTCTGACACTCCTTGTCGTTTCCTCATCCACTTTTGCAGCGGGTGCAGGCAAAACCATCAAGGGTTCCGTGACCACCCCAGAGGCCGGTGAAGGCTCCGGGATCGACCGCGGGGGCGGGATTCCAGCGGAACGCCTGCCCGCGATCGAGGATCTCGGCGAGCACCGCCGGCGTGAGGTGCGGCAACCCGTGCAGCGGTGCCCAAGCGATGGGTGCC
>JBKCCF010000185.1:0-8629 GCA_046305255.1 Methylococcaceae bacterium
TGAAGGGTGTACCCAAAAGCCACGTTTATCGCATTTTGCGCACGGGCGAAGTCAGGCGTAACGGTGGCCGTGTTCGTGCCAGTGACCGTATCGAAACCGGCGACGTCATCCGTGTGCCGCCTGTCAGAATAGCCGAGCGTGACGATATTGAGGTCCCGTTGAACCTGATACGCGGCCGCATCGAACCTCGAATCCTCTTTGAAGACGAGGATCTGCTGGTACTTAACAAGCCCTCCGGCATGGCCGTTCATGGCGGCAGTGGCCTGAGTTATGGCGTGATTGAAGCGCTAAGGGAGTTACGCCCCGATGCCCGTGGGCTTGAACTCGTCCACCGTCTGGACCGTGAGACCTCAGGCTGTCTGCTGATCGCCAAGAAGCGTAGTGCCCTGCGAGTGCTGCATGAGCAGTTTCGTGACGTTGTAGTCGGCAAGGTTTATCTCGCGCTATTGGCGGGTGTCTGGGCCAAAAACCGCTGGCTGGTCGAAGCTCCTCTTAAAAAGAATGTGCTACAGAGTGGCGAGCGACTGGTCAGGGTCTCTCGGGAAGGCAAAGAAGCGGTAACAGAGTTCCGGCGCATGGACCGCTACCAGGGGGCGACCCTGGTGGAAGCAAGGCCTGTCACCGGGCGTACCCATCAGATCAGGGTGCATGCGCAGCATCTCGGGCATCCGCTAGCCGGTGACGACCGGTATGGCGATGAAAAAACTAACCGCCACTTCGGTCAGTATGGACTCAAGCGCTTGTTTCTGCATGCCAAGGAAACCACATTCAAACACCCTCGTACCGGCGACGCACTCACTGTTCGCGCACCTCTTGATGATGAGCTGTTGCACGTCCTGACCCTCTTACCCCGATGAAAAACCAATTTGATCTCCTTGTTTTTGACTGGGACGGCACCCTGTTCGATTCGATAGGCTGGATTGTCTGCTCCCTGCAACATGCTGCCCGCGAATGTGGCATTGATGTACCCGATGAACAGTCGTCCCGGGCTGTCATTGGACTCGGTCTGCATGAAGCCGTCCAGATGCTCTACCCGGGATCGTCGCCTGAACTGGCGACGCGTCTGGCCACACATTACCGGGCGAATTACAACAGCCAGCACACCACTCTAGGTTTGTTTGACGGCGTCGAAGCCATGTTGCTGGCGTTGCGCGAGCATGGTTACAAGCTGGCAGTCGCTACAGGCAAGTCCAGGGCGGGACTGGAGCAGGCGCTCAGGGTAACGGCTATGGCAGATTTCTTTCATGCCACCCGCTGTGCGGATGAAACGGCCTCAAAACCCAGTCCTTTGATGTTGCACCAACTTATGGACCAACTGGAAGTTCCACCTTCCCGTACCCTGGTGATTGGCGATTCCCGCCATGATCTACTGATGGCCGAGAATGCAGGTGTGGCGGTTGTAGGGGTCACCTGTGGCGCCAATACCCGGAGCGAACTCGCCCAGCATCAACCGCTTCTTTGTCTTGATTCAACCACTGAACTACTGACCCTACTGACTTAGGTAATGCCATGACGCAGCCAGCGGAGACTGAAACCACCAACAAAACCCAGAACGTCCCGAGCAGGCCCGGCTGGGAGCGCGAAACTATAGAAAAAGTCCTGCTGGCGTCCATTGAGGAACAGCGCCGTTCACGCCGATGGGGCATCGCCTTCAAGTCGCTGCTGGCTGTCTACCTCGCGGTAGGGCTATGGTTCACGGTAAGACCCTTCGCCGACACCATCAAGCAGAACGGCAGCGCTGACCATACCGCAGTGATTGACGTTGCCGGCATGATCGCGCCCGGCCAACCCGCCAGCGCCGACAACATCATCGACGGTCTGAGAGATGCGATTGAGGATAACGACACCAAGGGCATCATCCTGCGGATGAACAGCCCGGGCGGCAGCCCCGTCCAGTCGGCTTACGTGTTTGAAGAAGTTCGACGCATCAAGGCCCTTAAACCCAAACTGCCCATCCATGCCGTAGTGGCCGATATGTGCGCCTCGGGCTGCTATTACATTGCGTCGGCAGCCGACAAGATCTTTGTCAATAATGCCAGCGTCGTGGGTTCAATAGGCGTCATCATGGGCGGATTCGGCTTTGTTGATGCCATGAAAACCCTAGGTGTCGAACGGCGGGTGATGACTTCCGGAGCTCATAAGGCTCTGATGGATCCCTTCTCGCCGGTAGATCCTATCGCCAAAGATCATATGCAGGGCCTGATGTCAGGGATACATCAACAATTTATCGATGCCGTCAAGCAGGGGCGGGGGGTCCGACTGAAGGAAACGCCGGATATGTTCTCGGGTCTGATCTGGACGGGGGCGGAGGGGATAAAACTGGGGCTCGCGGATGAACTCGGTAGCGATCGCGATGTAGCAGAAAAAATCATTGGCGCAAAAAAACTTGTGAGCTTCAATCCGGAAGAAAAATTGCTAGACCGGCTTACCCATCGCTTCGGTGCTGCGATAGGATCGGCCCTGGCAGAATCCGTCACGATGGGCACCGGGATGCAATAGTGCCGTGGAAAGGGACTATGAAATTCTGACGGAAACGCCGCTCTACCGAGGCTTCTTCAATCTCACGGCCTATCGTATCAGGCATTCACTATTCGAGGGTGGGTGGAGCGAAGAGATCACCCGTGAGCTTTTTCACCGTGGTTCTTGCGTCGCCGTTCTGCCTTACGATACAAAAACAGAACAGGTTATTCTGATCGAACAGTTCCGGATTGGCGCGGTGGGCAGCAAGCCGGAACCCTGGCTTTTGGAAATTGTTGCAGGCGCAATCGAACCTGGCGAGAGTCATGAAGATGTCGCGCGGCGTGAAACATTGGAGGAAGCGGGTTGTACCGTTGATCGACTGATCCGGATAGGCGAATTCTTTACCTCCCCTGGAGGTTGTTCAGAGAGGGTAACCGTCTACTGTGGCCTGCTTGACGCCACCCATGCCGGGGGGGTCTTTGGGCTCGATGAGGAGCACGAAGACATACGCGCCAGTGTGGTCCCGCTTGATGAGGCGCTCTCCTGGCTAGAGTCAGGCGTGATCGACTCGGCTATCCCGGCGTTGGCGTTGCAATGGCTGGCGTTGAATCGCGGGCGTTTAGCGCGGAAAGGGTGATATGTCTCATTATAGAAGACATAGAATACTGTCATTTTAAGCGGTCGATCACCACTGCCGCGTTAATTTGCCTAATTTGGGACCTTACGGTTCTTAATCACCGATTGAGTTAACGCCAATCGGCTGGATCTAACTCCAGAGCAAACCCTAAAAGTTCGCTTTGGTATCATGGCTTCAAAAAGCATATTTACGTAGACACCCTTCCAGCGTTGACGCAGTTCAGAATCGCCATTATCTAATCGGCCAATAGGGTATTGTATTTCGGAAGAGGATGAGATTGATTCTGCCATCTAAATGCTGGTTCTAACTGTTCTAAACCACGGTAGTTACATCCAAGCTCTTATTAAGCCCCACGCTTTCGATTGAAATTCGCTGTTTACCCTGGGCAAACACGACTAATCAGAACTCATCCCTAACGCTTGCAGTCATCAATTCACTACCGCAAAAGATTGCGCGATCCAATGGGTGCCACAGGTAGTGAGCAACTACGATTACCCCTTGCAGCAGGTGGGGAGACATCTCAAGCCATACACGAATTAGTCGAAAGTGTGTGATATGACACAGGTAAGGTGTGGCATATCACGCAATCAGACTACTCACAAGTAGCAAAATCGAACTCTAAGGTTAATAAAAACAATGCCATGTATGGCATGGTTCGATAATTGCTTTGGCATCCATTTTAGACAGTGGATTTTTTGTATTGCCGATTGCTGCCCCGGTTATCGGGTTAGTAAAACAATGCTGGTGCTATTCGTTGCTGGTTTTTGTAGGGGTGCTCCGTTCAGTTTTTTGAGCCCAAGCAGCTATCTGGCATTACGGAAGACCCATACATCTCGGTGTATAGCCTTACTCGTAGTAACCTATATACTATTATCCTTGGGTTATAGTTTTGGTGCTTGTCTGCGTCCTTCAAAAAACCTTATATCGGTCCTAATGCTCATTTAGATCTGGCCTAAATGTATGATGGGTTAGTGGTATAGGTTAGTATAATCGGTCAGGAAAGATATAATATGCTATATTAAACACCACATTCGATGCAGATCTGATCGTCCAGTTGGTGGGTAGTATCAAGAACGACAGCAGGGCTGAGTCTGGTAATTCGAGAATAATATTTTCTCCATGAATAATTGAGCTTATTCTGGCAGGCGCATGGTTGCCATGCATTTTGGCGGTGTCCTATCACTGCTATTGGTAGCTATGGGATAGTTTTAAGTAAGCTATGGGTTTCCGCTAACGAATAGTGGTCTGCATGGGCTGTGCGGGCCTTTTGATTAGTAGTTTATTGCTTATTGGTTAATTTTATTTTTTATGCGTTCATGTATAACATTCGTAATAATGGTGGTTTTGCCTTTCCTAGCGCTGAGTTGTTTGGCTGAAGTCAACCCCGGTCAAGCGGCTCCGGCCTGTACGTTTTCGCCTATGAGGCCGGGTAATGTAAGGGGTCTGGATCAGTTGCATGGGAAAGTGATTTACATTGATTTCTGGGCCTCTTGGTGTGGGCCATGTGCTCAGTCCTTCCCCTTTATGAATGTCCTGCAGAAAGACCTTGGTGGACAAGGGCTCCAGGTTATAGGGGTCAATCTGGATGAACGCCCCGATGATGCTGTAGGGTTTATTGAAAAAACGCCGGCGAATTTTACATTGGTATCTGATAAAGATGGACAATGTGCCCAGGAATATGGGGTGAAGGCGATGCCATCCTCCTATGTGATTGACCGTCATGGCGTCCTCCGCTATATCCATTTGGGTTTCAAATCAGGGGAAGCGGCGGATTTCCGTAAGCAGGTAGAGGCACTTCTAGCGGAGCCTTGAGCCACTCATTTTTGAGTAGTCAATCGTGATGGACTGATTGATAACTGTCGCTACTCTCCTTGTATTTGTGATGTATTTGTGATGCACCGAACTAAGTCTAGCTTTATTAAGATTTGTCTGGTTTTATGGCTGCTCTACAGGATGTCCTGATACTGCTACCAGCAGGATATGAGAAAAGTACTTATCTCGGTAATAGCGTTCTTCGGTGGGGTGATAGCAGGCCCGTTCAGGCATGCATCATAATATATAAATAAAGTTGTACTGCTGAATGAACTTGCGACGGTATTTTTATATATTAAATGGCCGGTACTTCAAACAATTAGGCAAATATCAAGCCGGCAGACGCTGCTGCGGATATTCCTGATATGTGATGGCGATGGTGAGGAGACTGCGATGGATGAGGCTTATCCTCACAACATAGGGTGGATACTCTGATCTGAGCATTATATAAGGTAATCAAGATAACCAGCCAAAATATCAGATGGGATGCTGTTTTTACTGCTTGCATGACTGACCAGGACCACAGTAGGGAGAGTGGTGACTAGGCGCAATTGAAGAAACCTGAGTTATACCTTTTCCATCTTCACATGACCATTATCAAGATGTTTCAAAGAAGTTGCCTGCCGCTCTTGCTGCTGTCCATGGTAGTGCTGAATGGGTGTGCGGATGTTCGGCCTTGGGAACGCGGTACGCTTGCAAAATCCCATATGGCGCTACAGCCTTATCCGGTGCAGGCGGCCTTTCGTGAGCATATCTATGGATCGCGGGAATCGGCATCGGGTGGTTCTGCTTCCAGTGGTGGTGGCTGCGGTTGCTATTGAGGGGATAGGGTACCTGACTGATGAAACGTCTTGCTCTCGCACTGATTGATCTGGCTGCTCTGTGCAAAAGTACATATGTAACCCATGCCTCTGTCAGCCTTCTAAGTAAACACCACCGTTCCCGCCCCCCTTTGTCAGTTGGTCCTAGTGAAAAAAATAAAAGCCTAAAGGCTCTCACTCTTGCCGCGCTCTCACTGCCCGGTCTCAGTCATGCCGCCCCTGGAGATGCTGCCAGTTTTCAGTATGGGCATTATAAACAGGATGCCTGGAAGCTCTACGATGGTCTTAAAAGTCAATATAATCCCCTGCAGGTCGATAACATAGCAGGGTCTGCTCTTCTTACCTTTTCTGATCGCTGGAAGTTTGGTTTCAATTATCAGCAAGATACATGGTCTGGTGCAACGCCGGTGGCCTCTGCCCCCAATGCCTTAGGGGGCAATAATCCTAATGTTGCGGGCGCCTCCCCCCTCATCAGGGGTAATGGGACTATGCTTTATGATAAACAACTCACCCCTTATCGTCTCGATACTGAGACAGCGGAGTATGTCCCGGATCCGCGTCTGGTGCAGACAATAGCTTCAGCCTCACCTGAAATTCGCAACCAAGGTGATTTTCGTCTGGGTTATGAATGGGATGAGGCTGCAGTGACTCTTGGGGGCGGCGTATCGCAGGAACCTGACTATAATTCAGCCTTTGGCAGCCTAAATGGTCGAATGGATTTCAATCAGAAACTCACAGCTCTCAATCTAGGAGTAAATTACACCAACAGCGACATATCGGCGACAATCAATCCCATGTTTGCGCCCTATGTGAATACCTCATATTACTCCGGTCAGATTGTTACCTATACCTCTGCTATGGGCGCCAAAACTCAGGTACTCACTGGTAACCGGCAGGATTGGTCATCACATCTAAGTATCGCGCAGGTTATCAACAAGGACTTATTGCTTGAGACCGGCTTGGGATATATCCGTAGCACCGGCTATCTGGCCAATCCCTATAAAGCCGTCGATTTTGTCTATGTGGATTTTAATAATCCCGTGGAGACCGGACAGGCGGGTCTCCCTACATTGTATGAGTCCAGTGTGGAAGGCGTTCTTGAGCGCAGACCTAATGAACGTAATCAAGGTATATGGGATATCCGTCTGGTCCAGTTTGTAGAGCCCTTCGATGCCTCTTTGCATGCTGGCTATCGATTTTTTGCTGATGATTGGGGCATCACAGCCCACACCTTTGACGTGGATTGGGTGCAGCCATTGTGGGATGCCTGGGCGGTCACTCCCCGGTTTCGATATTATTCCCAGAGTGGGGCTAATTTTTATCAGCCATACTTCCTGTTTCAGGGCACAGCCCCGGGTGGCAATTCTTTCAATCTGGCTGATGTCCCACTTCAGGCTTATTCCAGCGATTATCGCCTCTCTGCCTATGGTGCCATCGGCGCGGGGGTAACGGTCTCCAGACAGTTGGGTAAGGCCCTGGGGTTTGAAGCAGGTTTTGAGTATTACACCCATGCCGGGGATTTAAGAATGGGCGGGGCAGGGCAGGGCAGTTGGGCCAATTTTGAGTACTACCAGTTCAATGCAGCGGTTAAGGTTGATGTCTCGGCTCTGGGCACGACCAACGCTGGCGATGACAACCCCCATGCTCATCATGGTATGTCATCCCATCGCCAGGCTCACATAGGTATGAATGCGCCTGCGGGCATACTTTTCGCCCACATGTTGGAAAAGGCGGGTGACAGTATGGTTGGCTTCCGCTACCTGTACTCCCTGCAGCAGGGCGACATGAGGCATGGAACCGGACCAGCCACCGATGCGCAGATTGTCGCAGACGGCTGCGGGGGTGGAACAAAATGCAGCTATACGCCCAAAAAAATGGATATGAGCATGTACATGCTTGATCTTATGTATGCCCCCACCGATTGGCTGACGCTCATGTTGATGCCACAGTTTATGTCCATGGACATGCACCTTCGTACGCTTGAGGGTGCCCCGCCACCCAGCCCTGATGATATTCATGCCAGTCATGGCGGGAACATGATGCATGCCACCGGCGGGGTAGGCGATATTGATATGTCTGCCATGCTGAAGCTCTATGAGGCGCCGGGCCACAAGCTGCACCTGACACTGGGGTTTACGGCTCCCACCGGCAGCATCAATCAACGTATCAATGGCAATACTGAGCTTGACCATTATGGTATGCAATTGGGTAGCGGCACCTGGAATTTCTGGCCCAGCCTCACCTATAACGGTTTTAGGGATGACCTAAACTGGGGGGCTCAGGTCAGCACTGTCGCCGTCCTGCAGAGCTATAACGATTCCGGTTACGCGGTTGGTAATCTCTTCCAGTCAACGGCCTGGGGCGGCTACCAAATCACAGACTGGCTTACGGCTACTCTTCGCGGCGTCTACACCCTGCAAGACTCTATTGATGGCCGGTACCCTGACTCCTTTGTCGTAACTGGCCCGATGGATACCCCGCAAAGTTATGGCGGACAGTTCCTTGATGTCGGCTTTGGCTTGAATGCCATGGTGATGTCGGGTGATTTTGCCGGTAATCGGCTCGGCATTGAATGGCTCCAACCCGCATTCAATGACTACAATGGCTATCAGCTTGAGCGCTCGGGTAATTTGTATGCATCCTGGGGCTTGTCTTTCTAGGTAAAGGCTCTCTCTGTCCTTTTGAGCAATGCTCATGCTGGAAACACCCACAGAAACTGACATCCTTCATCCGCTCTTTCCCCCCTGTTCTAACTGGCACAGCCGTCAGGGTGCTTACCCGCATGAATGCCTTAACCATAGAGCCTCGTTAGTCCGCGCTGAACAACTCGTAGCCCATTGATTTATCGTAGAAGAAGACCCTCTTTTCAGCTTTGGAATTGCCAGAAATGAGATAATAC
>JBKCCF010000186.1:0-7658 GCA_046305255.1 Methylococcaceae bacterium
GCACCAGCTGGCGATTACCCGAGCCGCCTTTACCAGTGGTCAATCGCCCTTCAGCTATATCTCGGCCTTTGGTGCCGATCTGTTTCTGTCGTCCCATGCGGATGATGTCGGTCAGGCCCTGGCGGCAGGGCATGCGGCGGCCACCATACTCGAATCCAGAACGTCGGCGCAGTCTTCCGACCAACTCAGAATTGCTTTTGACGGCGATGCCGTGCTGTTTTCCGATGAGTCCGAACGCATCTACCGGGAACGCGGACTGGATGCCTTTACCGAGAACGAGATTGCCGAGGCAAGAAACCCGCTATCGGGTGGCCCGTTCAAGACGTTTCTAGCTACGTTGCATCACATTCAGGCTCTGTTCGAGGCCGATGACTCTCCCATTCGCACCGCTCTGGTCACGGCACGGGCGGCACCGGCCCATGAGCGGGTTGTGCGCACCTTACGGGCCTGGAATATTCGTATTGATGAGGCGATTTTTCTGGGGGGTATGGACAAAGGCCCTTTCCTCCGCGCATTTGGCGCCGATATCTTCTTCGATGACCAGCAGGGCCACTGTACTTCGGCCAGTCAGCACGTTGCGACCGGGCATGTCCCGCATGGCGTGGCTAACAGGGCAGTCGATAAGACTTAGCAGAGGGGTCTAGGCTGCCCCAAAAAGCCGGATTTGATCCGATAATGGGGCGAAGCGGATCAGCGTCCCCCGCTCGAACGGGTGCATCCCCGGCAGACGGGCAATCCATGGCGTTGCACCATCAGTATCGATCTCAATCGACCCAGGTTGGAAATGTAGCAGCGTTTCATGGCCCAGGTACTCTGCTGTCACCACTCTCGCACTGAATCCGGGATCATCCTCGCCAACCAGACGCAGTGCTTCCGGACGAATACCGGCCCTAACGACTGTCGCCTGCTGCCGTTCAGTCACTAGCGCGATTGATTCGCCATTAACGGTGAGTTGGCAGACGCCTGATTCACCGCTCAGCAGCGTGGCTTCAAATACATTCATCGGCGGGCTACCGATGAAGCCCGCGACGAAGCCGTTGGCCGGAGTCTCATACAGCGTCCTTGGATCTGCGACTTGCTGGATCCTGCCGTGATTCAACACGGTAATCCTCTCACCCAAGGTCATCGCCTCGACCTGATCATGGGTGACATAGACCATGGTGGCACCGGTACGCTGCTGCAGCTCACCGATTTCGGCCCTGACCTGAGCGCGTAGCTTGGCGTCAAGGTTGGACAGCGGTTCATCCAGTAGGAACACAGAAGGCTCCCGCACCAGTGCCCGCCCCATTGCCACCCTTTGACGTTGGCCGCCTGATAGCTGACGGGGCAGGCGATCCAGCACCTTGCCGAGATCAAGCAGCCCGGCTACCCAGTCCACCCGGCGCGCAATGTCGGCGGATTTAAGTTTACGCATCCGCAGGGGAAACGCCAGATTGGCCCTGACCGTCATGGTGGGGTAGAGCGCATAGTCCTGAAAGACCATGGCGATGTTGCGTGCTTGTGGACTGAGCGAATTGGCCACCCGACCGCCGATGATGAGTGTGCCGGAACTGATGTCTTCAAGCCCCGCGAGTATCCGCAGCAGAGTCGACTTGCCGCAGCCTGAAGGCCCGACAATGACCATCAACTCGCCATCGCGAATCTCCAGATTGAGATTATCAAGGGCAAGATAGCCATTCGGGTAGGTTTTGGAAATGTGACTGAAGCTGACGGCGGCCATGAGTGCCAGTATACCCCGCTGCCGGCCTCCATCAGCGTTTCAAAACTGTTCGATCGCCAGCAGCGGTAGTACCCGCGTGATAATGGGATCGGAGGCAAACCGCTTCTGCACAGCATGGTCGGCCAAATGATCTGCCAGCGCGACTAAAATCATGGCTTGATTGAGGCACAGGTAGTTGTAGGCTACGGCACCGCTGCGAGGATCGACGGCGTCATAGAAGCCAAGGTCGCCATAGATCGGGAAGCTTTCGGCCAACTTACGCAGGTTGCGAACCGCCTCTTCCGGTTCGGTCAACAGTGCCAGTGCAGCGGCATGGGGTGTTACTACGCCGGGCTTATAACCGGAAAGGCCCAGGGCCCTGACGCCGTATTCCGAGTAGGCATCACTGCCCGGCGTAGAACTGGGTGACATGCCCCATACCGGATAGCCGAGGTCTTCCAGTGCGAACAGACGATGGATCAGGGTATGAACCTTGCCGTTGCGGCCCAGGCTGTTCGGCGCATGGCGGAGTTCATCCAGCACCAGCGTAGGCATCAGCGCCTCGAACAGGCTGCCCCCCCAGGACGGAATGAAGTCTTGATTCCGCCAGCGATAATGACCACCGATCCAGTGGTAACCGCCGGCTGACTGTTCACCGCGGTCCAGCGGTTTGCCGGTTTGCCAGTCGAATTCGGCCGGGAAGGTGCGTGCCATGCGGAACCAGTGTTCCTGCGGTGCCTCACCCTTGCCGATGGCAATCAGGCTGCCCAGCCGCGCCTCGGCATAAAACACGCCATAGTGGTAAGACGATCGCAGGCCCATGTTGACGTAATAGCCGTGCGACATCAGCTGATGTTTTTCATCAAAGAAGAAGCGGTAGTTACCCTGATCAATCAGGTGGCTGCAACGCGGTGCCACTTCCGGAAAGGTCTGGCGGGCGACAATGAGGCCCGCAGTCAGCCAGGAGGAATCGACGAAGGAAATAAAGTTGCTGGTGCGCTCAAGGGTTGTGGTGTTGTAGTAGTTGTAGAAAAAGCCGCGATAGGTTTCGAGGCTTTCCAGCGTGTTCAGTGTGGCCGCAAGACGTTCCAGCGCCTGTTCCCGGTTAATCAGTTTAAGTTCGAACGCGGCGGTTACTGCCAGAAAGTGCATCCCGATATTGGTGATGTTGGTGTAATCGCCAATATGGGTGGTCGCGCTGTCAATGGAGCCGTTGCGGAATTCGACCCTGTCCAGCGGCAGGCCGTGAACCCGATCGGTCAAGGCATCCAGCCCCCGCCAGGTATCGGTCGCCACTCGGCGCAGAAATTCACCATCCTCTTTCGGCAGTGTTGTGCCGTCTATCCGCGCCATCGCGGGCCAGCCCGCCAGCCGCTCCTTCAGTTTGGAACGGACTGCGGT
Organism: Methylococcaceae bacterium; assembly: GCA_046305255.1. Taxonomy (GTDB): domain Bacteria; phylum Pseudomonadota; class Gammaproteobacteria; order Methylococcales; family Methylococcaceae; genus UBA6136. The sequence continues at coordinate 3,101 of JBKCCF010000186.1, forward strand.
TTCGCCGCCTGCAGCATCCTCCCACGCTTTTTTCCGGGACGCCATGACCAGATCGCCGCTACTGGGACCGGGTTTGCCGGTTTTGATCAGGCTGATTTCATCGATGAAATATCCGCCTTGCCTTACCCGTAGGTTATCCAGGGGCAGGGCCACCACAAATGAGGCCAGCGACCCCCAGTCGCTGAGGCCCGTTATGTAGTTGAGTGGGATGCTGACCCGCTTCCAGTCCGGCCCTATCGCCCCTACCATGAAGGAACCGATCTCGGCCGGGCCTTTGCCGGACGGATCATTGCGGCGAAACTGGACCTCCAGCTCCGGATTGAAACCGGCGGAGACATCACCCTTCACCCAGAACACCAGATGATCAAAGTCTCGGGCGTCGAAGCTGTTGAGGTCGAGACGGACGCCGAATGCTTCATCGACGCCGGCAGGCAGCGCATAACGCATATGCAGGGAGTGACCAGCGGAATCCATCTGGGGTGGGCCGTCGAACTGGAGCACGGCGCTATCCGGGTAGCGCCCGGACAGACCATGCCAGCCGCCGAGAGGTCCGCTCACACTGGCACTGGCCAGCAGGGATTGCCTGAGTACCGGTTCGGGGTCGAAATGCAGATCGTTGCCCGCCGCAAGGCCAGTGCCGATGATGCCCAAAAACAGAATACGAAAAAAAACCGTCACACTACCGCCTTTGCCCTGCCTGATAGTCCGCCCAATGAGGCGTGGAAGACAGAGGATAGAGTATCGGACCCGCCCGGCTCAATCAAAAGGGCTATCTGGTAGGCTTTGGCTGGAATTGTGCAGCCGACAGCGAAGCTATACGATGAAGGCCGGAGTGTGACCTCTGACATCAGCCCTTTCCACCACTACGGCACCACAGTGGAATGATCCAGCCTAGCCCGTATCAAGACGCCTGCCGGCAGCCGCAACCGATCACCCTGCCAACACCATACCGCCCCGTCCGCTCGATGCGAGCCTTTCTCTGCCTGCTGTTGTCGGTGTTGCTGTCGGCCTGCGAGCGCGAGCCAACCGTCACAGCCGTGACGTTTTGGGCTATGGGCCGCGAAGGTGACCTGGTGCAGTCTCTGGTTCCCGCCTTTGAGCGCCAGAATCCCGACATACAGATCAACGTGCAGCAAATCCCCTGGAGTGCCGCCCACGAGAAACTGCTGACGGCCTTCGCCGGTGATGCGCTGCCGGATGTCGTGCAACTAGGCAACACCTGGGTACCGGAATTTGTCGCGCTGGGGGCGTTGGATCCACTGGATGGCAAGCTGGATGCCGCCGTGCAGGTCGAGGATTTCTTCGCCGGTATCCTCGATACCAGCCGGCTAGAGGGACGACTTTATGGTATTCCCTGGTATGTCGATACCCGCCTTATCTTTTATAACAAGGACAGGCTGGCAGAGGTTGGCTATCACCAGCCGCCAAAGACCCGGCGTGAGTGGCTGGATCTCATGGCCAGACTGAAGGCCTTGCCGGGTGCGGAGCACTACCCTCTCTTGCTGCCCATGAACGAATGGCAATTACCTGTCATCCTGGCCCTGCAAACGGGCGCAGAATTGCTGAGTGACGGGGGGCGCCATGGTCATTTTCAGGGGCAGGGTTTCCACGACGCCTTTACCTTTTATCTGGATCTCTTCCGGCAGGGCTATGCGCCAGCCTTGGCGGAGGCGCAGATCGCCAATCTCTACCGGGAATTTAGTCGGGGTTACTTTGCGCTTTACATCACCGGTCCCTGGAATATCGGCGAGTTCGAGCGGCGTCTGCCGCCCGAGATGGCCGATCACTGGGACACGGCGGTACTGCCGAGCCCGCATGATCAGGACAGCCGGCCGGGACTGTCACTCGCGGGTGGCGCCAGTCTGGGGTTAGTCCGGTCATCGCAGCACAAGGCAGCAGCCCTACGCTGGATTGAGTACCTCGCCCAGCCCGCTCAACAGGCCACGTTCTACCGTTTGACCGGCGATTTGCCCGCGCGGCAGTCGGCCTGGACCTTGCCTGAGCTGGTCACCGCGCCCCATGTCGCCGCGTTCCGGCAGCAGCTGGCTCATGTAGCGGCAACACCCAAGATTCCTGAATGGGAGCGCATTGCCGCCAAACTGTCGCACTATGCAGAAAAAGCCGTGCGCGGCGAGATGAGCGAAGCGCAGGCATTAGCGGCGCTGGATGCTGATGTGGAACGGATACTTGAGAAGCGCCGCTGGCTGCTCGACCGTGCGGCACTACCGCGAGCCGTCCGGCCATGAGTCCTCACCAAAACCCTCGTATCAACCCTGCTGTTTGGTTCATCGCGCCGGCGCTGGCGTTGATTCTGGTGTTCTTTTTCCTGCCGGTGGTGGCTTCGTTGCTATTGGGTTTTACCGACTTCGATATCTATGCGCTGGCCGATAGCCGCCAGTTGCGCTTCATCGGTGTCGCCAACTACGCCCGCTTGCTGGACGATCCCCTGTTTCGGACGGCGCTGGTCAATACCCTCTATTTTGTTGTCGTCGGTGGCCCGCTCTCCGTTCTGGTGTCGCTGGCTGCGGCCCTGCTGGTCAATCATCGCGTGCTGCGTTGCAAGGGTCTGGTTCGGTCACTCTTGTTTTTGCCGGTGGTGACGACCCTGGTTGCGGTAGCAGTGGTCTGGCGCTACCTGTATCACCCCCGCTATGGGCTTTTCAATCATGTCCTGGGACTGCTGGGGTTTGGACCGATCGACTGGTTGGGCGACCCTCACTGGGCCATGCCCGCTATTATCCTGATGGCGGTCTGGAAAAACTTTGGCTTCAACATGATCGTCTTTGTCGCTGGTATTCAGAGCATCCCGCGCCGACTCTACGAAGCCGCTGAAATCGATGGCGCCGACAGCTTCAGCCAATTCCGCCATATCACGCTGCCCATGCTGCGGCCGACTTTTGTGTTTGTCAGCGTCATCACCATGATTGGCTATTTTCAGTTGTTTGCAGAGCCCTATGTCATGACCCAGGGCGGGCCGGCGGAGAGTACGCTGAGCGTGGCCCTGCTCATGTTTGAGGAGGGTTTCCGGTGGTGGAATCTTGGTTACGCGGCGGCGGTGGCCTTCTCGCTATTTCTGATGATCCTGCTGGGAACGGTTTTGCAGGGGTGGCTACAGCGCCGCGGGCGGCGGGGGGCAGCATGAGGCAAGGGAGTCTGTGGCGATCGGCCGTGCTACATCTGGTGGTGCTGGCGCTGGTCGGTCTGACCCTTTTTCCATTGTTCTGGATGGTGTCGGTATCGCTGATGCCCGCCGAGGACGCCGCCCGCTTTCCGCCGCCGTTGTTTCCGGAGGCGCCGACCCTGGCACATTACCGCCTGTTGTTCGAGCGGCTGGCTATTGCCCGCTACGTTCTGAACAGCACGCTGATCGCCTCCGCTGTGACCTTGTTGTCTCTACTGCTCAACTCAATGGCGGGCTACGCCTTTGCCAAGCTGAAATTTGCGGGGAGAGACCGGCTGTTCCAGTTGCTGTTGGCGGCCATGGTGATCCCTTCGCAGGCGGCGATGTTGCCTTTGTTTCTGCTGCTGAAGCACATGGGGCTGATCAACCACTACGGCGGCATCATCATTCCTGGCATGGCGAGCATCTTCGGCATCTTCCTGATTCGTCAGCACGCACTCTCCATTCCCGACAGCCTGCTGAATGCCGCCCGCATTGATGGCGCGGGCGAGGGCCGGATTTTCTGGTCGCTGGTTCTGCCGTTATGCAAGCCTGTGCTGGTGACCCTGGCTATTTTTACCTTTATGGGCACCTGGAATGATTTCATGTGGCCGCTGATCATTCTGACCAGCGGCGATCTCTATACCCTACCGGTAGCGCTCGCCAATCTGATGGGCGAACACGTGCAGGATCCAGAGTTGATGATGGCGGGCGCCGTCTTGACGGTACTGCCGGTCATCCTGCTGTTTCTGCTGCTGCAGCGCTACTACATCGAGGGGCTGGTGCTGGGTAGCGTGAAGGAATAACGCATAGGGGCCGCTATTTCAAAGGCGTTCCCTGCGCCGGACCTCCAGCACATTGTGAACCTGGCCCAAGCGGCCAAGGGCCTGGTCCAGTTGGGTGAGATCGGTGACCTCAACGGTGATCTGCATGACTACCGTGCGGTCTTCGGGATCGGTGTAGCTATTGGTTTTGATGATGTTGATATGGGCGGTGGCCAGAATGTGGGTGATGTCCTTGAGTAGCCCCTTGCGATCCAGCGCCCGCGCTTCGATTTCAACCGGAAAGGCCTCGGCTTCATCGCCCCAGGCGACGTCTATCAGCCGCTCCTGTTTTTCCCTGGGCAAGCGCAGGACGTTGACGCAGTCCCGCCGGTGGATGGCAATGCCACGGCCCAGGGTAACGAAACCGATGATACGGTCGCCGGGCGTCGGGTCACAGCAGCGGGCGAGGTGAGTGAGCAGGTTGCGGACCCCCCGACTGCTGATTTCCTCGCGGGTGCGTTCGGGCAGGGCGCGGCGCCGCGGCGGGATGGGGGTTGGCTTGGGCGTCAGGTCATGAGGCTTGATGGCTGCCGACAATTGGGCCACGGTGACGTCGGTGCGGCCCAGTGCCAGC
>JBKCCF010000187.1:0-5840 GCA_046305255.1 Methylococcaceae bacterium
CGTCGAATTCGGGTTAGCTGGTGCCGTAGCAGCATCGCTGGGCGGAGTGACCGGCTTTTCTGCCCTGACGGGGCCATTGCAGCCGATCAACAGACCCACGAGACTGACACACACGTAGCTCAGCAGATTTTTCTGTCTCAACATAAGGATTCTCTTGAACTGGTAAATTCGGATAGCAGGGCTGAATCACCCCTGGTTAGCGCACCACGCCAACGGGTCAACCGGCTGACCCCGCTCTCGGATGCCAAAATAAAGACCCGGCTTGGGGCGACCACCGCTGGCCCCAAGGGCTGCAATAACATCGCCGGGTGACACCGCATCGCCAACGCCTTTGTATAAGCTCTGGTTGAAGGCATAGAGACTCATGACCCCATCGTTATGATCGATGATTATCATCAAACCATAGCCCCTTAACCAGTCGGCAAAAACGATACGGCCGCCGACAGACGCCCGCACCGGCGCACCTTCAACGCCTGCGATGAGAATACCATCCCAACGACCGTTCATACGAGGACTGCCAAACTTGGCGACTATCGGACCTGCAGGCGGACAGCGGCCAGGGCCCGGTGGAAAAGGTCCGGGGCGAGCATCCGGTGACGCCATTGTCGCAGGGTTTGCAGAGCCTGGCTCAACCGAACGGATCACGCTCAGGACGTTTCTTTCGTCTTCCTCAAGATGATCCAGCATCTCGTCCTTATTTCTGAGTTCCTGATCCCAGCCCTCCAGCAGCGCATGACGAGCCCGTCTCGACTCGGCGAGGGCCGCTCGTTCCCGGGTCAGTTTCTGGCGGGTAGCGGCCTGACGGGATGACTCATCAAAAAGCGCAGATTCGGTATTTCGTGCGGTCAGGATAGCCTCTTGCCAGGCGGCTATCAGCCCCGCACGCGCCTGATTCAGGTAGCCATAGTAGGCCATAATCCGCGCCAGCCTGGTGGGATCCTCCTGATTCATCAGGAGTTTGAGCCAGTCTCTTCTGCCAATGATATGTGCGCTTCGCAACTGTCCCACCAGAATCTTCTGCTGCTGCTTTATGGAGGACTGGAGTTTGTCCCGCTTGTGCTTCAGGGACACGATACGCTGCTCCCTGGCGCGGGCTTCGGCCTCAAGTTCAGCAATCGTGCGGGCCAGGGCACCATAACGGCGTTCAATACCGGCCAGCTCTCTGTCCAGAGCATCCCTGACCGCCTGCAGTGCGGCGCGGGTCTTGCGGGTGGTTTCGATCTGCTGACTGACATCCCCCCCCGATGTCGGATTCGCGGTTATCGCAGCAGACGGGGCGCTGAGAAAACAAAACAGAACGACAACCCACCGCCGACACAGGCAATGACTCAAAGAACCCGAACCCTAGATCAACAGCGTGCGCCCAGTCATTTCAGCGGGTTTATCTATGCCAAGCATATCCAGCAGGGTCGGCGCCACATCGGCCAGATTACCGCCATCTGCCAGTTTTCGGCCTGCTCTGCCCATGTAGACCAGCGGCACAGGGAACACGGTATGGGACGTCAGTGCGACTCCGGTCTCGGCATCGACCATCTGCTCGACGTTGCCGTGATCAGCCGTGATCAGCACTTCACCGCCTACCTTCTCAAGCGCCGTCACCACCCGTTTGAGGGAAGCATCCAGAGTCTCCACCGCTTTGATTGCCGCATCAAGAACACCCGTATGCCCAACCATATCGCCGTTGGCGTAGTTACAGATAATGACATCATAAGCCCCGCCCTCAATGGCCTTAACCAATTCATCGGTGACCTCCGGCGCGCTCATCTCCGGCTGCAGATCGTAGGTCTTCACCTGGGGAGACTGGATCAGAATGCGCGACTCACCGGCAAAAGGCTGATCGACCCCGCCATTGAAGAAAAAAGTGACATGCGCGTATTTCTCGGTCTCGGCCAGTCGCAACTGGGTCAGTCCCCGGTCTGCCAGAACCTGTCCCAACGTGTGGGTCATTGAGGTAGGCGGGTACGCAATCGGGTAATTGGACGCCTGATGATATTCAGTCAGGGTTATATAAGCGCCGAGCGAGCGTACTGCTGCGCGGGGAAATCCTGAAAAATCGGCATCATTGATGGCCTTGGTAATTTCCCGCGCACGATCAGCGCGGAAGTTCATGAAAACCACAACATCTCCATCCGCCAGCATGACCGGGGCTTCCCCGGGCGGCACAATCGCCGTGGTCTGGACGAATTCGTCGGTTTCGCCCCTGGCGTAAGCCTGCTCCAGACCCTGCATCGCGGTTGCCGCCGTAAACGCGCCCTTGCCTTCGACGATAAGCTCGTAGGCCTTTTCAACCCTGTCCCACCGGTTGTCGCGATCCATTGCGAAGAAGCGCCCCACCAATGACGCAATTCGTCCGGCGCCCAGCGCGGTAAATGTCTGTTCCAGGGCGGCTATTGAACCCGCTGCACTCTGTGGCGGGGTATCCCGGCCATCAAGAAAGGCGTGCATGTAGACCTTGTCCAGGCCTTTTTTTACGGCCAGTTCGGCCATTGCCTGAATGTGTAGATCATGACTATGGACGCCGCCCGGCGACAGCAGGCCAAAAATATGCAACGCCTTACCCGCAGCGAGCGCCGTGTCCACCGCGCCGCACAAGACCGGGTTGGTATAGAAACTGCCATCGCGAACCGCCTTGTTGATGGCGGTAAAGTCCTGATTGATCAAGCGGCCAGCGCCAAGATGAAGATGACCCACCTCTGAATTGCCCATCTGATCATCCGGCAAACCAACAGACTCACCGGCGCAGTCGAGCAGGGTGTGTGGACAACTGTCCCACAGACCCGTCCATGTGGGGGTTTCGGCCATGGCAATGGCATTGTTGGTGCTGGATTCGTTGTAGCCGAAACCGTCGAGAATGATCAGGACTACGGGTTTAGGACGATGCGAGTTCAAAGTATAATCTCCCACCGGGCTCCGCTTGGACCCGGACTGCGATGCTTAATGAAGGATTGGCGCGACCGTCTGCCGGCCACCCGCTGATTTCGATTTTAGCTTTTTTTCCCTCGTGCGTCGTCTATCGCAGCGCGGGGACCACGCCACACAGCGATAGAATCAAGTCGGAATGACCAAATCCAAGTCACCCCTGATCAACAAGGATGAAGACATTGCTCAGGCGTCAGCCTGCCTCAAGGCAATGGCTCATCCCCTGCGACTCAAGATTCTATGTACCCTCGGCAACGCCGAGGTCAACGTCCAGGATATCGTCGAAGCCTGCGGCACCACTCAAAGCAACATCTCCCAGCACCTTGGCATCCTGCGCGAACAGGGCATTTTAGGCTGCAGGAAAGATGCAAATCGCGTGTACTATTACGTCGATGACAAGCGGGTCCTTCAGCTCATCAAGCTCATGAAGGATGTTTTTTGCACTCACCCAGACTCATAACGCTCAAGCAAGAGAATTCAGCACACCCATGAACGTTACACCAGACAGGCTTTTGGAATTCATCGGCAACCACTGGCTCATGGCCAGCGGTCTATTCATCATTACCATCCTGCTGATTCAGGATCTTATCGACTCGGCGACCCGCAAGCATAAAACCCTCTCGCCGAACGAGGCGGTCCTGCTGATGAACGATGACAACACTATCGTGGTCGACGTCCGCGAATCCACTGAATTCGCACAGGGCCACATTGAGGGCGCTCGCAACATCCCGTTGGCGAAACTGATTGATCGGGCCTACGAGCTTGAGTCAGCCAAACAGTCGCCGCTCATCGTGACCTGCCAGTCCGGCACCCGCTCGCTGGCTGCCGGCAAAAAACTGACCAGCCTGGGTTTCAGCAAGGTGTTTGAACTCAAGGGCGGCATGTTCGCCTGGCAGGATCAGAATCTACCCATCACCAAAAAACGCAGCAGCAAATAGCCGGGCGCAGACATCAGGCTCCCCGGTCACCCACAAACTCACTACCGATACTACACATGGCTGACGAAACCACCACACCAAACGAACGCCAGTTCAACCTGCAGAAAATCTACCTGAAGGATGTCTCCTTCGAGACGCCCAAATCACCCGAGATATTCACCCTGCCATGGGAACCCAGCGTTGACTTCAATCTGTCAAGCAACGCCCGGCAGATCCAGGACGGCGTATTCGAGGTTGGCCTGACGGTTACCGTCACCGTGAAGGTCGAAGACAAGACCGCCTATCTGGCAGAGATCACCCAGGCCGGCATTGTCACCGCCGTGGGCTTTCCCAATGATGAAATGGGCCACCTGCTGGGAAGCTACTGCCCCAACCTGCTGTTCCCTTATGCCCGGGAAGCCATTTCAGATCTGGTCATCAAAGGGGGGTTTCCTCCCATGCTGCTGGCCCCCGTCAACTTTGACGGGCTTTATGCGCAACACTTGCAGCAAATGCAACAAAACCCTGAGTCAATGACCAGCCATTAAGTCGGTAGGGTGACATGGCGAGTATCTCGGTACTGGGCGCCGGCTCCTGGGGCACCGCGCTCGCCATCCTCTTGGCCAGAAATGGTCACCGCGTATGTCTTTGGGGGCATCACGCCGAGCATGTGAGCGCCCTGAGGGCCGATCGCCGCAATAGCCGCTACCTTCCTGACACATCATTCCCCGACACGCTTGAAGTCTCGGATGACGTAGCCTTTGCAGCAGCTTTCGCAGAAATACAACTGGTGGCGGTTCCCAGCCATGCTTTTCGCTCTCTGCTTGAAATCCTCAGACCACGCCTGAACAGCGCCAGCCGTATCGCCTGGGCCACCAAGGGACTGGAACTTGAATCCGGTCTGTTGCTGCATGAAGTCGTCAGGGAGGTCATGGGACAGACGGTGCCTGCCGCCGTATTGTCAGGCCCCACTTTTGCCGGCGAAGTCGCCGCCGGCCAGCCAACTGCGATGACGATTGCTTCGGAATCTGCGGACTTCGCCAGTGAGTTGGTCAACCTGTTGCACAGCCATTGTTTCAGACCCTATAGCAGCCCCGATGTCATTGGTGTGCAATTGGGCGGGGCCATCAAAAACGTTCTTGCCATTGCGGCAGGACTGGCTGATGGCCTCGGCTTTGGCGCGAATGCCAGGGCAGCCCTGATTACCCGCGGTCTGGCCGAGATGATGCGACTCGGCACCCAACTCGGCGGTAAACCGGACACTCTCATGGGCTTGGCCGGTGTCGGCGACCTGATACTTACCTGCACTGACAATCAATCCCGCAACCGTCGTTTCGGCCTGGGGTTAGGACGCGGCCAAACCCGAGCCGATACCGTCGCCCTGATCGGGCAGGAAATTGAAGGCATACCCACCGCCAGAATTGTTCATCAACTAGCCGTCAAGCATGGCATCGACATGCCGATCACAGAGCAAACGTACCGGATTTTGTACGAGGATTTATCTCCGGCGGATGCCGTAACCAATTTGCTACTGCGCGATCCCAAGCCGGAAATGGCCGGTCTCACGGGCTAACCACGCGTTCCCCACGCACTAACCGACGGCGATCTACCGAGGAAAAGCGGCTCACGGGCCGTGGGCTTAGCCGGAGGAACTGCCGGCGACGCCATTATAAATCGCTGTAAATCGCTATCGAGTAGGGGGCGGGATTACTCCCGCCGCCCTCTCACGCCACCGTACGTGCGGTTCCGCATACGGCGGCTCATGAAGAACACTGAAGCCGTTGTACCGTTTCCAGCACAGACACCAGCCCTAGCTGATCAAAGTATTTCTTCGGAAAGGCAAAGTTCATATGCGCTTTTGCGCTGTTCCACCATGGCCCGTGACCGTTGGAGGCAGATTTTCTGGCCTGATCCTCTTTCAGTCCAGCCTTCCTCAGATTCGCGTACCGGGTCGCAGGCCTTTTCCATTGCCGCCAGATGATGCATCGAAGCTTCCTTCGAACC
>JBKCCF010000188.1:0-2427 GCA_046305255.1 Methylococcaceae bacterium
CTCATTGACATTTTCAATTGTTGGGGGCAGGCCATGCAGATCAAACGTGAGACGACGGATCAAAGTGCGCCGATCTGCTTCAGGTGAAGGCTTTAAGCCATTTTCCTGGAGTTTTTTCTGGATCAATAAGTCGATCGGAGATGGACCAGATTTGCTGAGTTTCAGTACTTCAGAGCGATGAGATTCAGAGGAAGGCAGAGGGCGTAACGACCACCAGTCGCCAGATTTGTCTGCAGAAGTGGGCAATCGAGGATCGGGAGCACCGCGTTTGATCCAGTCTTCAAAAATCGCAATTTCTGCAGCAGCCAATGGCTTATCAGGTGGCATTTGATGTGCTTTGTCGCCCCAGCGAATCATTTCAATCAGCAGGCTTTGCTCTGTGTCGCCAGGAATAATCGCTGGCCCTGAATCGCCGCCTTTTTCCCAGCCGGCTTTAGAGTCGAGCGTCAGCCCACCCTTCATCTTTTTGCCATGCGAATGGCATTCATAGCATCTCTGTTTAAGCAGGGGCTCTATCTTTGCGGTAAAAAGATCCTCGGCAATAGCCGCTGTGGCAAGGTTTAGAAGCAGTGCGATTGCGAATGGTTTTGTGTACCGCATGATTCGCATCCCGTCATCCTGCCTTTGATCGCACTTTGAAAAGTTGATAGAGCCTGACTCAGTATATGCGTTGGCTCTCTGAGAGGCCACAGGATTCATCATCGGGTCGGCACGGAGTTCGGGGGCCTCCAGATTTCGCCAAGACCGGCTAGACAATTCCAAACCAAGCAAACGTAGGGTGGGGTCAAGCCACCCCTTTCAAGGTCTTTTGATTTACGATATAATTTATTAATGACAAGGATGTTGCGTTGACTCTCAGGAGACGGCAAGGATGTTGCCTACAGCGATTCTCGATCGGTTTGTTGAACGTTGCCCGGCTGTCGTGATGATACGAGCCACTTTGGAACGGCTGCTTCGGCCCGAACGGCTTGACCAAATCTTTGAACAGGCCCGGCAAAGGCAGTACTGCAAGCAACTTCTTTTCTCTCAAGTTGTTGCGCTAATGATGACCGTCGCCACGCGGACCCATAAATCGGTCCATGCCGCTTATCAGGCTGGAAAAGAGAGTCTAGGCGTTTCACCGGCCGCTCTTTACGACAAAATCAATCATATCGAGCCACAAACTAACTCGATCGTAATCCGGCAGACAGCCGCCGACGCGGCCAAAATCATCGACTCCATGCAGGCTGCCAAGAAAGAGATCCTGCCTGGCCTCGAGGTCTTTTATCTTGATGGCAACCATCTGGCCGCGACCGAACACCGACTGGCCGAACTCCGCGTCACCCGCGAAGGGCCTCTGCCTGGACAATCCCTGGCATTATTGGACGCTCAACGAGAGTTGATCGTCGACCTGGTTCCATGCGAGGACGGACATGCGCAAGAACGCTCGCTGCTGCCGGAACTGCTGGAGCGGATCGTGGCGATGATGGTCATCATCGCCGACCGCAACTTCTGCACCAGTAAGTTCTTATTCGGTCTGGCGTCACGCGAGGCGTTCTTTGTGATCCGCCAGCATGCCTCGACGCTGCACTTCAGGCTCCGCGGGCGGCAACGGCGGATTGGAAAAATAGAAACGGGCATTGTTTATGAGCAGGGAATGGAATTGCACTTCGAGGGAAAGACGCTTTCCGTAAGACGGATTACGCTTTGGCTGTATGCGCCCACCGAAAGTGGCGACAAGGAAATTAACATCATCACGAACCTGTCGGGGAAACAGGCGACGGCATTGCAGGCGGCCGAGGCGTACGGCACACGCTGGACTGTGGAACATGCGTTTCAAACGCTGACCGACGTGCTTTGCTGTGAAGTGAAAACTTTGGGGTATCCACAGGCGGCATTGTTTGCATTTTCAACGGCGGTTCTGGCTTACAACGCCTACGCGGTGGTGAAGGCGGCGTTGCGCGCGACACACGGGCGGGCGGTGATCGAGGAAAATCTGTCGGAATATCATTTGATGACCGACGTGGCGGTGACATACGTGGGCATGGAAATCGCAGTGCCCGACGAGTGTTGGGATTCATATCAGGAGATGCCGCCGGAGGCTTTTACAAATGTACTTACAAAGCTGGCCGGTCAAGTGAAACTCTCAAGGTATCCCAAGAAAAAACGAGGCCCGAAGAAGCCACGGCCAACAAGAAAAAGCGCCAAACAAAACCATCATATTGCAACCTCACGTGTGCTTGCAAAAAGGCGAGAGAAAAGACCTTGAAAGGGGTGGGTGGGGTGAAGCCCACCCGCATCACCCAAAAACAAGACATTAAAATTGGTCTATCGTGCCCCCTGGACGTGCGAAAGGTGGGTTACAACCCACCCTACAGGCATCCCCGAGCGAGATCAAATGACAACCACGAGATTGATGGATGGCCAGAGGCCATACCTGTTAATAGC
>JBKCCF010000189.1:0-10628 GCA_046305255.1 Methylococcaceae bacterium
GTCCCAACTCGGGCATGGGCTTCGGCCTTGGCTTGCGCTTCGGCATCCCGGGCAGCGATCAGGCTGTTCTTTTCCTGTGCCAGGGCATCGCGGGCGGCGAGGGCGTCATTTCTCTCCTGTTCCAGCGCACCTATTCGGGCGTGGGCCTCGGCCTTGGCTTGCGCTTCGGCATCCCGGGCGGCGATCAGGCTGTTCTTCTCCTGTGCCAGGGCATCGCGGGCGGCGAAGGCGTCGTTGTTCTCCTGTTCCAGCGTCCCGATTCGGGCGTGGGCTTCGGCCTTGGCTTGCGCTTCGGCATCCCGGGCAGCGATCAAGCTGTTCTTCTCTTGTGTCAGGGCGTCGCGGGCGGCCAGGGCGTCGTTTTTCTCCTGTTCCAGCACCCCTATGCGGGCGTGGGCTTCGGCCTTGGCTTGCACTTCGGCATCGCGGGCAGCAATGAGGCTGTTCTTTTCCTGTGCCAGGGCATCGCGGGTGGCGAAGGCGTCGTTTTTCTCCTGTTCCAGTGTCCCAACTCGGGCGAGGGCTTCGGCCTTTTCCTTTTCTATCGCGGCAAGGGTTGTCGTTTGCTCAATCGATTGCGTGATGGTTTGCTGCGCACAACCTCGCCAATTTTTAACAAAAATGGCGGTGCCCAGCCCAGGATTCAGGGCTTCAGCCACACCCAGGCAGTCAAACCCGCGCGCTTCGAGATAGTCGCGGATGGACGCTAAACCGGCATCGTTAACATTGTCCTGTTGGGGCTCCAGTATGGCGCGCACCCACACCACGCTGCAGGTTTCCAGCGACTGACGGGCGCCTTTGAGGATCGTCAGTGATGGCAGGCAGTCAATGATCAGCCAATCAGGGGTTTCGACCATATCCCCCGCGAGTAACAGACTATCCAGTCGGTACACGGCGCGGGAATGACTTTCCACTGCTTGCAGATTAGGCCAGTAATGGCTGAGGCTGTCGGGATCCAGCAGCCCGTTTTCTGCAGCATTGGAGGCGATGTAATACAGCGCATCGCCATCATGATCGCTGACGGCCTGCGAAATCCAGCGCCAGTCGGGGTGGGCGAGCTGCTCTTGGCCGAACCAGACCGGTTCGGCTTGCGTATCAACCAGAACCGCACGGGCCACCGACCACTGGCGCCAGGCGCTCATGTCACCCACACCCTGCCCCACACCGATATGGACGAGGACATTGGGGGGATATAGATCCCGGAGTAGGCTGACGACGGTGCTGATCTCTTGTATTGGCTTGTTCACGCTCACCCTTTACGCCCTTTTTTTGCTTTGGTTTTTTTTCGGCTTATCTGGTTAGTCGAGGCTTTTGGTCCGTGACCGAGCCTCTGCGCCGCCGTTGGAGCTTCTGGGGTAATCACCGGCGCTTTGGCGGCCCCTCGTGCTGGCGCGGTATTTTCTGCCACCCTGTCCGGTGTCGTCGTCGTGTGCGCGCCACTCTGCTGCCTGCCGACGGGCTCCACCGCAGCAGTGGCCGCTGGCTCGGGTAAAGAATTCTGAGTCTCTGCTGCCGGAATTTTAACTGCGGGAGGCTTCGCGGCCGGTGGATTGAGTTCCCGGAGGATCTGTTGCTCAACTACTCGCAGCGTCGCTTCGGCGAAGCTGATCCATTGTTCAATGGGGCGGGCAAAACTGCGCTGGCTGTGTGGGATAGCCCGCACCATGTCGGCGAGGGTCGCAACCAGCATGAACATCTGGGTCTTGTCTGCCGGGCTGAGCCTGTTCCACACCTGTTCGTCCAATACGCCCCGGGTCAGATCCAGCCTCAGTTCAAACTTGTCACCGAAGTCGTCACGTGACTCGGGATACCAGCCTTCAAACTGCTGCAACTGACCCTCCTGTTTGGGGAATTCCAGTTTGGGATGGGCGGAGAAGCCACCGCGCTGCAAATCAATCGCACCCAGCCTGAACTGGAACGGGTGCCAATGGCGGTTCTCGTATTCAGCCTCATCCAGCATCAGCCAGAGGTGTTCGTAATCGACATTGCTGAAGGCGCGCTTGAGGCTCACTGTGCCATAACGCCACACCTTGGGACAGGCATCAAGCTGCTGTCTGAGCCGTTTAAGGGCAGTCTGCCAGAACTGCTGCCCGTCTTCTCCCACGCCCGCCACGCCAGCGATGGTCATGACTGTGGGGCTACTAAGCAGATGACAGAGTGTTCGCGTCATTTGCCAGTCGGCCGGTGACAGCGCGGCGATAGCCCTGCTGCGTTCCAGTTGGGTATCCTCAGGCCCCTCGGGCTGAATCAGCAGCTTGTCTTGATTGCTGAATGACGCGGGCCAGCGCTGCAGCGGGCCCTGGGTCAGCTTCTCGGCATCGCGGAAGTAGACCAGCGAGGGAACGCCCTCTCGTACCATCACGGCGATTTCCATCTCCGGGATCACCCGCTTGCCAATGGCTAGGTCAAGGATACGCCAACGGATGAGATGGTTTGGGGGCTTATGGGTTGTTTTAATCACGTCCACTGCCGACCAGTCACACAGGTCAGGCTCTCGCTGCAGCACTCTCGCCCAACGCGCGTTCAGTTCGCTGATGGTTTCATCCCGTTCACGATTGCCTAGGAAATAATGCTCCAGTTCTTCCTGCACCTGATGCAGTTGCAATAGCAGAAGCTCGTTTTCCTCGGTTTGCTGGCGGAGGGCAGCTTCGTGCTGCTGGGACAGGTCGTTATTGCTTTGCTGCAGGCTGGCGATCTCGGCCTGCAGGCGGCGCAACGCTTCACTCGGTACCGTGGCTTGTCTGCTGTGTAACTGCTGCTCAAGATCTTTGATCAGGCGGGTCTTGTGGTCAATCTGCTGTTGCAACTCATCCACCCGCGTGGACTGATGATCACGGGCAGAAATAAGCTCGGCATTCTGTTGTTGCAGGCTGATCAGTTGGCTCTCAAGTGCTGCATTCTGTCGCTCGAAGGACTCTAGCCCCTGATGAGTGTCCTGCGCCTTCAGAAAGTAGCTTTCCAGTTCTTCCTGCACCTGATGGAGTTGAAGCAGAAGAAGCTCATTTTCTTCAGCTTGCTGGCGGATGGAAGCTTCGTGCTGCTGAACAAGGCTCAATCTTGCCTGCTCGCTCGCCTCCTGAGCCCGTTCGGCCTGCTGCATCAAGCGCTCACGTTCTGCGGCGTGCGCCTCGCTTTGCTCTGCGAGCGCCCGCTCCAGCATCTCGAGTTCGGTTCGACTTCGAAGTTGCTGCTGCCTGTAGCCCTCGGCTAATTCGTCATATTTTTTCTGGCGCTGATCAAGACGGGTGAGCAAATCCCTGCGGGCGCTCTCGACATCTTTACGTGCTCGCTCATATTGCTGCTCACGCTTTTCTGCCGCTGCCTTGAGCGAGAGATTCTGCTGGAATTGACTGTGCCGTTCGGCATTGACTTCGGACAATTGCCCGTTCAGTTGCTCTCGGGTCTGTCTCGCCTCAATGAGGCTCGCGATAGCCTCGCCGAGGCCGGGAGGCGTGAGCTCAGTGGCCGCAATCGTCCAGCTCAGGCTGGCATTCACGTCCTGCCGCAGCGCTTCGATATGGGGATATCCCTCCAATAACTGGGCCGCCAGCCAGCCATCGACCGCCGGGACGGGCGCCATGCTCGGCATGATCGTCGTGGTGTCGGACGGATCCGGCAGGCCCAGCCAACTGTTACTGTAGCGCAAGAAATCCGCCGGATGAGCCAGTACCTCTGTCGCATCCACCAGCATGCAGCGGTCACGATGGCGATGATAGAAGTGGAGCATGGCCCGCTCGTGCTCATCCCATATCGCCAGCCCCGCCAACACCTGTTCGGCTTGATCAACCTGCTCCAGACACTGCGCCAGCACCTGCTGCGGATGGCTATGCACCAGCACAAACTTAATGTCGGGATCAAATCCGTACCAGAAGTCGAGTAGCCATACGCTGCGCGAATCGGCCCAGCCCCAGTGAGTTTGATCCCAGTTGGCCAGCAGTATGTCGCCGGCGGCCTGCTCCCAAGCCTTGCCCACTTCAATAGGGCTGCCAGGCTGACGCCCACGCACCAGCCGCTGATGCAAATCGGCCATACTGATTTCACGACCCTTGCTGACGGCCTTGGGCTGACTGAGGCCTTGGGCTTCAAGCAGGGAAAAAACCGTGGTGAAACGGCTACCGGGTGCGCCACAAACTAGGGTGATACTCATGCAATGCTCTGTAGGTCTCTAAGGTTGTCGGTTCAGGTATGGGTGCCACGCGTTGAGTCTGGCCTTGCGGGCGGGTCGGAGGTCAGTAGCGCCAGTCGGTGCCTGACAGTGGTGCCAACGGCCATGGCGCCGTGAATGGCAGCGATGTGAGCCTGGCCCTTACGGGATCTTCGTTGTCGTTCAGGGGTATTCTCGAATACCCTCATCAGTTGCTCTGCGGCATGTTTCGAATCGGGCTCGGCCCATGTCTGCCCGTCACCTGCCGGATAGTCATTGGGTTTGATTGTAGCTTTTTTGTACCGCACGGGAAAACCTGTCACTTTTGTCAGGAAATCAGCATTGCCGGAATAACCGGTGGCGATAACGGGCTTGCCGAGTAGCATGGCTTCGGCCATGGTGCGGCCGAAGCCCTCGGCCCGATGCAGTGATACATAGGCATCACAGACCGACATCAGCGCCATGACGTCGCTTTTTTCAAGATTGAATTCACGCTTGAGGATACGGGGATCGGCCTCAAGGGCAGCGGCAATCTCCTGCCACCTCGGATCATTCGGCTGGACATTCGAGACTTTCATGACCAGGTTGACGGGTTCGTCGCCCTTCGGAAAGGCCTCGCGAAAGGCCTTGATACAGGCCCAGGGGTTTTTACGCGCGGGGTAGGACATGAAGTCGAACACGAACAGGTAAAGGAATCGCCCCTCCGGCAGATCGAAATCTGCCCGGGTTTTGCTGGCGATGGCGTCAATGGTCACCGCCATCGGAACCTGTAGCACCGGAACGGGCGAGCGCGGCAAAAAGGCCGCGCGGGTGTATTGACTGGAAGCCCAGACCTCATCCACCAGGGTGTAGACCTCGTCCCATTCCTGGGGCCATTCGGGCAGCTCCCACGGCCAGAAGCCGACCACGTAGGTAGTGATGAAGAGATCAGGCCGATCCAGCCAGAGGGTGGCGGTATCAAACGCCGTCATGCAGATAATGGTAATGGGGTAGCGGGCTTCTGTTGAGAAATGCTGCACCACACTGAAATCCATCTGGCGAATTTCAGGCCCCGGCTGCCGATTGAGAATGCAGAAATCAACCCCTACCGCTTCCAGCCCCCTCGCCATCATCCGTACGTCCTCGCCTATGCCGAGTTCGCCCATACCGTAGCCGACCAGATTGACGCCTGGCGACTTGCCCTTGAGATTTTCCAGTTTTTGCTGCCGATCGGGCTTGGGTTGTTCGCCATGAATGGGCGGGGCCTTGCCGGCATTGTCTGTGCGGGAATTCAGTAAATTCCACAAGGGGCTTAACGGCCCCTGCGACCACAGCAGTTTATTGGTGGCACTGCGCAACGCCTGCCGACCGGCGACGGTCTGGAGATCACATTCAGCATTGACCTTGGCATCCGCCAGCCAGTAGTACCACATCAGGCGTGTTACTGCCGGTTGCAGGCCGGGTTGAAACATCGGCGCACGCTGATAGAGACTGACCGCCTGCGGGAGGGTGATATAGGGAAACAGCTTGTGCTGCCCCAACCCATGAATCACAAACCAGGCGAGGTATCGCTCACGGCTTTCCTTGTCCGCCAATGAGTAATGGGCCTTGAGGTCCGGCCGGGTCTGCCAGACGCCGATCATGAGCCGGGTCAGCGGCAGGGAGGTATCCTGCAGCAATCCGGGGAACGGCTGATGGAGAAAGCGGTAATCGGCCTCGCCAAGATAGTTGAACAGATGATATTCCGGCACGCCGTAGGTGTAATACCAGCGTATAAGGTCGGCCTGACCCATGACGCCATCGGCTACGCACATCATCAGGTAGCGCATGATGCGGGTTACCTTTACATCACCCAGGTCATCAACCGTCTCGCGGGCGACGTCAATCAGGGCGGGGGTGATGTAATGGTTACCCGGAAATTCCTTGATGCCAAAGAGCAGCCACCAGGCGACAAACTCCCTTTGCGCCTCCGGAAGGGTGGCATTTTCACTCGTCAGTTTGTCGCGGACATCCGTACGCAGCAGCCAGGCAAACTGCATTTCACGCGTAAAGTAATCGGGCTTCATCGCCATGCAGAGAGAAGGGTAAGTGGTCTATCGGGCGGTCTTTTGTCACGGGTCATGCCACTCCCTGCCGGAAAACGACGGAATAGCGCACTCACGACAGCACCGCCTTGAAGTCAACAAAGCCCGGTTCATAAGGCGTCATTAAGCCATGGGCTATTCTGTACTCCAGTTCATCCATCGCCCGCTCAATATCGTCGAACGGAATATCCTTGAGGTCCCATACGGCATAGCGCCACCACGCGAGGGTTTGCAGGCGTTCGATGGTCGCCTCATTGAAGCGCAGTTTTTTCACCCGGGCGGGGTTACCCGCCACCACGGCATAGGGCGGTACATCCCTGGTCACCACGGCATGAGCGGCCACCACGGCGCCATTGGCAATGGTCACGCCCGGCTTGATGTAAGCGCCATGCCCAATCCAGACATCATGACCAATCGTGATGGGACGGATTGTGTTGGGGATACGGGTGACTGCGGTACTCGGTACCCGAAGCTCGGCATAGGCCTGACTGTCGGCAAATCCGCCAAGCGCACCGAATACATCGGTAGGGGCCATGTACATGAAGGGACTGGTGCTCAGCCAGTCCAGCGGATGATCCCCCCTCCCCGCCTGAACATTTTCCCCGATGGAACTGTAGCGACCGATGCTGCAGGCAAAGAAATAGCCGCTGACGGCATAACTGAACGCCCCTAACTCAAGCGAGTAAACCAGTTGCATCCACATCGTGGAACAGGGCGGTTCGAACCGGCATAACTCAGGAAAGTGGGTAACGTCGGGCGCCCAGGAGACACCGATACCATGCCCGGCCAGTCTGTCCTTGAGGCTTTGTGTAATCAGGGTTGGCATCATCGTACGATTGGCATGAACGGAGCCTAGGTCCGCTGAAAGATGAGGTAAGCAGCCACGGTTTCGAGGTCTTCCCTGGCGAGAGTGCGGTATTTTGGCAGACACTGCGCCATGATTGATGCGGGGACTTCCTGCCTGACCAGTTGCCCCGAAACTAAACGAAATCCCTCAGATGTAAATATATCAAGCATGGCGGCATGTCGAAGTTTATTGATGTAGCCGGGCAGATAATCACCATCATCCACCAGATACTGCCATGGGCTTGCGCCCTCGACGTAGACCCTGTGATCACGGTAATCAATGGCAAAACACAGCAGCCCACCTGCAGTCATTTTCTGATTCAGCACAGCCAATACCTCCGATGGCCTTTGGATATGCTCCATGACGGACTGAGACAGGACGTAACTCAGACTGCCATCCGGCAGATTCGAGAGGGATGCGGCGGGGCCACAGAGGTGGCGCAGCGGCAGGCTGGCGTAAAGCGGCTCCAGTTGTCCCGCCTTCAACTGCGCAAGACCTAGCGAGGTCAAGCGGGCAACGAAGCGCTCTCGTGAGACGTCGGGCCACAGGTAGCGATCTGGCTCGGTAAGGCAATGAATGATCCAGTCGTACAGGAAGCGGGCGGTCAGCGCGGGCCACTGTATTGCCTCCTGGTCCAGTGCGATGACGGCCTTGGCGCCATTGGCCCACAGCGTGATGGATACGGCCAGGGCTTCATGAGTCCCACACCCGAAGTCGAGTACCGTTTTGTCAGCCAACGGCCCGAAAGCCTTGAGGTTCTGATAAAACGCCAGAGTGGTCTGGGTTTTTAGCGGATGAAACAGGCGCTGGGTGTCGGCCGCGAGATACTGCTCTACCGCATCCCGAACCCGCTCCAGCGTCCCCGCCCTTGCAGAAGCCGCGAGGGCCGGCGCCGCCATGAGCCTGTCGCTGAGACTTTGCCTGTCGTCACGGGCGGCGAGAAAATCGATCATGCACTGGTCGACGCGAAGATGTATCGCTTCTGTTGCACTCATGCGCTGCTGTCCGCCTCGCCGTCCGACTCGCCCTGATCACTGTGCGGGGCGACCATCAGGTCAGGCGTCCACTTGATCGAGAACGGAACACCGGAAACGCCATTGACGCCAAATCTGAAAATAATTTCCGGCTCTTGTTTTGACAACGGGTTGAGCAAATGGAAGGTATCCGACTTTGTGTCGAACAGTCCGACAGAATCAAAGCCAAACCCTCGCCAATCTCCCGCCAGCGGGCGCCAGTCTTCACCCACATTGGCGGTGTCAAAGCGCAGAAATACATCGGCAAGGGGCAAGACGCCACTGAGCAGAAACTCCCCCGTCCTGGGGTTGTAGACCGCCACCTCATCCCGCTTGTCGCCATTCCAGTCACCCACCAGTGGAAGCCAGCCCTGATTGGCAGGGCCAAATGCGAACTCCAGTTCGGGAGGGGCGCCAATCAGTTCATTTCGCAGCATGAAAACCCCATTGGTGGGGTCATACAGGCCAATACCGTCTTTGCCATCACCGTCCCAGTCGCCCGCCAGAGGAATCCAGTCGTAACCCGGAGGGCCGTAGTAGAAAAACGTCGAGGCGACCGGCTCATCGTAGTCATGAAACAGACTGAATGCGGCGTTTTCGACATCAAACAGCCCAAGCACACTGTGGCCACTGCCGGTCCAGTCACCGAACACCGGTAGCGACCTGAACGCCAGCCTGGATTTCCACTCGTAATAACGGGCGGGGTAACCAGTGTCCGGATGCCGGATCAAAAGGAGACTCTGGTCGGGGTAAAACAACACCACAGTATCCTGTGCAATTGGCTGGACACCATCAAAAACAAAGGCGTCCCGCACTTTCGGCCTGCTCTGGCTGTCATCCGGGGCTTCCTCCGCAACCAGTTTGGCGTAAGGGGAGTCCTCAGCCTTTTCCGGTTCGGGAACCGGATTGGCCCGCTCAGGGGTAGCGCCGATGATGCGCTTAAAAAATTTTTTTATACCCAAAGTCGTATCCTTGCGTTGTTCGCGAGATGACCCGTATGAGTACCGGTCACCTCAGTTACAGACACAGCGGCGGGCGCTCCACCGTCAGTCCTGCGGTTCGCCATCCGCCTCATCATGGCTTTCGCGGCACCCTGAAACCCGCAACGATGGGGCCCGTCTGCCGGAAGGTGGCAACGACATCCGCCGCATCGGGTTCTCCTGCGGCGATGCCGCAGGGCACGCCTTTACATAGCACGTCGGGGTTGGCGTAAATGCCAACTTCCGGCGTGAAGTAGCTCATGATATCGCCAAACTGGCCGCTGATACCGTAGCCATGGGCGTACTCGAATACACCGGGCGAGCCTGCCGGATGATGTCTGTCATGGGTAGCGCCAAGGGCATGGCCCAGTTCATGCGCCAGCGCATACGGGCTACAGTAGTTGTCCTTGACATGGCCAAGACTCACCAGACCGTAGGCCCGCTCGGGGTCGAGCGGGCTTCCACCCGATCCATTGATCCAGGTGAGACCACAATAATTACCCTGCCGCTCGGGTCTGAACGGCCTGACCAGCAACACGATATCAGCCCCCCTACGATTGCGCAGTGCCGGCACATTGCGAAGCGGGCCGACCTGGCGGGTCAGATCATTGAGCGCTTTGCCGTTAGGCGCATTGTCCGGGTAGCCCACCTTGCTGATACCCACGTTACGGAAGCGAACGTCAGACCCACTGTCCACCAGCGCCTGATTGGCGAGCGCCAGCCGATGTTTGAGTTTATTTCCGACATTGCCCTCCAGGCCGGCCGTGTAGAGCAGCAAGACATCAATCGAACTCTGCGCCGTGGTCGGCGCGGCCTGACTGACCGGCCGGGTAAAGTCTGTTGCGGCAAAAGAGCGGGCGGCACCGGGCGCATCTGCCTGATCCATTTCTGCCCGGTTCATGCCGGTGGCTTTTACATCGATCAACCACTGCCTGCCCGCGCTGGATGCCAGCCAATACAGGCTGTTGCCGGTGCGAATCTGGCCTTCGACCGCGTTGCCGTCGAGGGTGATGATCGCCCGATTGAGTCGACTGGCATCGGTTTCATCGTAGCCCACCCAGGTGGTGCTGCCGCCTTCATCGATCCAGCGTCGATCGTGGATGTAGGTATGCCGACCATCGGGCAGAGTGAAGGCTATTCGCCCGGTTACCGGCAGGGCGTTCAGTTGGGCGCTATCCAGCCTGACCTGATAGACCGCCTCTGCCGGATAGGCATCGGGTGTCGCTGGGGGTATGCCCCCGTGCCGATACTGAATGGCCTCTGCTAACGGGCGGCTTGAGGCGTCATGGGGTGCCATCGCGTCGCCTTTGCGGCTGATGATGCGCACATCGACCAAACGCCCGCGAAAATCGCGGGTGCCCACCCAGTTATAGCCTTGCAACCAGGCGGCTACGACATCGGGCCATTCCGTCCGATCGACCGGCTGTAGCCGGAGTGGCTCCTGGGCCAGCGCGTCAGGTATGTGAAAATGGATGCCCGAGGGTATGGCCAGTTGTGTCAATACAGCCCGCAGGCTGGCTGCCGACGCGGGCGATCCCTGCATCAGCACCAGCCCGGCGACCAACGCCACCCACGCACGAG
>JBKCCF010000190.1:0-5797 GCA_046305255.1 Methylococcaceae bacterium
GTCTCAGGGGATAGATACACCCCGCCCCCCCCATGACCCTTTCAGGAGAACGACGATGGAAAATGATTTAACGCTGGTTTTACTAGATAAACTCAGCCACTTCGCCCCGCAGGATTACAGCGATGACAGCCTGAAATGGTCGCTGGTGGGACTGACCCCAGCCCCTGAAGGGGGACTGCAGGCCCACCTGCGGTATGAGTCGGGACAAGTGGAATCGCTGCTGGTGGTCGGCCACTCGGGTCGGGCCTGGTTGCAGGCGGTTGATCGACTGGAAGGCGAATGCGGAGGCCTGCTCGGCTAACCAGCCGGTGGCGCCATGCGCGGGGCGTCATCCACCCGGTCGCGCCGCGCGGATGACGCCCCGTGCTGGTGCAAGGCGTCGACCTGCCCCGCAACACCGACCCGCGGTGCTAGAATCGGCCCATATCCGATCAAGGCCCGGACTAGCGGCAGACCAATCCTAGCGGCCCACCCTTGCACCGACCGGTACCGGCATGGCCATTCTCACGCTTTATCACGCGCCATCATCCTACTATTCGATGATCGCCCGCTGGGCTCTGCTGGAGGCAGGCCTGTCATTCGACAGTCGGCGGCTCGACATTCATCGCGCCAAACAGCAGTTGTCGGACGCCTACCTTGCTATCAATCCCATGCTGACGGTACCGGCCCTCAGTACGGGCAGCACGGTCCTGACCGACAGCGCGGACATTCTGGCCTACGCTGCCCTGCATGCGGGACAACACTGGCAACCCGGCAACCCGCAAAGCGGGCGTATTGTCGCCGCACATTACGCGATCCCGATCGAAAGGCTCACCTTCGGCAAGGCCATGAGCAGTCTGCCACCGCTGCGCCTGCTATTTCCGCACCTCTTGCGAGGCATGTGCCGTGACCTCTCTCGCCGCATCGCGGCAGACCCGGCGCAGAGCCCGGCATTACAGGCCAAACTGCAACTCAATCAGCGCCGCATTGCCTATTTCAGGGACGGCAGCCTCAGCCTGAAGCTTGAAACAGAGCGGCAGCACGTTCGGGACTTTCTGGCACAGCTACCGGCACCGCTGGCAGATGGCTTTCTGCTGGGCGACCGCATAGGGGAGGCCGATATTGTCACGGCGGTGCTGCTCGGGCGACTTCGCATGATCGGCGAATGGCCGCTGGCCCAGGATCGGCCCGATCTGACCCGCTGGTTCGACCGCATGGCGGCCCGCCCTGCTTTCAGTCAGGCCGATATCTGGACCCGCTTCCAGCTGCGGCGCATCCTGTTCCAGCAATCTGATAGGCTGTCGCCCTGAAGCATTCCACTCAGGAGACTGACCATGAAACTCTACTACACCCCCGGTGCCTGCTCGCTGGCCTCCCATATCGTACTGCGCGAGGCGGGACTGAATTTTGAGGCGGTTCGGGTCGATCTGGCGACCCACCTGACCGAAACCGGCGAGGACTTCACCACCATCAACCCCAAAGGCTACATTCCGGCGCTGCAGTTCGACACGGGCGAGTTACTGACCGAGAGTCAGGTCATTCTGCAATATCTTGCAGACAGTGCCCCCGATAGCGGGCTGGTACCGGCACAGGGGACACTGCCGCGCTACCGGGTAATGGAATGGCTGGCCTACATCGCGACCGAACTGCACAAGAGCTTCGGCCCGCTATGGAACCGGCAAACCCCTGAAGCCGCCCGCCAACTGACGATCAGTCAGCTGGCCAAACGCTTCGATTTCCTGAATGCACACCTTAAGCAACAGGATTATATTGCGGGCGAGGGCTTTGGCATCGCTGATGCCTATCTGTTTACCGTACTGCGCTGGACCGACCCGCATCACATCGACCTTACGCCCTGGCCCCGGCTCATCGCTTATCAGAACACCATCAGCCAGCGACCCGCCGTCCATGCGGCACTGGTTGCGGAGGGCCTTGTCGGCTAGTGCGATGCGTGCTTATGTCGGCGGGTAATATCACAGTAGAGCGGGTCAGGCTGACAGCCGATACTCTCAAACTGCAGTGTGACATGGTTGATACCGTGGCGGTGCGCCAGGCGTTCCGCCAACTGCGCCCGAATCAAGGCCGACGCGCTGATGGGCATATCATCGACCAGAACATGAACCGACAGCGCCCGCAGATTGCGGGACAGGCTCCAGACATGCAGGTCATGCAGCCCCCTGACGCCATCCACCTGCATGAGATCGCGCACCACGCCGCTCATTTCGACATCCCGCGGCGTACTTTCGAGCAGGATGTCGAGCGTTTCCCGCACGATCAGCCACGCATTCCAGAGAATCAGGCCGGCGATAAGGGCGCTGGCGAGCGGATCCAGCCAGTACAGTCCGCTGTAATGAATGCCGATGCCGGCGACAATCGCGCCCAGGGTCGAGAGGACATCACCCATGAGGTGCAGAAAGGCGCTGTGAAGATTGATGTCGTCCTTGGCGCCGTGGCTCACTAACCACGCCGTCAGCAGGTTGACGACCAGCGCAATGCTGCCCACGCCGATGACAATGCCGGCATCGACCGGCTCGGGCGTCTGCAACCGCTGCCAGGCCTCATAACAGATACCGGCAGCAAGCACGGCCAGCGTTATGGAATTAGCCAGTGCCGCCAGAATGCCGACCCGATGGTAACCAAAGGTTTTGCCTGCATGAGAGGGCCGGCTGGCCAGCGTGTGGGCATACCAGGATAAGGCCAGGGCGGCCACATCGGTCAGATTGTGGGCCGCATCGGTCAGCAGGGCCAGACTGTGAGCCCAACTGCCGGCCACGGTCTCCACCACGACGAACAGCAGGGTCAGCATCAGCGACAGGGCCAACCGCAGGCGGGTCTGCCGTCCGCCGGATTCGGGGTAGGAATGGTGATGGGCGTTAGAATGGCTGCTCATGGGACGTACCGGACAGGGAAAAACGACAACAGGCCAACACGCGGCCGGGTTCCATGGTATCACTAGCCCGCCGCCGAGGTCGCTGCCACCAAACCGACCTGACGACACAACAGTCCGACCCACCCGAGGTTCTCTGCCATGCCCATTTTGCTGCGACTGATCGCTCTGTTTGGCTACCTGCTCCTCCACCCGGGCAACCTTTTTGCCGGTAGCCTCCTCGAATATGCGGTGAGCCACGACGGCCATAGCAGCCTGCAAACTGCAACCATCAACCATGGCGAAATCGTGATCAGGGCGGCCGGGGGCGATCCTTCACTGGATCTAGTCTTTGAACAGACGAGCAAACGGCTGACGCTGGTCGATCATCGCAGGCAGCGCTACACGCCGGTGACGGAGGACGCCATCGCCAGGCTGGCCGGCCAGGTGGAGGATGTAACACCGTTGTTACGTGGACTGGGCCAACAGCTGCGAGGGCTGGATGCCAGACAACGGGCGAAGTGGGAAAAAATGCTGGGCGGCTTCCCGCTGGATGCCTTCGCAGTCGCACAGAACACGCTGCAGGGCATCACGCTGGATGCGGCCGGAACCGGCAAGGAAATCGCTGGGGTACCCTGCACACCGCTGCAACTCAAGGGTGAACGCTTTCACCCTATGGCGCTGTGTATTGCCAACCCCGAAACGCTGGGATTATCCGGGGATGACACGGCGGCGGTGCAGTCGCTGGTGGCCATGGCGCACGCGGTGGCGACCCGGGCTCACGGGCTGGCGTCAAGGTTGGGACTGGCGCTCTCAAACCCGCATCTAGACGCGCTGACAGGGATTCCGGTCGAGATCAGGGAACTGAAAGGCACGCATCCGCTGAGCATGACACTGAAGCGTAAACAACCGACAGCGCCGGAGGCCGCCCCCTATCACATCCCGGAAAACTACCTGGCCGACAGGCTCAGACTTTGGTGAGAAGGCCTCTGCGTGACCGCCGCTTGTCTCGCCCGGGCGGGGTGTTCGGGATACCGGGATTTCGGCTTTTCGGCTGCATTCCAGCGCGTTGGCGAAGCAGCGACAGCGTCACCAGTACGATCAGCACCGCAAGACTCAGCTCCAGCGTGATGAACGCTCCGATCTTGAACCAGGCAAACGCCGGGTGGACGAAGCGTACCAGCCAGCCCGCAGCCTCGTCGGCGATGGCGGAGAAATACACCAGCACACTCAGACTGATCTTGAGCAGGGCCGACAGGTTGGCGAACAGCAGCAGGTGGGTCAGCGTGACCGCCAACATCCCCATTGAAAACATATGGGCGTGGGAGACTTCCAGCAGGCTCTGGTAGCTGCGCGGCTGGGTGAAGCGAGCTTCGGCGCCCAGGTAATAATCAATCACTGACTGCGGCGTCAGATCCATCCGGTTGAAATACATCAGGCCAAGACTGAGCCACAACACCATCATGTAGACCAGAAACAGCAACACGACGGTATTGAGCAGCCACTGCCGATTCTGTTCGCCGGTGACAAAGAAGCGCATCAGTGAGGTCTCCCCGCTATTGCGATCGCGTACACGGCCATCACCTTGCGAATGCCATCAAGGGAAGCACGCGAACTGAGGGTTGCGCCACTGATGGCATCCACGCCTTGATTCAGCTTCATATCGGACACAGGCCGATGATTCAAAAGAGCGAACCACTGGGTCGGCGGCTTGTATTCGGGGGGCTCGTGAAAGGCGAGGATTTCCGTCCGGACCAGCTCGCCCGTTGGCGACAGTACGATCAATATCGTCTCGGGCTGGGTACGCACGGTGTGGGATTCGATGGCGGCATAGCCGAGGCTTTGACCGTTCTTCCTGCCCTCGTAGAAGGTAAACAACTGGCTGTCGACCTTGGCCTGTGCCATTTTTTCGACAGCCGCCAACTGCTCATCCGTGAGGAAAACCGGCACATCCTCAACCAGGGCATCCTTGCCAAACGCCAACTCAAAGGCCTCCTCCTTGCTATAAAAGACTTGCGCCAACGTCAGGGCGGGCAACAATACGAGGCTCAGCAACAGCAGCAGGGACAGGCGTGAAAGCATCATCATGTCAGGGGATAGGAAAAGTGGATGGGTAACGAACCTTGACCAAGCCTGCACTCTAAATGACAGTCAGTCGCATTTCAATCAGGGTAAGCCACCTTGACTCAACCCCTTCAAGCGGATGGCGGGTGCCGTCGCAGCAGCCATCGGGTGAAATCGGCCTCCGGCAGCGGTTCCGCCACGTGGTAGCCCTGGATGCCGTCACAATGATGCTGTTTGAGGAATCGCAGTTGCTCCGCCGTTTCCACGCCCTCGGCAATGACTTTCAAGCCCAGGCTATGGCCTAGCGAAATGATGCTCTGGACGATTACGGTATCGTTGCTGTCGGTGCTGATATCGCCTACGAATGACCGGTCTATTTTCAGGTGATCAAAGGGAAATCGCTTGAGATAGCTGAGGCTGGAGTAGCCGGTTCCAAAGTCGTCAAGCGCCAGCTTGACCCCCAGTTGCTTGAGCCCGGTCAGGATGGGGATCACCGATTCCGGCGCCTCCATCAGCATGGTTTCGGTCACCTCAAGCTCCAGAAAATGACCTTCCAGGCGGCAGGCCGCCAGTGTTTCAGCAACTGTTTCCAGCAAATTGGGGCTTCGCAACTGGCGCACCGATAGATTGACCGCTATGGACCCGGGTTGCAGACCTGCATCAAGCCAACGGCGCGTCTGGCGGCACGCCGTCTTCAGCACCCAGCATCCTATGGCCTCTATCAGCCCGGTTTCCTCGGCCAGCGCTATGAAACGGCCCGGCAACATCGGCCCCAACTGCGGATGCTGCCAGCGCAGCAAGGCCTCAACGCCAACAATGCGAAAGCTCTCCATTTGCACTTGCGGCTGGTATTCCAAAAACAGTTGCCCGGTGTCGAGTACGGTATGG